>JADHNY010000146.1 GCA_016779265.1 Pirellulales bacterium | reverse complement strand
CTCGGATGTTGCTCGGGACTTGGCGGGAGACTGACAGTGAGGGATCGGTAGATATTGTCTACGACGGAAACGGCACGTTTCAGACGTATCGCTACTACCAGATGCTGCAAAACTTCCAATACGTTTTCGTCCCGACGCCGATCTCGACCGGAACCTGGCAGGTTTCCAATGGGCGATTGGTGGCACACGTCACGTCATCATCACGCGTCAACATGGCTGGGCAGACCTTTTCGCCAGCCATCAGGTCCATTTCTGGCACGGACCTGATTCTCGTCGACAACTTCGGGCGGGTCACGCGAGCGGTTCGCGTGCGTTAGCCGGTGCTTCTTGGCGGAGAGAACTACACTCATGGGCAATCGCCCGCAGAGAGAACCCTCCGTATGCGCAACGTGCTTCCCTACTCCGGCCAGATCGTTGCGGCCGGGCTTTCGCCTGCCTGGCAGTCGATCATGGAGTTTGAGTCACTGCTGATCGGGGAAGTGAACCGGGCAGCACAGACTTGGCAGTGCGCGAGCGGGAAGGTGCTCAATGTAGCCGTCGCGGCAGAGCACTTGGGGAGTCCGGTGAGGGCCGTGACGGTGCTCGGGGGGCCGCCGGCTGACGCGACGGCCCGCGAAATGGCGATGCTGGGTATTGAACTCATCGCGGTGCCCACCCACGGAGAAACTCGCACCTGCACCACGCTGCTGGAGAGAGGGACCGGGCAGACAACAGAACTCGTCGAAAATGCGGCCGCAATCGAGCCTGACGAACTGGCTGCGTTTGTGACGGCCTTTCGTGACGCGGTGACTGATGCGTCGGTCGTGGTGCTCTCCGGCTCGTTGCCCGCCGGCACGCCCGTGACCTTCTACCGCGAGCTGCTTGAGCTTTCATCGTGTCCCGTGGTTCTCGATGCCCGTGGACCGGAACTACTCGAGGCGTTACCACTGCGACCGTTGCTTGTGAAACCGAACCGAGAGGAGTTGGCAAAGACTTTGGGCCGTCGACTGGATAACGAGACGGCGGTGTTTTCTGCCATGCATGAGCTTCATGATCGTGGTGCGGAGTGGGTGTTGATCACCGATGGCAGCCGGCCGGCACTCGTGCTTGGGCCGGAGGGCTGCGGTCGCATCCAGCCGCTGCCGGTCGATCGTGTGGTCAATCCAATCGGCTGCGGTGACTGCCTTGCTGCGGGGTTTGCTGCGGGGCTGGCCCGCGGGCTGCCGCCCAGCGATGCGATGCGACTGGGCGTGGCTGCTGCTTCAGAGAACTGCCGCACGCTGTTGGCTGGTCGACTCGAGCCGCAGGCGGTGGCTCAGCTGGCTCAACAGGTGGTGCTCGAGCCGGTGTGAGTGAGTGGCGGAAACGTCAGCCGAGCCGCCGGCGGCAGGCCGTTGTTGAGCCGGCTGGAGTTTCCACGGAGCCAGCCGAGCGGTCGACCTTGCCAGCGTGCCACACACCAGCCCTGGCCGCCTGCTGGAAGCGCATGGCCCTGGAGGTAGGCCCGCGCAGCTTCGTCGTCGAGGTCGCAAAACGCTGCTGGCTGCCACTGAGCCTCCCGTCGCATTGCCAGGGCGTGAGCAGGCATCCAGTGTTTCCCGGGGCGGTAGGCAACTTCACTCGCTTCCGCGCGTGCCAGTCGGCCCTCGCGACCAAGGGCAGCGTCGATGTCGGCAGGCCAGGCCTCCCACTGGGTTTCGTGACGCCGAATCGTGGCGGCGGCGAGCTGGCCGACGAGCTGATCGCCGATCGTGAGCGGTTCGAAAAAAAGGCGACGGTCTTCGGCTGACCTCAGTAGCTGGTCAGGCGATGGTGTGCCAGCGGCGGTGTGCCGCAGACGGATGGCGTAGCTGCCAGCGCAGCGGTCGCGATGTGGGTAGAGCCTGTAGCCACCAGGCTCCAGAGGTGAACGCCATGCGGCGAGACCGGGGAGCTCTTCGACCTGCCAGTCCGGAGCGGCCGCCAGGAAACTGGTGATCACCTGCTCATTCTCTTCAGGGGCGAAGGTGCAGGTGGAATAGACGAGGCGTCCACCAGGCTGCACGAGTGCAGCAGCCGCAGCGAGGATCCGCTGTTGCCGGGCTGCCGAGTGCGCAACCTGGGCGGCGGTGAAGGCTGCCTGCGACTGCTTGCCTCGGCCCACAAGTGCCTGACCAGTGCAGGGAGCATCGACAAGAACCGCGTGGAATCGCTCCTGCCAGAGCGGCTCAAAACGTTCGGGGTCGGTGGCAGTCAGGAGCCAGCGGGAAAAGCCGACACGGGCAAGGTTGTAGGCCAGCGGTGGCAGGCGGCCACGCACCGGCTCGTTCGCCAGCAGAAACCCACCACCCGGCCCGACCACCTCCAGCAGAGCTGTTGCCTTGGCACCGGGTGCTCCACAGACATCCGCCACCCACTCGCCCGGCTGCGGATCCATCAAGGCCAACGCCAGCATCGATCCGGCATCCTGCACGAAGTAGTCGCCGGCGGCATGCGCGAGAAAGCGACCCGGCTGATGGGTGTCGATGCAGAATCGGCCTCCTGTAAACCAAGGCACTGGCTCCGTGGCAAAAGGCAGCGGCATGGTCCCTGCCCTGCCCTGGGCCGCGTCCGGCCGAAGTCGCACTGCCTTGAGTGGACGGGCGAGCACAGCCTCCGCGAGAGCCCGCTGCTCGTTGGCGGAGAGGACGAGATCGAGGCTCCCGGGCAGCACGCAGCCCGTCGCAGACGATGGCTGTGGAGATGGCTGCGGAGGTCGGCCGCGGCGTGCTTTTCGTTTGCGAGGCTTCATGAGTCGACGGGCGGACGGAGCAGAGGTTCGCAGTGAACGCGGCCCCTATCGTATGGGGAGAGAGCGGACGGAGAACGGTGTGTCGGCCTGGAAGACGCGTTTGAGGCGATCAGGCGGTGTGGATTCCGGTGTTTGGGGGCTGACGGTAGGCTAGCCGTATGAAAAGCATCGAAATCTACGACACCACCCTGCGAGACGGCTCCCAGGGCGAAGGAGTGAACTTCTCGTTGGCTGACAAGCTGGCGATTACCCAGCGGCTCGACGAGGCTGGCGTCGATTTCATTGAGGGGGGCTACCCGCTTTCCAATCCGAAGGATGCCGAGTATTTCAAGCAGACTCGCGATCTGAAGCTCTCCCACTCGCGGGTGGCGGCCTTCGGGATGACCCGCCGTCGCGGCATGGATGCCGCCGATGATCCCGGCATGAAGGCTCTGCTCGATGCGGGCACGAGCGTGATCACGATTGTTGGCAAGACCTCAGCCTTCCATGTGTCTGAGGTGTTGGGCGTTTCGCGGGAGGAAAACCTGGCGATGATCGGCGACACGATCGCCTACCTGACGAGCCAGGGCCGCGAGGTGTTTTACGACGCCGAGCATTTCTTTGATGGCTGGAAGCTCGATGCGGAGTACGCCCTGGCGACCATCCGGGCTGCCGCTGCAGCGGGCGCGACGCGGCTGGTGCTCTGTGATACCAATGGCGGAACGATGCCTGCTGAGATCGAGGAGATCGTGCGGCTGGCCGCTGTGGTGGGCACGCCGCTTGGCATCCACTGCCACAACGACTGCGACCTCGGTGTGGCCAACACGCTCGCCGGTGTGGCTGCTGGCTGCGTACAGGCGCAGGGCACGATCAATGGTGTTGGTGAACGCTGCGGCAACGCCGATTTGATCTCAGTCGTGGCGAACCTATCGCTCAAACTACAGGGCTACAACGTGCTCGGTGGCACTGGCACCAGGCATCTCACGGAGCTGTCACGGTTTGTCTACGAGACTGCCAATATGAGCTACCGGCCGGGACAGGCGTTTGTCGGTGGCAGTGCCTTTGCCCACAAAGGTGGAATGCATGTGCATGCTGTGGCCAAGGCGGCGGAGTCGTATGAGCACATCCCGCCTGAAGAAGTGGGCAACTCGCGACGCGTGCTCGTCAGTGAGCTCTCAGGCCGTTCCAACATCGCTGCGGTGGTCAAGCGGGCCGATATCAAGGAAGACCGAGCGCTGCAGGAAAAAGTTCTCTCGGAGGTCTGCCGGCTGGAGAATGAAGGCTGGCAGTTTGAGGCAGCCGGTGCAAGCTTTGACCTGCTTGTCGATCGACTCGCCGGCACATTCACGCCTGCCTTCGAGCGGATCAGCTACCACGTGCTGGTCGAGAGTCGCGACGGCCGGGGTGGCGAACTTCGCACCGAAGCCACCGTCAAACTGCAGATCGGTGATACCGTGCGGCATGAGGTGGGCGAAGGGGATGGCCCCGTCAACGCGCTTGACGCCGCTGTCCGCAAGGCCCTCGAGCCCCACTACCCGGTGCTCGAGAAGATGCACCTGCTCGACTACAAGGTGCGGGTGATTAACGGCCAGAAAGGCACGGCCGCTCGTGTGCGAGTGCTGATTGAGAGCACTGACGGCGAAGAGAACTGGGGCACAGTGGGCGTCAGTGAGAACGTGATTGAGGCCAGCTGGCTTGCACTCTCAGATGCGTTCGAGGCCTTTCTCGCACGGCATGCATAGCTGCCCCAGGCCTACACCATCGCTGTCTGGATCAGCTGTGTGATTAAAGGCAACAGCTGCTTCTTGCGGCTGACGACGTTCTTCAGGTCGTAGAGGCCAGGATCAATCCTCGGGTAGTTCACATCTTCCCAGGCAACAGTCTCCTTCGAGAGCAGCAGCAGTGAGCCGTTGCTGACCACGTCGGTCACTAGCAAGGCGGAGAAGTCCAGTTTTCGCTCGCTGGCATAGTCGCCAAGGGCCGCCAGAAGCTCGTCTTTGCGTTCCCAGAAGAGGTCGAAGCCGGTCTCCTCAATCTGTGAAATCGAGAAGCGGACCGCCTGCTCGGTGAACTCCTTGCAGTCTTCCCGCACCACCTCGTCAGGCGTGCTCGACCGCAGGGCAGATCCGATCTCGAAGAACTCACGGGCATAGATGTCGAGGTCGACCGTGCAGCGGTCTCGCAGCCAGTTGAGGATGTCGCGGTCGACATCGGTGGTGGTCGGACTCCGCAGGAAGAGCGTGTCGGAGATGATGCCCGACGCCATGCAGAGGGCAATCGCCGGATCAGGCTCAAGCCCAGCCGCACGAAACTGCCTGGCCACAAGGGTGCAGGTGGAGCCGACGGGCTCATTCACGAAGCGGATCGGCTGGGTCGACTTCAGGCCACCGCCCAAGCGATGGTGGTCGAGCACCTCGACGATTTCTGCCTCTTCGATGCCAGCAACCGCCTGTGTGAGTTCGTTGTGGTCAACCAGCACGATCTTGGGCCGCGGCGGGTTGATCACGTCTGACTTAAACGAGATACCCGCCAGCAGGCCGTCGTCACCCACGACCGGAAACACCGGCTGCGGGGAGCGTTCGACGATCCCGCGGGCTTCCGAGAGCCGCATTTTCGCCGGCAGGGTCACCACGTCTCGGCTGACCGCAGGATCGATGAACTGAGAGCAACGGATGCGGGTGGTGGTGTTGACGGTGTCGAACGGGCTGAGGATCACCGACACTCCGCGAGCCTTTGCCAGCTCGATCAGTCCAGAACTCAGCTCAAAGCCACCCGTGATCACCAGGCCTCGGACGCCCTGTTCGATCGCCGGGAGCTGAATCGTGGGCCGGTCGCCACAGACGACGAGCACACGGTCTTTGTCAAACTTCTGCATGCGAGCCGTGAAGCCATCGGCGCTCATTGCTCCGACCATGACGAGCAGCTCGTCTTCACGCAGGGGATCCTCGGCATGCTGAAAGGAGCCGCCGAGGGCCTCCGTGATCTTCTGCAGGTTGGTATTCACCGTTCGCGACTTGATCGGATCGCCTTCGTCGCGGAAGAGCAGTTCCATCAGCTCAAGCACGGAGAGCACGCCCACGACACGTCGACTCTCGTCAACGACGGGAATCGCCCGCAGGTCCCATTCCCGCATCCGTTCGTAGGCTTCGAAGAAGGCATCACCAAAGCGGGCGGTGATCGTCTTGCGACGGCAGACGTCTTCAGCCTCGGGCCGCACATCCATGATCAGTCGCGGTGGGGCGAGGCCCGCCGCTCGCAGGACGTACTCCGTTCGCTTGTTCGGAGGTCCGCAGCAGGCAGCTGCCGCATCGGGATGCCCGGTCTGGCGAAGGTAGGCGGCGTAGGCGAGGGCGGAGCAGATGGCGTCGGTGTCGGGGTTGCGGTGCCCGAAGACGAGAAGGCTCATAAGGTGGGCTGCAGAGGGAGGCGGGCAGTGAGGCGGGCTCAAGGAATCCTTGTAACCGTAGGCATCCGACGGAGGCAAGCGGAGCCTCAGGCTGAAGGATCGCCGGCGTGTTGCTGAGAGAAAACTCGCAGCCCCCCCGCTCAACTCGACGCGGTGCGGTTTTCCGCGAGCAGCCAGGTCGCCTCAAAGTCGCGGAGAGCTGCGGTGGCGCCGTAGCCGGTGACGCAGCAGGCGGCGTTGGCAGCGGCCACGAGCCCCGCATCGGCGAGCGGCATCTCGCGGAGTAGCCCGGTGAGCAGTCCAGCGAGAAACGCGTCCCCCGCTCCCGTCGTGTCGACGACGGCGCCGGGGGGCGTGATGCAAGGCACGTTGATGTGGCTGCCGCGGGCATCGCTCAGCAGTGCGCCCGCGGTGCCGAGTTTCACCCCCACGATGCCGGTGGCGCCGTGGTCGCGGTAGCAGGCGAGGATTGCCTGCGGATCGGTGAGGCCTGTCTGGTGAATCGCCTCATCGAGACTTGGCACATAGAGATCGACATGCGGGAGGGCGGGTATCAGCTGCTCCAGCGTGCCACCGGAGCCCCCCGTCTCCAAGGCCACCAGGCATCCCGACTGCTTGGCGACGGCCAAGGCATCCCCGAGCTGTGGCTCCAGGCCCGGGAGCAGGCCGAGGTAGCCGAACAGAGCCCAGCGACTGCGGGCAAGAGGCGTCTTGAGCGCTTCGACAAACGCCAGGTCGATCGCGTAGGGCGCACCGCCATGATGGGCAAAGCTCCGTTCGCCACCCGGATCGATCAGCACGGCCGTTGTGCTCGTGCCGAGGCTCGCGTGGCTCACCAGCGGGCCGGTGTCGATCCCTTCCGCAGCAAGCTTGCCGCGAATCACATCGCTCCACGGATCGTTCCCCACCAAGCTCGCCGCCGCAACCTGCATGCCGAGGCGAGCCATGCCCACGCCGGTGTTGCAGACGATGCCCCCGGTGACGACTTCAATCGGATCGACATGGATCAGCCGTCCCCCGCCGATCGGCTCAGTGAGTGGCACGGGCCTGACCAGGATGTCGGCCACACAGGTGCCGCAGATCAAGCAGTCGATATCACGGGTAGTTGCCATGCAGCGCTCCTGAAGGGGGCTCGCAGACGTGAATGCCGTCGGCTGGGACGATATGGTACATCTTCCATTCTGTGATCGCCGCCGTTGCTCCGTAGAAAGAACCGCATGACGCCGCAGGCTCCACTCAAGTCGCTCGACACCAAGCTCGCCCGCATCGTTGCCGATCCTTCCTGTCACGACTTCATCCTCGCGGATGCCAAGGATCCGGACATGGCCTTTGGGCTCGCTGCGCCCGGCCTGAAGCCCGGAGGTGACTCCGCTTGCGGGCCCTACCGCACCCTGGCTGAGTTTCATGATGCGATCCGTGAGATCACGGCCGAAGGCCTCGTCGACATCATGCTGATGAGCGCGAGCACGAGTGAGAAACTTGCGATCGACGAGGGAATCTTCCGTGACTCGGCCGTCACCCCTGCGGTGCGGATGAACGACACAACGGACATCTGGCTGGCCACCGGCAGCGGCAACTACACCAAGGAGCCCGCCCTGCCCTTCGCCAGCACCACGATTCAGCAGGCCCGCAGTGGACATGTGGCGGGGTGTGAGCCTGATGGCCCACACCCCGTGGATCTGGGACTGTTTTCCGTGACCCTCAATGACGATGCTGTGCTCGACCGGGCGATGCTTGAGGCCTACCGCAGCTTCCGCATCGAGGCTGAGAAGGAGGGCTTCCGGCACTTCCTTGAGGTCTTCTTTCCCAATGCCCTGGGCCGCGTTCCTGGGAAGGACCCGTCAGTGAAGCCGGCCAACATCGCCCGGTTCCTGGCGGACCATGTGGTGCGGATGCTCGCCGGAGTGCCCCGGGCGGGCCGGCCGGTGTTTCTGAAGATCCC
>JADHNY010000032.1 GCA_016779265.1 Pirellulales bacterium | reverse complement strand
CATCTCGCTCGATGCTGACGGTGCTTTCGCCCTCCGGGCTTCGCTTGCCAGCAACGCCGGCTCATCAGCACCGGGCTCCCACTCGCGGTCTATGAAACGCAACCAGGGCTCGGGGGTGGCCCCGAGCCCTGGTGCGTGTGGATCGTGAGGAGTGGAGTTTCGGATCAGGGAGCTCGCACGCCGAGGAGCTTATCCTCTTCCTCTTCCTGGATGATAATCCGCGGGGTGACCATCAGCATCAGGCTGTCGGTGGTCCTGCCGAGACCGACGTTCTTGAAGAGACGGTTGATGTACGGCACCTTCGAAAGGATTGGCACACCAAACTCGTTGCGGCCTTCACGGAGTCGCTTGATACCACCGAGGAGCACCGTGCCGCCGTCAGGAACACTGACGGTCGTGGTCACCGTGGTGAAGATGAACTCAGGCTGCTGGATCGTCGTGCCATTGGAGGAAATCTCCAGTTCGCTCGACTGAGCACTGCCAAAGTTGAGGCCTGCGGCGAGTGGAATCGGTCCGACATTGCCACCGTTGGCATCGGGCCCGCTCTTCTCGTCGCTGCTCTTACTCCTGGTGGATCGCTCACCCTCAAAGGTGAACTCCTGCACGTTGCCAATCTGGGAGAAGAACGGCACAAGCGTCAGCCGCACGAAGCGTCGATCGTTCGAGACAACCGCCTGCACATTCACGGCCGTCCCTTCAGAGAGCACCGTGATCACAGGCTGCTGAGCTGCAGCGAAGTCACCGACGACTGGCACCACACTCGTCACGAACGGACGCTGGCGGGTGTCAGAAACAAAGGCCTGCTGACCGTTGAAGAGTGTGACCTTCGGAGCCTGCATCACGTTGCTGCGGGTGTTGCCCTGGGCAGCCTGAATCAGGAAGTAGGCCTCGATGTCTGAGAGGATTGCGAAGCCGAAGTTAGCAGCGCTGGTCGTTGGGTCTGGAAGTCCCGGCAGCGAGGGCACACCGCCAGCACCAAAGCTGTTCTGACGGAACGGCAAGGAGAAGTAGCTCCCAGTCGAGTTGCCGTTGTTATTGTTGTTGTTTTGTCCGAGGGCGACGCCTGGGTTGCCAGCTGGATCGAGACCGATCAGCTGCGACGGGCCGCCCGGTTGTGCCGTCAGTCCGAGGGCACCAGGCGAGCTCGAACCACCGCCCTGCGTTGGCACCGCAGTCATATTCAGAGGCTGGCTGACACCGCTTTGAATGTTGAAGTCAAAGTCGACGCCGATTCGCTCAAAGAACGTGTCGTTGAGCGAGATGAAGCGAACCTCGATCGTGACCTGGAGGTCCTGCAGGCGTCGCAGCTGATCAAGCAGGTCGACGATTTCTTCATGGACTTCCTGGGTCTGACTCACGACGAGACTGAGGTTGGTGTCGAACGGCTGGATCGCACCTTGTCCGCCGACCGTATTCCAGGTCGTCGGGGCGACAGTCTGCTGAATCAGGTTGATCAGCGACGAAAAGTCTGCCTGAGCACCACCGCGTTGCGGGGCACCAAACGGGATCGATGGCGTGGAGCCGGAGGCGGAGGCGTTGCCTCCAAGCGGCTGGAACTGTGCCAGGCTTGTTCCGCTGACAGAACCGTCGCCATTCGCAGCAGTGATGCCGGTCGGGGGTGGGCCGGTCTGCACGGAGAGGGAGTTTCGCAGGTTCACACGCGAGTAGCCCTCACGCAGAGCTCCCGTGATGCCCAGCCCGTCGGAAGAGAAGTTGGGGACCGGGATGACGAGGTCGGCAACCGGGTAGGTCACGCTGTAGTACTCGCCCTGCACCATCCGTGGGCTCGTGATCTTGAGCACCTCGTCACGGATCGTGAAGTCAAGGTTGAGCGGATCGAGGATCAGCCGCAGAGCGCTCTTCAGCGAGATGGGCTGGTCAATCGAAAGGGTGACAGGAGAGTCGGTGCTGACGGCTTCCTGCTCAAGACCTGCGGTGTCGATGTGGATCGGAACACCTGCCTGCTTGCCGAGTGACTCCAGCACTTCGGCCAGGGGCTGGCCGCCGTGGCTCGCCTGAACCTTCGTGGACAACTTTCGCTGAATCTCCTGCTCGTCAGCAGTCAGACGGCCGCGACCCTCTGCAGCAAGACGCGTGCGGTTTTTGGTCAGCTCCTCCCAGTCCTTCATCTCTGGGAAAGCGATGGGGCCGACGAAGCCGGCCGCAGACATCTCGACATCTTCAGTCACATCGAGGAAGCCGCTGGCCTGGGAATCGGCAATCGCCTGCTGGGCTGCGAGTCGTCGAATGATGCGACTTTGCGCGAGCAGCTGGCGGGCGACGGCATTGTCGGGAGCGAGCTCACTCGCCTTCTTGGCGATCGCTTCAGCTTCTTCAAAGCGGCGTTCGTCGACAAGGTCGTTGTACTGATCAACGAGGGCCGCAAGCCGCACCTCGTTCTCGGTCTTCATCGCCTGCTCGCGCTCGATCTCGGCCTCGATCGCAGCATTGCGACGCTCGAGAGCAAGTTCGCCCTGCCGCTTGCCGGTCATCTCCTCGAGCTCACGACGCGTGCGATCGATGCGTCGCATGATCTGGCGGCGAGCCTCATCGGAAATCGGCTCAGCTTCAACGAGTTCTGCCAGTTGGTCGAGGCGATCAAAGGCATCCGCTGGCGATGTGCGAGCGAGTCGCTTTGATTCCAGCTGACCGGCGGCTACCTGAGCCGAGAGCTTGGCGACCAGCAGGTCGGACGGAGGAGTGGTTCCTTCGCTGCCTGTTGCGGGCGTAAGGGGTACGGCCTCAGCTTCGGGCATCGCCTCGGCCGACGCGTCTTCAGCCGCTTGGGCCGAGCGGGCAAGGGCTTCGTCGATCACACGACGGGCATCGGCAGCCGCCGCGGAGGGCTCGTCGGCAGGAGCTGGAAGAGGCTCGGGGGCTGTGACGCTTGGACGTTCGGTGGTCTCTTCGCCACGGGCTTCAACCCCGCCGCACGCAGCAGCCATGAGCAGCGTCATTCCACACAGTGCCGCGCCGCCGGGAAGTGGCTGCAGCCACGTTCGCCACCACGAGTGGCGCAATACGTGGAGATGGTTGAGGTTCTCGCTTCCCGACATGGCTTTAGTTCCCTGAGGGATGGATGTCGCTTCGGCCCGGGGGCGGGCCGTTTGTCTACCGAACGAGCAAAGCGGACACGCCGCCAGCTCACGACGCTGGGAAAAACCCAACATCTCGGATTCGGCGGGGGAAGTACCGAATCTTCGCGCGAGGGGTCAAGGCCATGTCAGCGCAAGAAAACGAAAATGCAGAAAACACCGAGAATCCGCGGTGTTTTCTGCAGGAGGCGGTGCAATCTCGGCAGAGCATCCCGGTAAAAAAACGAACGATTGACGCCTGGAAATGGCCGCGTTGCAGGCTCTGCGGTGAAAACGACGGCGGCGAGCAGGGGATGGGCACACAGCCCGAGTGCCCTTCCGGATGGTTCCAGGGCCGCAGTCGCCGAAAAAACAGAGGGTTTCCAAGGACCGCTACGCGTCGCCTGCAGCTGGTGATGCCGGAGCTGCGGCGTTGCTCGAGAAGGCCGTGACGGCACGGTCGACGATGTCGAGCAGCTGATCGATGCGGAACGGCTTGTAGAGCACCAGGTCGATGCCAGCCTGCCGAGCTTTCACGATCGAATGTCCGGGGTCGTAGCCGAACCCCGTCATGAGCACGAGCGGCACGGGATCGATGATTTCACGCAGTTTCAGCAGAAGTTCGTAGCCAGACATATCGGGCAGACGGATGTCGGCAAAAATCACGTCATACGCCTCACCAGAGCTCGCTCGGACCAAAGAAACGGCCTCGGCGGCATCGCGGGCGGCTTCCACCGTGCATCCGTATCGCTCCAGCAGAGAGTGGGCAGCAGATCGCACCTGATCATCCGCATCGACAACGAGCACCCGTCTGCCGGCGAGGCCAGGACGACGATCCTGCTGCCGTAGCTGCGCGTGTGCGTGGGTCGGTGTCATCGTTTCGCCAACACGCTGGATCACCTGCTTGATATCGCGGGCATTGCGGAGGATTTGTTGCAGTCGTGCCACCACGTCAGCGTCGTGGCCGATGTACTTCTCCATCACCCCGACCGCCTCGTGCAGGATCGCATCGACAGGAAGGGCGACCGCTCCGTGGATCGCCTCCACGCTTTCGGCCGCCGTGGACGCTTTTTCCGCCACAAGCAGCTCCAGCGTGTTGAGGGAGGCGGCGACATCACGGGAGAAGATTTCCAGAAACTGCAGGTCGGTATTGTCGAAAGCCCCCGGTTTTGGGCTCTCCACGTTGAACGTGCCGATCACACGATCATGAAGCACGAGCGCCACGGTCAGGGAGCTCTTCGCGTCACGGCAGCCCTCGATGTATCGGGGGTCTGCAACGGTATCGTTGCAGAGATAGCTCTTGCCAGTTGCGGCGACATACCCGGTGACGCCATTGTCCTCCTGCTTGGCGTAGAGCAGGCGTTCGCGGGCCATCGGTTCCATGCCCTCAGCCAGCAGCGGCTCCAGCCGACCGGTCTGTTCGTCGACGAGGCGAATCTCCACCACGTCAAACTTCAGGAGGTCCTTGGAGTAGTGGAGGATGTTGCTTTTCAGGAGTTCGATTCGCTCCTCAATCGTCATGCCCGCAAGCTCATCGGGCGTGAGATCTGCGAGCTGGCGGCCAGCCTGGTGAATCGCGGCTCGCTTCTCTTGCTCCAGAATCTGCCGGGAAACATCGCGGACTGACACCAGCACTAACGGCGTGGTGGTAGGCATCGAGGCTTCGGGAAGCGATCCAGATGGCAATGCTGTGGCATGCACATGCAGGTAGCGACTTTCACCCACTCGGAGCGTGGAAGAGGTGGCGGATCCGGTGGCAACGGCGGTATGGAGCGGACAGTAGTCCGGGCCCAGGATCTCAGGGTCACCCAGCACGGCGTAGAAGTTGTGCCCCACAACGTTCTCGCACGTGCACCAGGCCACCATGGCGGGGTTCGCCCAACGGATCGTGTTCTCTGCATCGAGCAGCGCGACGCCATCGGGAAGCCGGGCAAGCAGTTCGTGGTCGCAGAGAAGCGAGGCCAGCTCCTCTCCGCCTTGTTTGCCAGTCAGGAGCAGCCCTTCCGAGCCACTGTTGAAAAGAATCTCGGCAGCCTCGGTGATGGAAGCCGCCGTGGTGAGAGGCGTAGTGAGAGGCAGGTTGAGTGAGGCGAGCAGACCTTTCACCGCAGCAGGTTTGCCTGCAGACGATACGAGCACCAGGTTGGGTTGCTCCGACACGGGAAGCCTCATCGCGGTCACTGTGAGGGCTCTCGCCTCACAGACATGCGAGTATAAAACCCGATACCGCCACGGCCAATCGACTCGGCTGAGAGCAGCCTCAGCGTGGTGGGCCCGTCCAGCGGTATCGGCTCTGAAGAGCCTGCTGAACCGAGGTGGTCAGGTCCGCTCGGGAGATTGGCTTGGGAAGAAGCGAGAATGCATCCGCTTCACCTGCTGCTTGCCGCAACCGTTCATCGAGTCTGGCGGAGATCAGGATGCAGGGCAGGTCCAGCCCCATCGCCCGCAGCTGACGCATTGCGTCGAGGCCCGTGAGCCTGGGCATGTGCATGTCGAACACGGCCAGGTGTACTGGGCCACGCTTGACGATTTCCAAAGCCTCCAGCCCATCGCCCGCGAGTACCGTGTCGACACCGCATGGTTCCAGGGTGGCACGGAGCGTTTCACGTAGGGCCACATCGTCATCGGTGATCAAGACGGCGGGGCGGCCTCCAGAGCGAGCGTCGAGTTGTGCAAAGAATCCATCCATGACATCTCAAATCATCAGCAAAGCAAGTGCCGAATATCAGGGCTCTGCCTCTCGCAGCAGATCTCCAGCAGTTTGAAGTATCCCTTGAAGCAGCAAAAAAGGCCATTCGGCGCGCCCACTGTCGGCAAAGGTGGTAGCGTTTTGGGCACTCTCGCAGCGTCGGTTTTGGGGCCGCCGCCTGCCAGAGAGGCAGGACGTGAGGCTCTGCTGGCAGACGCAGGAGGGTGCGTTGCCGAGGTGTCCGCGACTCCTATACTGCTTGAGCAGGAACGCTTTTGTGCGTCGCTGATCCGAGTTGCCCCAATAGGATTCATCAGGTGAGTTCTTCGACCCAGTCGTCGGATGCAGGTGATACCCCGTTTCTTGAGCGGCATCAGTTCCTGATCTATCGTCTTTTTTCGCTCTCTGGGTTGCTGCCGGTAGGAGCGTTTCTGGTCGTTCACCTGCTGACGAATGCGTCGGTTCTGGCTGGGCCAGGCGTGTTTCAGTCACGGGTCGACCTGATCCATTCTCTGGGACCGCTGCTGCCGGTTGTGGAGTGGGCGTTCATTTTCCTGCCGATGATCTTCCACGCCTCGGTCGGGATTGCGATCATCGCTGGGGGGCTGCCAAACGTGGGCTCCTACACCTACTCAGGCAACATCCGCTACACCCTCCAACGGGTGACGGGGATGATCGCGTTTGCCTTCATCATCTGGCATATCTGGCAGCTGCACGCGATGGGCAAGCCGCTGGGGGGTGGGGCTTTTGATCCTCATCACGCAGCGAGCACCGCGTCGGAGGCCCTGCGGCCGATGGTGGTGGCTGTGCTTTACTCAATCGGCGTGCTCTCGGCGGTCTACCACTTTTCCAATGGGCTCTGGTCGCTTGGAATCACCTGGGGCATCTGGACCAGTCCGGCCGCCATGCAGAGGGCCAACTGGCTCAGCATCGCTGTGGGAGTGGCTCTTGGTGCTGCTGGTCTCGGTGGACTTGGCGGGATGCGTGCAGTCGATGTTGAGGAAGCGAAGGTGATCGAGAGCCGGATGGCGGAGGCCCGCGAAATGCTCGAAGGCAAGGTCGATCCGTCGCAGGCTGATGAGTCAGAGGACGAAGGGGAGCCGGAGCAAGGTTCCGAGGGCGAGTAGCGGCGGCAGAGGCCGCAGGGCTTACGTTGGTACGCGGCCTCCCACTGTTAAGAAAACGGCCGAGAGTCGACGGATCTCAGATTCAAAGGAGCGTGTGAGCATGGCTGGTCCGAGGGTGTTGGTGATCGGCGGTGGGCTGGCTGGGCTCTCGGCGACAATGCGGCTGGCCGAACTCGGGGTCGATGTCGATCTGGTGAGCCTGGTGCCCGTGAAGCGGTCCCACTCCGCATGTGCTCAAGGCGGTATCAACAGCGTCAACACACAGACGCGGCAGCAGGGCGACAACGAGTCGAAACACTTCGACGACACGGTCTACGGTGGGGACTTCCTGCAGCATCAACCCCCGGTCAAGGAGATGGCCGACTGGGGGCCGCGGGTTGTTGACCTGCTCGATCGCCTGGGCGTGCCATTCAACCGAACCCCCGAAGGATTTCGTGATCAGCGGCGGTTTGGTGGAACTCTCTACAAGCGAACAGCCTTCGCCGGGGCCACCACAGGCCAGCAACTGCTCTACGCACTCGATGAGCAGGTGCGTCGCTGGGAAGTCGCCGGCAAGGTGAAGAAGTGGGAGTTCTGGGATTTTTTACAGCCGGTGCTTGATGCGTCTGGACGCTGCCGCGGAGCCATCTGTCAGGACCTTGTGACGATGGAGTTCAAGGCCTTTCCTGCAGATGCCGTGCTGGTGGCGTCGGGGGGTTGCGGGCTGGTGTTTGGACGCTCGACGATGTCGATGGTCTGCACTGGGAGTGCCGTGAGCCGTTGCTACGCTGCGGGGGCGAACTACGCAAATGGCGAGTTCATTCAGGTCCACCCAACGGCGATCCCTGGTGCAGACAAACTGCGACTGATGAGCGAGAGCGCCCGCGGCGAAGGCGGGCGTGTGTGGGTGCCACGCACTCCGCAGGATCCTCGTGACCCCCGGGACATTCCAGAGTCGGATCGGATCTATTTCCTCGAAGAGCGGTATCCGAAGTACGGCAACCTCGTGCCCCGCGATATTGCGACCCGAGAAATCTTCAATATCTGCACCAATGAGGGGTTGTCGGTCGAAAAGGACCGCCTCTGCGTGTACCTCGACCTGACCCACATACCCAAGGAAACACTCGATCGCAAACTCGGCGGCATCCTCGAGATCTACGAGAAGTTCCAGGGCGTCGATCCCCGGTTTGTCCCGATGAAGATCTTCCCTGCTGTCCACTACTCAATGGGTGGCCTGTGGATTGACTACGAGAAGAGCAGCACTGGCGGTCTTGTGGAGGGGTCGCCCCGAAACCAGCAGACCAACATCCCAGGGCTGTATGCCATCGGCGAGTGTGACTACCAGTATCACGGTGCCAATCGTCTCGGCGCGAACTCGTTGCTCTCCTGTATTTTCAGCGGTCTTTTTGTGGCTCCAGGGGTTGTCTCTTCGTTTGACGAGGCGGGCCCTACCGACGCGTCTTCGTCAATGTTTGCGGAGGCCCTCAACGTTCAGCAACAGCGGCATGCCGAACTGCTCAACCGGCCGGCCGGTGGTGAGAATCCTTACGACCTCCATGATGAGCTCGGCAAGGTGATGACCCGAGCCTGCACGGTTGTGAGGCACAACGACCAGCTCACTGAGGCCTACGAAACCGTCTGTGAACTTGAGCGACGATGGCAGCGGTGTTCGCTGTCAGACACGGGGAGTTGGACGAACCAGAACGTGGTGTTCACCAAGGCACTGGGTGACATGTTTCCGCTCGCCAAGCTGATTCTCAAGGGTGCTTTGCAGCGGGATGAGTGCCGTGGGGCCCACTACAAACCAGAGTTTGCCATGCCCGGTGTGGAAGCGGATGACCCTGCTGAGCGTCGTCGGCTGGCCGAGGAGTGGTGTGATCGCTTTGAAGAAAACACTCGCAAGTGGCTCAAGACGACGGTGGCCCGACATGGTGAAGACGGCCATCCGGTGCTCACATACGAGGACATCGATACGTCACTCATTCCGCCACGCCCCCGTCTCTACGGCTTGGTGGGTGGCGAAGTGATCGAAGAAGTCTGGAAAGAACGTCAACAGGCGCGAGATCGTGCGGCAGGTACGGTGACGGTGGGAATAGGCGGCTAGGCATGCAGTCGCGATTGGTCGCTGGGCCAGTCGGCTGGGTGGATGCAACGAACAAAAAATCAGCAACAGATGCCGGGCGGACCCAAGAAGGAGAGCTGGAAATGATTCGGGCGGTTGACGGGCAGGACGGAAAGAACGGTGCTGCGGTGGCAACAGGTGCTTCCGCGAAGAAGTCGCCGGAGTCGCTGCGTGTGCGCGTCCTCCGCCAAGACTCTCCGGGCCGTGAGAGCTACTGGGAGTGTCATGTCATTCCCTATGAGCCGAACATGAACGTGATCAGCGTGCTGCAGAAAATCGCAGCTGGCAGCACGACCGACGATGGTCGGAAGGTTGCCCCGGTTGCGTGGGACTGCAACTGCCTTGAAGAGGTCTGCGGCTCCTGCACCATGCTCGTCAACGGCCGGACTCGAATGGCTTGCACGGCCTTGGTAGATCGGCTTGTTGAAGAGCAGCCAGAAGAGATCGTGCTCGAGCCGATGAGCAAGTTTCCTGTCGTGCGAGACTTGATGGTCGACCGCCGACGCGTGTTCCACTCACTGCAGCGGGTGAAGGCCTGGGTGCCGATCGACGGTTCATACGATCAGGGGCCGGGACCACGAATTTCCCCGGAAGAACAGGAGGATGCCTATCCTCTCGCCACCTGTATCAGCTGCGGCTGCTGCATGGAGGCCTGTCCGCAGTTCACCAAGGTTGAGGTTGAGCGGCTTGCGGGAGAGTCGGAAGAGGCGTTTGAGGCTCGCCGTAAGGAGGCCTTCGACAAGAACTTCCTCGGCGCTCATGCCATCAGCCAGGCGATGCTGTTCAACTCCCATCCCACCGGCAAGATGATTGCGGACGAGCGGATGGAGGCGTTGACCGATCGGGGGGGAATTCAGATGTGCGGAAACGCACAGAACTGCGTAGCCGTCTGTCCCAAAAGCATCCCTCTGACGCGATCGATCGCACGTGCAGGCCGAGCGGCTACTCTGTGGGCGATCCGCCGCTTCTTTGACCGCTGAGCGTGCCCTGCTTCGGCGGCTGCCAGATCGTTCTATAACGGTGTTAAACGTGCTCGTGTGGAACCGGTCTGCGCCCCACTGTTTGCTGGCAGGAGGGCAGCGTGGTAGCCTTCGGCTGAAGAAATGAAGGATGCGGGGTGGTCGAATCCGCCCCGACTCGACTCGTGGCCCGTGGCCGCGGTGTTGTTCTGCCGACCGTGGAACGGTGGCAGCGGGAATCGGATTCAAGGAAACTGTTGTGGAGCAAAATGGGGCCGATGCTGCCAAGGATGGGCGGCGATCTGGCGGTGAATCCCGTAGAGGTGGTCGTTCGCGGAGTCGTGGTCGCGGTCCGCAGGCTAGACGAAGCGAGGCCGGTCGTCGGGACGACCGTGAACAGCAAGCGGCATCGGATGCAGAGGCATCCGTGTCCTCTGAGCGTGCTCCTCAGTCGAAGCGTCCTCTCAGGTCAGCAAAGCCCGTGAAGGCTGCAGCGCCGGTTCAGCTGGCTGACTCAGATGGTCCACTTTTTGACGACCTTGGTCTCTCGGAAGCGACGCTTGAAGCCGTGCGGCAGGCAGGCTACACGCAGCCGACGCCCGTGCAGGCTGGCCTGATTCCTCGAGCGATCACCGGCATCGATGTGCTGGGCCAAGCGAGAACGGGGACAGGCAAGACCGCGTCCTTCGTGCTGCCGATTCTTGAGCAGATGGCCAAGAAACCGCAGGGGCCGGCCGGCGTGCGTGCGCTTGTGCTGGTGCCCACGCGAGAACTGGCGGTGCAGGTCCGCGATGAGTTTGAAAAGCTCGCACAGGGATCCAACGTGCACTGCGTGGCGGTCTACGGTGGCAAGCCGATTAAGAGCCAGATCGACAAGCTCGCTCGTCACCCTCAGGTCGTGGTGGGAACGCCCGGTCGTGTGCTCGATCACATGAGCCGAGGCACGCTTGAACTGCGGGCTCTCGAAATCATCACGCTCGACGAGGCGGACCGCATGCTCGACATCGGCTTCCGGCCTGATATCGAGAAGATTCTGAGGCACTGTCCGCAGAGCCGGCAGACACTGCTGCTCTCCGCAACGGTGCCACCGCCGGTGGCTCGGCTTGCGACCCGCTATATGCGGGATCCGGAAATCCTCGACTTTTCCAGCCGTGAAATCGCGGTTGAGACGATCGAGCAGTTCTATTTCACGGTCGATCCCACGAAGAAGTTTGAACTGCTGCAGCGTCTACTCGAGCGAGAGCAGCCGCAGCAAGCGATCGTGTTTTGTCGGACCAAACGCGGCACCGACAAGGTCTATGAGAAGCTTGCTCGGAGGAGCCGGCGGTCGCGAGACGCTGACGAAGTGGACGTGGCCTGTATCCATGGCGACCTTGCTCAAGGTCTTCGCGATCGTGTGATGAAGCAGTTTCGAGAAGGCAAGGTGCGGCTCCTTGTCGCCACCGATGTGGTGGGACGTGGCATCGATGTCTCGGGAATCTCTCACATCGTGAACTACGACGTGCCCGAGTTTTGTGATGACTATGTGCACCGAGTCGGGCGGACCGGCCGCATGGGCCGCGATGGAGTGGCCTACACCTTTGTGACCCCGGAGGAAGGCCCGCAGTTGACTCGGATTGAGGTTCGCATCGACAAACTACTCCAGCGAGATGAGATCGATGGCTTTGTTGCTTTCGACCATCGAGCGGAGAAGTCGAACGCCACACCTGGGCAGACACATGCCACTGGTGAAGAGCCAGCAAAGCCGAAGCCGGCGGCAAAACTACTCGGTAAGGGCCGTGGTGCAAAACGTTTTCGCCGTGCGTTGTAGGCGGCATTCCGTGAGCATGGGCGGTCGTTGGTTGGCTTGAAAAGAGGTGTTGCTCGATGACGCCCGGTCAGTTGCGACAGCATCTGGAGAGCCTGGCGGCAGCAGGCGTGCTCGACATTCCTCGGCTGCAGCTCGAGGGCTTGGCGGCGTCAGCTGAGGCAGCCACGAGCGTCTCCCAAGCGGCTGCTGAGGCTCAGGAGGTTCCCGCTGCCCAACCGCCTTCCGCCACCGTGGGGGCCGCAGGCTGGGTGGCCCTCCAGCCGCTCGACGCGGCCATGCTGGCGACGCGGCAGCAGCAACTGCAGACCCTCGGCACGGAAGTGGCCTCCTGTCGGCGGTGTGAGGAGTTGGCCTGCGGTCGGCGACAGACCGTATTTGGTGCAGGTTCACCGGCGGCGAAGATCTGCTTCTTTGGAGAGGCTCCGGGAGCAGATGAAGATGCGACCGGGGAGCCGTTTGTCGGCAAGGCAGGGCAGCTTCTGACAAAGATCATCGAGGCCTGCCAGTTGAGTCGGGAAGAGGTCTACATCCTCAACGTTCTCAAATGCCGGCCTCCGGGGAACCGGAAGCCGTTGCCGGACGAGGTGGCCAACTGTCGTGACTACTTTCAGCAACAGCTGGCGTTGATCGCTCCCGAGGTGATCTGCTGCCTGGGAGCGACCTCTGCACAGGCTCTGCTCGACACCACAGAGTCGATCGGCAAGCTCCGTGGACGGTGGCATCGCTTCGGCAATGCGGCGGTGATCTGCACGTATCACCCGTCGTATCTGCTTCGTAACCCTGCTGCTAAGAGGGATGTCTGGGACGACATGAAGACCATGATGCGGCACTTCGGTTGCGAGCTCTGATGGCAGGCTGTAGCGGTTTTTCTCAAGGCAACGATTCTGCCGAGCCGATCTCTCTCTCGTTGATTCTCTGGGGTGGGAACAGCCGTCTTGTATGTGAGGGAGGCCAGCCGTTGAAACGCCTGGTGGCAGACACGGGAACGGTTTTCTGCGGGGTCGTGTTGGTGAGCCTTGTGGCCGCCAGTGGGTGCACGATCTGCCCGAATCCCTACGACTACTCTGGGCCCGTTCCGAATGGCTCGGTCACGCAGAACAACTTCTGCGCACGATCCGGTGGCATCCGGCCTCTTGGAAACTCTCCACTCGTCTGGCCACAGGTGGTGCAGAACGAGGGGGCAGAGGCTGCTGGTGACACTGAGTTGTCACCAGAGCAGGCTGAAGAAAGCAGCGTTCTTCTCGCCACCGCTGATGATGCAGGTGGACACGGTGTTGTTGATGCCGGCACCGCCGAGTTGAGAAACGCTGACACCAACAGCGGCGTGATCGTGACGAGCGCCGAAACGCCGGTTGATGAGGAAGCCTGGCCTCGCTGGCGACGGTTGCTTCGGTAGCCGTCGAGACTGCGGTGGTCAGACAGAGCTGTCTTCGCTGCCGACCGCGAGACTCGGATCAGGCTGCCAGCCCTCGGGGATCACCGCGTTCTTCGGAACGATGGCCACGCCGTCGCGAACCATGAAGGTGTCGCTCTCGGCAGTCGCATCCCAGTCGTGTTCGTTGACGATACGAGCACGGGCACCAATGCAGGCATTCTTGTCAACGATGGCGTTTTCGACGGTGGCGTTGTCACCGATCCCAACATTGTTGTCGTAGTAATCATTGCCGAGGATGACAGCGTTGCGGATCACCGCGTTGTCCCCAATCCGGCAGCGGAGGCCGATCACACTGTTTTCGATCACAGCACCCTGGCCGATCAAACAGCCGTCCGAAATCAAACTCTTGCGGATCGACGCTCCATCGATGCGAGAGGGCGGGAGAAAACGAGCACGTGAATAAATCGGTGCCTTGGCGTTTGCCAGGACAAACGGTGGCTCGGGGCTCGCAAGGTCGATGTTGCACTGGTAGTACGACCGGATCGTTCCGATGTCTTCCCAGTAGTCGTCGAACAGGTGCAGCTGCACATTCTTCGCACGGATGGCCGCCGGGAAGACCTCTTTGCCAAAGTCCTGGTAGTCAGTCTTCATCAGCAGATCGACAAGGCACTCGCGGTTGAAGAGATAGATCCCCATGCTTGCGACAAGATCGCGGCCGTTGGAAGGGACACCTTGGCGATCGATCCAAGCTGGGTCTGTCTTCACAAGGTCGGCTTCTTGGTTGGTCTTCGGCTTCTCGAGAAAGCCTTCGACGCGGCCCGACTCATTGAGCCGCATGATGCCCAAGGCGGAGGCGGCCTCTCGTCCCACCGGGATGCCCGCGATTGTGACATCGGCTCCTGTGTTGACATGCGTCGACAGCATGTCGGCATAGTTCATTCGGTAGAGCTGGTCGCCGGAAAGGATCAGGACATGCTCGACGTCGGCCTGTTGGAGCAGACGGAGGTGCTGGCGGACTGCATCGGCAGTCCCCTGGTACCAGGTGGAGGTGTCGAGGGTCTGCTGGGCGGCGAGGATCTCAACGAAGCCGCCACTAAAGTGGTCGAAGGTGTATGTCCGGCGAATGTGACGGTGCAGGCTCACTGAGTTGAACTGGGTGAGCACGTAGATCCGTTGCACGCCACTGTTGATGCAGTTCGAAAGTGGCACGTCGATGATGCGGTATTTGCCAGCCAGTGGCACTGCGGGCTTGGAACGGTCGCGTGTGAGCGGAAAAAGACGTGTGCCTCGACCACCGCCGAGGACCAGCGCCAGCACCTTTTTCACATCCATCGGTTGCTCACCCTCCCTGTCGCTTCACCAGTTCACCGCACTATTCTTGCCCATGCTACGCGACCATGCGACCGGTGGCCACGCACTGGGAGGGGGTAGCCCAGGATGGTGCGCCGACTGGGAGACTTTTAGCGAATGACGAAGTTCACCATGCGACCGGGAACGGCAATGGTTTTAACGATCGTCTTGCCTTCGAGGAGCTCGGCGATCCGCGGATCGGCCGTCGCTGCAGCAATCATCGTGTCGGCATCGGCAGCTGCATCGACGGTCACACGGCCACGGAGTTTGCCCATGATCTGAACAGGAATTTCGACCGTCGCATCATGCAGATATCGCTGTTCCACCTCGGGCCATGCCGCCAGCGACACCGGCGCCGGCTGCCCCAGCACCTGCCAGAGCTCTTCCGCCAGATGCGGAGCAAATGGGGAGAGGGCCTTCACGAAGGGCTCCAGGAGTGCTCGAGGTCGTTTGGTGAGCGGCGTGCAGAAGTTCACAAACTCCATCATCCGAGCGATGGCGGTGTTGAAGGAGAGTGACTCGATGTCTGCCGTCACCTTGTCGAGCATGCGGTGCAGTTCCTGTAGCTGCGGCTCATCTGCAGGATCATCGCAGACGCTCGCAGAGAGCACCGGCTCCTCCGCACGCTCATCCACAACCAGTCGCCAGCATCGTTCGAGGAACGTGCGAACACCACCGACGCCGGCGGTACTCCATGGCTTGGTTGCTTCAAGCGGGCCCATGAACATCTCGTAGAGACGAAGGGAGTCGGCTCCAAACTCCTGCACGATCTGGTCTGGGTTCACCACGTTGCCGCGGCTTTTCGACATCTTGTATGCCCGGCTATCGACGCGAATCGTAGGGGCGTCCCGAAGCACGAAGTGTTCCCCCTGCTTCTCAACCTGTTCGGCCGGAACACGCGCTGGAGCGGCCTCGTCGCCACTCTCACGATCGATGGTGACACCGGGCTGTGTTGGGTGGGCACGGGTCTGTTCCGCAGAGAGCCAGCCGCCCTGCGGGTGCCGGTAGCCGGTGAACTCCATTTCCCCCAGGATCATTCCCTGGTTCACCAGACGACCGAATGGCTCTGGCCAGGAGACATGCCCGCGGTCGTGCAGCACCTTGTGCCAGAAACGGGCATAGAGCAGGTGGAGGACTGCATGCTCGGCTCCGCCAACGTAGAGGTCGACCGGCATCCAGGCCCGTTCAACCTCAGGGTCGATGAAACGTTCCGAGTTGTGGGGATCCAGGAACCGCAGTTCATACCAGCAGGAGCCTGCCCACTGCGGCATCGTGTTGGTTTCACGTCGGTAGCGGACGCCGTCAATCTCAACAAACAGCCAGTCGGCGTCTGCCCGCGAGAGTGGTGGGTCTGGCGTGTTGCCTGGCTTGAAGTCAGCCAGGACAGGCAGCGGTACCGGCAACTCTGATTCCGGCACGCCGCGAACAAGCCCTGTCTCGTTTCCCTCAGCGTCGAGTTCGTGAAGAATCGGAAATGGCTCGCCCCAGAACCGCTGACGGCTGAAGAGCCAGTCGCGAAGTTTGTAGTTGACAGCTGCACGGCCCAGCCCCGCTGACTCAAGATCTGCGGCCACACGCGAGATGAAGTCGGCCGTCGCCAGCCCATCGTAGGAAGCCGAGTTGACCGCGCGGCCGTGATCCGTAAACGGCAGTTCACTCTCGCCACCGTCGGAGGACTCAATCACACGTACGATCTCGAGGCCAAACGCCACCGCAAACTCGTGATCGCGAGTGTCGTGGGCAGGGACCGACATGATCGCACCGGTTCCGTAACTGGCGAGCACGTAGTCCGCCACCCAGATGGGGACGAGGCGACCATCGAGCGGGTGGCGACAGTACGAACCGGTGAACACGCCCGATTTCTCGCGAGCGAGGTCGGTGCGATCGAGGTCACTCTTCCGAGCAGCGGCTTCGCAATACGCCTCGACTGCAGGTCGGGCCGCAGGCGTGGTCAGCTTTGCGACCGCCGGATGCTCCGGGGCGATCACCATCGCGGTGACGCCATAAAGCGTGTCTGGCCGTGTGGTGTAGACACGCAGAACATCCGCTCCAGGCTTTCCGGGGAAGTCAGCGGAAGCACGCCCCTGTTTCCAGGCGTTGAACCCGGCCTCGTCAGGCTCACTACCTGAGCTCTCACCGATGAAAAAATCGACTTCTGCTCCGGTGCTGCGACCGATCCAGTCTCGTTGGAGTTTCTTGATGCTCTCTGGCCATGCGAGTCCGTCGAGTTCTCGGTCGAGCCGGTCTGCATAGGCGGTGATCCGCAGCATCCACTGCCGCAAAGGAAGCCGCACAACAGGATGGCCTCCGCGTTCACTGACGCCACCAACCACCTCTTCATTTGCCAACACGGTGCCCAGGGCGGGGCACCAGTTCACTGGGGCCTCAGACTGGTAGGCGAGCCGATGGTCATCGCGGTAGCGGGCGACCGCCTGAGAGCCTGCGGTTTGCACATCTTCCGGAATGGGCAGCTCGGCGATTGGCCGGCCGCGGTTCTCGGTGGCGTCGAACCAGGTGTCGAAGAGCACCAGGAAGATCCACTGCGTCCAGCGGACATAGCCGGGATCGGTCGTGGCGATCTCACGAGACCAGTCGTAGCTGAAGCCGAGCATCTTCAGCTGCCGTCGGAAGGTGTCAATATTGCGACGGGTGCTCTCGGCGGGCGGTGTGCCGGTGCGAATGGCATGCTCCTCAGCCGGGAGCCCGAAGGCATCAAAGCCCATCGGGTGCATCACGCTCGTTCCTCGCATCCGCTCAAAACGCGACACGATATCTGTCGCGGTGTATCCCTCTGGGTGGCCCACATGCAGCCCGTCGCCGCTGGGGTAGGGAAACATGTCGAGGATGTATCGCTTCCGTTCACCGGGCAGGCGAGGGCTGGCAAATGTGTGGTTGGTTTCCCACCAGGTCTGCCATTTCGGTTCGATCCGCGACGGTGTGTAGCGAGGCATAAGTTCAGGGCCAGTGCGGGAGAGCAACGGGATTACAGGAATATCAAGACGTCACGGTGAAAACGACGAGATTCTACTGACGTCGAGGGGGCCGCGGAACCCAGTGGCGGATTTGCTCTAATAGTGGAGCAGACGAGGTGGTGGGGTGAAGCCAACTGGTCAGGTGAGGAGCGTTTTCATGCATGCGAGTAGCCAACCCACGCCGGCGACGGACGAACGCCCGGAGCCCATGGTCCTGCAGCGGCAGATGCTGCGAGCCCTACGTTCTGCAGGGAAGCGGCTCAAGGTTGCTGATTCGCTGGGCACGCGACTTTCCGGCCGTGAACTGCTGATCCGCATTCTGGCGGCCCGTCGTGTGCTTGAGCGTGAGCTCGATCCGACAGAGAAGCGTGTAGGGGTGTTTCTCCCCCCCACGGCCGCAGCGGTGGTCGTGAATGCGGCGCTCGCGCTCTCTGGCCGCGTGGCCGTCAACCTGAACTACACCGTCAGTCAGCCGATTCTCGACACCTGTATTCGCCTCGCAGGTCTGAAGCATGTGATCTCAAGCCCCACCTTCCTCAAGCGGGTGGAACTCGACGTGGGCGACACCCTGCTCGATGCGGCGACACTGCGGAAGAAACTGACCCTGGCCGATCGCGTTGTGGCTGCTTTCCAGGCCACGGTGCTGCCCGTCGGCATGCTCGACTCGGCACTCGGACTCGACCGCATCCGTCCAGACGATGTGCTGACTGTGATCTTCACCTCCGGCTCAACGGGTGATCCAAAGGGCGTTGTCCTGTCGGTCAAGAACGTCGGGAGCAATGTCCAGGCAGTCGATCGGCTGGTGCATCTCTCCGCAGGTGATGTGGCGGTTGGATCGCTGCCGTTTTTCCACTCCTACGGCTACATGGCCACGCTCTGGGTTCCGCTCGCACTCGAACCTGCCTGCGTCTATCACGTGACGCCGCTCGATGCTCAGGCGATCGGCAACCTCGCGCGGGAACATCATGCCACGATTCTGATGACCACGCCGACGTTCCTGAGGACCTACATCCGGAGAACCCCGGCCGAAGATTTCTCTTCACTTGAGGTTGTGTTTGCCTCAGCCGAGCGGCTGCCGAATGAAGTCCGTGAGGCCTTTGAGAAGAAGTTTGGTGTGCGACCATGGGAGGCGTACGGTGCGACCGAACTTTCGCCGCTTGTCGCTGCCAATGTCCCACCTGCACGACATGTGCCCGGTAGGCCTGTCGATGCCCGTGAAGGAACAGTCGGTCGACCAATCGCTGGATGCCATGCCCGGATTTCGCCACGAGATGCCAACGAGCCGACCGACGAGCTTCCTGTTGGCCAAGAAGGCCTGCTCTGGATTCGTGGGCCCAACGTGATGCAGGGCTATCTCGATCGTCCTGATCTCACCGAGCGGGCGATTCGCGATGGCTGGTACTGCACCGGTGACGTGGCCAGGCTTGATGCGGATGGATTTATCACGATCACTGGCCGCGAGAGCCGGTTCTCCAAGATCGGTGGTGAAATGGTGCCGCATGTGACCGTTGAAGAGAAACTTAATGACGTGCTCGGGGCGACAGACGGACAGCTGCTCGCGGTGGTTGCTGCTGTCCGGGATCCACGGAAGGGAGAGCGACTCGTTGTGCTGCATCTTCCGATGGACAAGGCTCCACGAGAGGTCTGTCAGGGACTGGCCGACGCAGGGTTGCCAAACCTCTGGATTCCCGCTCCCGACAGCTTCTCGGAGATCGACGAAATCCCCGCGCTCGGTTCCGGAAAACTGGACCTGAAAAAGTTGACCACGATTGCTTCCGAGCGGTTTGGGGCGGAGGGAACCGCGTGAACGAAAACGCCGTCGGACTTCCTCGGCTTACCGTGCTGCTCGGGCGTGCTGACGACATGCGGGCGGTGGTCTATGTGAAGCTGCTCGACGCCCCGGGAGATGCGAAGGAGCTCACAGGCAGTTTGCGGGGCCCTCGTTGCCTGCATGCCTCCACACTGCCGACGACTGCTCGGCTTCGCATGCTGCCGCCAGTTGCTGGAACAGCCCAGGGAGCGGCCTGTGAAGCGGTTCTGGTCGAGCCAGGCTTCTGGTCGCCCGAACTTCCCAACCGCTATCAGCTCGAGCTTTCGGGCTGCACGCAGGCTGGAGTTCGCTGGAGCGGTTCGCGACTGATTGGCATCTGCCGTTTCGGGCACTTTGACGGTGCCTTTCGGCTCGACGGGCGACGGTATGTGCTGCGGGCTGTGGAGATCCGCTCGATGGAACTGTTGCAGGATCACGCGGCAGCCCTGACCGCTGTGCGGGCCGCGCGAGCCGCATCGGCTGGCCTCTGGGGAAGTATGCCGCCGCCGGCACTCTGCGATGCCGCGGATGCAGAAGGGGTCATGCTGGCGGCGGAACTCCCCGCAGCACTTCAAGGAGCTGCTGCCGCCGATGAAGTCTGCCGACTGGCGGTGCACCCCTCGGTGGGCTTTCTCGTTGTCGACAGGGAGCATGCTGCCGCAGTGGCGGACTGGAGGGGCGTTTGCGGGACGATGCAGCTGGGCCTGCGGGTCGACGGACAGCAGCCGCCTCCGAGCGGAGCAGCTGAGCCGGCCCTGCCAGCCGGGATCGATTGCTTGGTGATGGAACTGTCGCCAGGAGAACTGCCGCACGAGGCGTGGCGGAAGGCCCACGGTCTGCCGGTTATCGTCAGACGGCCGCTGTCTGAGGTGGACTCCGCCACGACAGGCCCGCAGGGTGCCGAGGCGGACAGCGGTAGTTCGGTGCTGACGCAGCGTCAAGGCTGTGACCTGCTGCAGGCGGCCATGGCGAGTTGGCTGGCAGCAGGTGGAACGCCGGCCTGGGAGCCTGCCGGCTATGTCGTTGCTGCTTCTGCATGACAGCGTGAGGGTGGTGAAGCGAGAGAATGGGGAACTGATGCAGGACGCCGATCGTTACTCACGGCAGGTGCGTTTCGAACCGCTTGGTGAGCGTGGGCAGAAGCGTCTGCTCGAGTCGCGGGTCGCCGTTGTGGGCGTGGGCGCACTTGGAGGCGCCTCTGCGATCGCTCTGCTACGCGCCGGCGTGCGAAGGCTTCGCCTGATTGATCGGGATCTTGCTGAAGTTTCCAACCTGCCCCGGCAGCTCCTACTCACCGAGGCGGATGTCGACGCGGGGCTTCCCAAGGCGGTGGCCGCCGCAGAGCACCTCGCCCTTATCGATCGACAGGCGGAACTCGATCCGCGGGTGCAGGACCTGACCGCTGACAGCTGCGATGAGCTGCTCCGCGATGTCGATCTTGTGATCGACGGGAGTGACAACTTCGAAGCGAGGTTCTTGATCAACGAGTGGTGCTGCCGGCAGCAGGTGCCCTGGATTTACGGAGGTGCGATCGGAGCTGAGGGACGGGTGCTGACGATCCTGCCGGGCACGACAGCCTGCCTGCGGTGTGTGGTGCCGGAGCCACCCACGCCCGGTGAACTCCCCACCTGCCAGACGGCAGGCATCATGGGCCCTGTGGCTATGGTGGTTGGAGCAGTCCAGGCAGCGGAGGCGATCAAACTTCTCGCAGCGGATCCCGCAGAGCGGGCTGCCCGCTGCGACGGTCGGATGCTGGTCTTTGAACTCTGGGAAGGACGATGGCGTCGTGTGGATCTCTCGCCATTGGCTGCGGAAGGCTGTCCGACCTGCCGCGATGGAGAGACTCCCTGGCTCAGTCGTCACTCTGGTGGAGCAACGACCGTTCTCTGTGGACGAGACGCCGTTCAGATCGGCGCTTCGGGCAATGGCCGTATCGATCTGGATCAGGTGGCACGCACGCTTGAGGGCTGCGAACATCTGACAACAACGCCATGGATGGTGCGAGCCGAGGTTGAGCCGGGGGTCAGCCTGACCCTCTTCCGTGACGGCCGGACGATTGTGTTTGGCACCAACGAACCCGCCCGGGCACGGAGCGTGGTGGCAAAGTATCTTGGACACTAGCTGCGAGCCAGCCTCCGGAGGTCCCGTCCAGGGACGCACACTGCCGCTGATTCCAGCGTCGCATCAGCCGCCGGTGGCCGCTTCCATGATCCGCTGCTCGGTTGCTTCGCTCCGAGAAAGCTCTGCCGTCAGGCGGCCCTCAGCCAGCACGATCACCCGATCAGAAAGGGTCAGAAGTTCGGGCAGTTCGCTCGAGGTGAGGATCACTCCGAGCCCTTCTCGACAGAGCCGGTCGATTAATGCATAGAGTTCGGCCTTCGCTCCTACGTCGATTCCTCGCGTTGGATCGTCAAGGAGCAGCACTTCTGGCTGTGTCAGAAGCCAGCGGCCAATGATGCACTTCTGCTGGTTGCCTCCAGAGAGGCCCGTGATTGCTGCGTGCGGTCCTGGGGTTTTCACGCCAGTGGCGCGAATCGGTTCTGCGACGAGTTCCTCTTCCGCCTTGCGGCTGACGAGCCCACCACGTCGGGCACGCTCCAGGGAGGAGAGGCTCACGTTGGCCGCTACATCGAAGTCGGGAAAGAGCCCAAGCCGCTTGCGGTCTTCAGTGACCATGGCGATGCCTGCGGCACATGCTTCCGAGGGATGTGCAAAACGAACCGACTGACCACGCAGGCGGATCTCACCACGCCAGGTGGGGTCGGAGGCACCGAAGATGGTTTCCAGCAGTTCGGTTCTTCCCGCCCCCATCAAACCCGCGACGCCAAGGACCTCGCCGCGACGAAGCTGCAGCGAGACGTCATCGAGGCGATAGCCCCGCACATGCCCAGGCCACGGCAGATGGAGCCCCTTCACCTCCAGTACAGGCTCTGCCGGGGAGCGAGCCGGCATCGCAGACGCATCGTCGATGTCTCTGCCGACCATCAATGAGGTGATCTCTCGCGGACTGGTCTCCTCTTTCGTGAGCGTCCGCACGGTCTGGCCGTCGCGGAGGACCGTGATGCGGTCAGCAAGTCGAAACACCTCTTCCATCTTGTGCGAGATGTAGAGAATCGTTGTGCCGCGAGCGAGCAGGGACGCAATCACGCGTTCCAGACGGGCCGACTCACTCTCTGTGAGAGCGCTGGTCGGCTCGTCCATGACAAGGATGCGGGCATCGAGCGAGAGGGCCTTGGCGATTTCGATCAGCTGCTGGTCACCCACTCGCAGGCTTCCGGTTCGGACGCTCGGTGACACGCCGCACTCAAGCGTCTCCAAGAGACGGGCAGTTTCACGCGCCATCGACCGTTCATCGAGGAGCCCGAAGCGGTTGCGACGTTCACGTCCTAGGAACACATTGGCGAGTACAGGAAGATCATCGACCAGGGCGAGCTCCTGATGAATGATCGCAATACCGGCTTCTTCGGCTGCTCGCGTGTTGGCAAACCTGACCGTTTCTCCAGCGAGTGTCATGCTGCCAGCATCAGGCTGGTAGACCCCCGAAAGGATTTTCATCAGCGTGCTCTTGCCCGCGCCATTCTCTCCGCAGATTGCGAGGAGTTCACCTGGCAGCACATCAAGGCTGACGTTGTCGAGGGCGACAACGCCGGGGAACCGTTTGGTGATTCCCTGCATGGAGATGACGGGCTCGGCCATGGTGGTCACCCCGCCTGAGCCGAACGTGATTCCCAGGCTCGGAGGCCTACGAGCAATCCCAGGGCGACCACACCCGCGGCAACGCCGGTCGTGGTGCCGGAGGTCATCCCGAACGTACCGCCGCAGAAGATGGCAAGCACGGGAATGGCAGCGAGTCCGAGCGGCCCAGGGAGCAGCCGACGAGAGCCGGCTCGCTGACCGAGCTGCCCGAATGTAACCGCAATCACGACCACCACGCCGACGATCAGGCCCTCGTAGACGTCTGCTCCGGTCTTGATCACCTTGGAGACCGCATCGATCACGACCCGCAAGAAAATCGTGCCGAGCACCGTGCCTGGTACTGTGCCGACGCCACCCGCGAGGGAACAGCCTCCGACCACCGCTGCAGCGATCGCATTGAGTTCGTGGCCGCGGCCTTGATTGACAGGCGCTGCCACCGATTCGTTGGCAACATAAAAGATGCCTGCCAGGGCAGCGGTGACTGCCGAGAAGCAGTAGGCAAACCACTTCACGTTTTCTGTACGAATGCCGGCGAGCCGGGCGGCATCCTCATTGCCACCGAGGGCATGCAGATGCCGTCCAAGGATGGTTCGAGTGAGCAGCACCCACGTCACGATGGCCAGCAAGGCAAACACCGCGACCGAGATCCAGACATTGTCACGGAGCATTTTGAAAAAGGGGTCGGCCACGTAGATCTGCGCACTCTTGGAGGGCGTGATCGCCGCGGTCGTGCTCTCGCACAAGGCCCGAGCCAGACTCCGAAGCCCAACCAGTGTGGCCAGAGTCGCGATAAAGGGAGGCAGTCGAATGGAGGTCACCAGCCACGCATGCAGCGTGCCAACAGCAAGCCCCGCAAGCATGCTCATCCCAATCCCGGCTGCCACCACCCAGCCTCCTACCGGCTTGGACGCCATCATCGCTTCGGGTGCTAAGGCCAGCATTGTGGTCGCGCAGACCATGCCGGAAAACGCAATCATTGACCCGAGCGAGAGATCGATCCCGCCAGCGATGATCACCACCGCCGCGCCGAGAGCGAAGATCCCCAGCAACGCTGTGTTGCGAGCGATATCACGCAGGCTCTCGAGCGGCCGATAGAGGTAGCTGTGATTCGAATCGATGGCGGTCGTGGCAATCACCGCCACCACCACCGCGATCAACAGCGTCCACTCACTCGACCAGGCTGGCCAACGCCGACCTGCAGTGTGGTTCTCAGACATGCGAGACGTTCCCCGTCGTTCCGTGTGGAGACTGCATCACGAACTGGTCAGTCCGTAGGTTGCGAGCCATTCGCGGAACGCCGGCAGCGTCATGCGTTCGGCTGGAGCCGGATCGAAGCTGTCGCTACCGAGGACGGAGCCTTCTTCGGGCACGATGATTCGCAGACCGGTCGTATGCACGTCACCGTCGGCAGCCTCTGGGTTCGGAAACATCTCTCCGATGGTGTCGTCGTCGCCTTCCAGCATGGCCAGCAAAAGACGCACGGACTTCACGCCCATCTCAAATGGGTTCTGAACGACCATCGCATCGATGCCGCCATTGGCCATGTACTCAATTGCAGCCGCCTGTGCGTCAAAGGTAACGACGGTGGTCTGCTCACGAGCGCCACGTTCTTCGACCACTTCTGCGATTGCTGGCGCGTTGTATGCCCAGATGCCGACCAGGGCGACGAGGTCTGGATGGTTGACCAGTGAGGCTCGCACGTTGTCGCGAGCCTTGGAGAGGTCCATCGCGTCACTCATCCGGTCAACCTGCGAAAAGCCCTCTCCCACAGCCTCTTGGAAGCCATTCATGCGGGCCCGGGCGTTGTCGTTGTCGGTAAAGCCTGCGAACTGCACGTAGCCGCCTTCCTGCAGTTCTCTCTCGCCCAGAAGCACCGCTGCCGCTCGGCCGAGCACCTGTCCAGCGACGACATTGTCGGTGCCGATGTAGTAGGGGCGGGCATCGCGGAGGGTGTCACGATTCACGTCGCCATCGACAGTGATCACATGCACACCCTTCGAGGCGAGGTTTCGCATCTCGTCGGCAATGGCCGTGTTGTCTGCCTGAATGACAGAGATTGCGACACCGGCGATATCCCGCTGACTACCGAACTGACGCAGCTTTTCGATCTGCCCCTGAGCGGTACCGTTGTTCTTCTCCATCACGACCGTCAAACCGCGTGAGGCAAGGTCTGACTGCTTGGCGCCCTCTTGGAGGCCCGCGTTGCATGCGTCCCAGAACGGGTCGTCACCGTTGGTGAGGAAGATAAATCGCTTCGTCGTCGGCTCTGTGCCGGCTTCCGATCCTTCTTCTTTTGGACCACAGCCCACGGCTGCGACGCAGATGCCGAGAACGGCGAGCCACATGGCAGGCCGTGTGTGTGCGAAACGGGACATCAGTTAGTGCTCCCTGTAGCGGGTCATTCTCATCGCAAAAATCCGCTGATAGCGCTGCCATCCACGGGTCGCGAAGCAAACAGTCTTTCGTTTCCAGCAGCCGGCGTCCAGTGCTGGCCGCCTAATACCGAAGTCCGTTCTTGCGGACGTGAACTGTGGGGTCGACCGCTCCGTCGGCTCGAATCGCCTCTTCAACAGTCGCGACGACCACCTCGTGGTCACCGGCGGTGCAGGACGCGGTGGCCCGGCACGCCAGCACGTTCCCCACTCCCGCAAGAATGGCCGCCCCGCAGTTGCTACGCGTGATTTCCAGGCCTTCGAAGGGGTCGCTGCCCGGCGAAGCGGGCTTGGCGAAGCGGCCGATCAGGCCGCGATCTTCACTGCCGAGCAGATGCAGGACGAAGCGTCCCCCCTGCTGAAGAAACGGAAGGGCGTCACGCGAGCGTTCCACGCCGAGGCTGATCGCGGGGGGGGCGAAGCCCGCCTGCATCACCCAGCTGGCAAGCATGACGCGATCATCGTCTCCGTCCCGCCACATCACGAGGAACAGGCCACTCGGGATGCGACCAAGGGCGACGGCCAGCGACGTGTCCTGAGGGGAGGCGTCGGGGGCGGACGAATCGGAGGCTGCCATCAAAATCTCCAGAGACAACGGAACGCCAGCATGCACAGGCCAGCGGTTTGCGGACGACTTTTGTACGGGCTGCGCAGCTTTCCTGGAATCGCCGAACGGCCTGGTTTCTCGGCTCGAGCTTCCCCGGGTGTGAGCCTCGCGGAAGCCTTTCTGCTGCCCACAAGCGACACAAGAACTGGCCTACATCGCGGACTGGCTTGTCTCTAGAGTCTGCCACCATGATGAATCCTTGACAATCCGCGGCGAGTTCGCCGTGCGTTGGTGCCAGGTGATAATGACAGCGTTTTCTCCTCATTGTCCGCGGTGTTGCTGCCCTGACTGCGGTGCAGAGGCGGGCTGTACGTGGCAGGGCACTCCGAGGCAACCTGTCGCCGCTGTGAGGAAAACGTGCAGCGGTTGGCGGTCGTTGGTGGCGCTGACAATCGTTCTTGTGATGGCATCACAGGCTGCGGCGTTGGAAGCACTCGCGCCCTCCCCACCGGTTGAAGATTCTGTGGGGTCTTCGCCTGATCTCCCCGCGGCGAGTGAGATCGCGGCGACCAGCACGATCGAGCCGTTGCCGACAGCGCCACCTGAGCCGCCCCCCGAGCCAGTCCTTCTCGATGCGCCCTACGAGCTGTGGCAGGACGATTTCTACGAGCAGCCATGGGTTGGCGTCGATCACGTCACCACAGGCTTTCCACAGGAATGGGATGATCTGTGGGCGCCGCGACAGTGGTTCTGGCAGCTGATGCCGAACAATCTGATCTACACCAGCTACCTCGCAGGCCCAAAAGAGCCGCGGTTGGGCACTGTCTGGTACGACGACACGTCCCCCTCTCTGACTGAGCCAGGGCTAACTGAGGGCTGGCTATGGGATTCCACCCTCGGCGGACGGGCCTCCATTCTTCGTTACGGTTCCGACACGGTGCTGCATCCTCAGGGCTTTGAGGTGCAGATCGAAGGAGCCGCGTTTGTCAGACTCGACCCGGAGGATGACCGTGATTTTCGCAGTGGCGACTATCGCTTTGGCATTCCGTTGGTGTACGGGGTGGGGCGGTGGCAATCAAAACTCGCCTACTACCACAACAGTGCCCACCTCGGCGACGAGTTCATGATCAAGAACCCGAATTTTCCACGGGTGAACTATGTCCGTGATGTGATCGTGCTCGGTGGCAGCTGGTACCCGCTCGACTGGATGCGGCTCTACGGTGAAGTCGGATACTCCTTTTTCAACTCTGGTGGCTCGCAGCCGTGGGAGTTTCAGTTTGGTACCGAACTTCTCCAGGCGCAGCCGACCGGCGGCCATGGGAAGCCTTTCCTGGCGGTCAATAGCATGCTCCGCCAAGAGCTGGACTACGGCGGCAACGTCTGTGTGCAGGCGGGATGGTTCTGGCGAGGAAAACGCAGCGAGAAGCTCTATCGGATCGGCGTCGAGTATCTTTATGGTTCCGATCCACAGTACGAGTTCGTGTTCTACAACCAGAATCGCTTCGGCGTGGGGATGTGGTACGACTTCTGAGCAGTGGGCTCTGCGTCTGAGATCGGCCGCCTGCGTTTCTCTGCTGTCTGCCGTTGCATGCCTCTTCTTGCCATTGAGACCACCTGTGACGAGACCGCTGCTGCTGTGGTGACTCAGTCGCGAGCCGTGCTCTCCAGTGTGGTTGCGAGTCAGGAGCAGCTGCATGCCCGCTGGCATGGCGTGGTGCCTGAAGTGGCCAGCCGAGCGCACGTTGAACGCATCGTGCCGGTGATCGATGAGGCGATTGAGCGATCGGGTGTCTCGCGAGATGCCCTTGAGGCTGTCGCGGTGGCGGTACGGCCAGGCTTGGTGGGCTCTCTGCTGGTGGGGATCTCGGCGGCCAAGATGATCGCCGTGGCTATGGAAAGGCCACTGGTTGGCTACGACCACATTGCGGCACATCTCTACGCATGCCGCCTCGCGGCTCCAGAGCGGATGCGGTATCCCTGCGTGGGAGTCGTTGCCAGCGGAGGACACACCTCACTTCTGCATGTGACCTCGCCGCTGGAGCTGGAGCGACTCGGCGGTACGATCGATGACGCGATCGGTGAAGCCTTCGACAAGGCGTCGAGCCTGTTGGGGCTCGGGTATCCCGGAGGGCCGGCGATTGAACTGGCCGCCAAGGATGGCGACTCTCGCCGCTTCCGTTTTCCGCGGCCCCTTTCACGCGACCGCAACACGCTCGACATGAGCTTCAGTGGCCTCAAGACCGCGCTGCGGTATCAGGTGCGACCGCCAGGTGCAGCCGCCGACACACCGCCGCCCACAGGACAGCTGCTAGCAGATCTTGCGGCTTCGTTTCAGCAGGCTGCGGTCGACACCGTGATGGCGAAGGTGCGGCTTGCGGTTGAGCAGACAGGCTGCGACCTCGTGGCAGTCGGTGGTGGCGTGACTGCCAACACCCTGCTTCGCGAAACGCTCACCGCTTACGCAAAGGATGCCAGGCTTGAACTGGTGCTGCCGCCCCGTGAACTCTGCACCGACAATGCCGCGATGGGCGCCATCGCCTGGGAGCGGATTGAACGCGGAGAACAAGACTCGCTCGACCTTGAAGTGGTGCCGGGACTGATTCGTGGCAGCCGTTAAACGCTGGGTATCACAAAGCAGACACTGGGTATCACGAGGTGGACCTCGCAGCCGGGGCTTCCATGGATGCCGTCGCTGGCTAGAGATCAGTACCCGCCGAACTGCTCGAACTCGTCGTAGGACCGCTGCTCAAGGTTCACAAAACGGGTGTGCTCGTGCTGCCAGAGTAGCTTCACGTCGTCGGTGGGACCGTTTCGTTGCTTGGCCACGATGATCTCGGCCTGTCCCTTCACGCGTTCCCGATCTTCTTCGTTGGTCTGGTAGTACTCTTCGCGGTGCACAAACATCACCACGTCAGCATCCTGCTCAATGGCTCCGGACTCTCGCAGGTGGTTCAGACGCGGACGGTTGTCGCGGCTGGCTTCGGCCTGTCGATTGAGCTGGGCGAGGCAGAGCACAGGCACATCGAGTTCACGCGACATCATCTTCAGGCGGCGGGCAATGCGAGCGACCTGTTCCTGTCGCGGGTCGCGTGGGTTGTCCGGCTCGATCAGCTGCAGGTAGTCGATGACGATCAGCGAAAGGCCGTTCTTTCGCTTCAGGCGGCGGGCCACGGCTGCGATTTCCGTCAGCGTACGGCCCGGCGTGTCGTCTATAAACAGCGGGGCAGCACTGATCTCAGAAGACTTCTGCACAAGGCGACGGCGGTCTTCTTGGGAAATCGTGCCGTTGCGAAGGCGATGGCCGTTGACCTGAGCGGCAGAGCAGAGGAGACGGTCTGCCAACTCCAGCGAGGCCATTTCGAGGCTGACAAACAGCACCGGATTGCCATCCGCCACTGACACATGCTCGGCGATGTTCATCGCGAGAGCGGTTTTTCCCATACTCGGGCGAGCGGCGAGGATGATCAGTTCGGAGTTGTGCAGGCCGCCGCAGAGGGTATCGAGATCGGTAAACCCCGTCTCAACCCCACCGAGGGTCTGCTCATGCTTCATGCGGGCATCCATCCGCACGAGCGACTCCTCGAGCACGTCGCGAATCGCCTGTGCTTCGGTGCCGCTGCGACGCTCGAGAATCGAAAAGATCTTCTCTTCAGCACGTCCAAGCAACGCACGCGGTTCATCAGGTGAGTCGTAGGCATCTCGCAGGATGTCGGTGCCCGCATCGATCATCGAGCGGAGGATCGCCTTATCGCGAACGATCTCTGCGTAGTGCACGGCATGGGCAGCATGCGGCACCGACTCGATAATCTCGGCAAGCGCCTTTGCGCCACCGATTCGGTCGAGGTCGCCTTTCGCCCTGAGGCGTTCCAGCAGGATCGTGGCGTCGATCTGCTTGCCGGTATCGTGCAGGTCTTGGAGATGCTCAAACAGGAGCCGATGGGCATCGTCGTGGAAGTCGTCACTTCGCACGAGGAGCGCCACGTCATCGCAGACGTCAGGCTTCAGCAGCACGCTGCCGAGAACGGCACGCTCAGCATTCGTGCTGACTGGCTGTTCACGAAACACGGCAAAGTCTGAGCCGTCAGACGAGTCGGCCTCGCGGTCTCGTCGTCGCCAACGGCCGTTCCCCCCCGTGGCTGCCTTGGTGGCCATCCTGCCCTCCTGGCGTCTGAGTCTTTACCTCAGGTGGACGATGCGGCCTCGCTGCTCATCGGCACAACCCAGACCTTGAGGTCGCCTTCGGCGTCGGCGGCGAGCCGCACCTTCACCGTGTAGAGGCCAACTTCCTTCAGAGGACCTTGCAGAATGATCTGATCGGGGCTGACGGTAAGATCCTGCTGCTTCAGCGACCGCGAAATCTCGGTCGGCCCGACAGAGCCATAGAGATGGCCTTCGTCGTTGGCATTGGCCTCAATGGTGACGCTCGTGCGAGCCAGTTCACCCAGCACAGCACGCAGGCTGGCCATTCGCTGGCGAGCGATTTCATCGAGCTTCGCGCGGTGCTTCTGCACCATTCGCTTGTGGTGATCGGTGGCGATCGTGGCCAGGCCCTGTGGCAGCAGGTAGTTCAGGGCAAAGCCACGCTTCACCTCAACGACCTCACCCTGCTTGCCGAGGTGTTCGACGCTCTGGATGAGGAGCAGCTCGACGCCACCGCGAGGGCCACGGGGCAGTTGCAGGCCAGCCTTCTGGCGGGCGCGTCGCTTGCCACGAGGACCGTTGCTTGCAGGGGCCGCAGTCTTTGCGGCGGGTGCTTCGGTCGCCGGGGCTTCTGAAACAGCGGTGTCGGTGTCGCTCATTATGTGATTCCCTGTGAGAGTTGGCGTTGGATTGTGAGAGTTGGCGTGAATGTCTTGTCTGTGAGAGCGATTGGTATGCGTGAGCTTGTGATGTTGCGAAAGGCAGTCGTGTCGCAGGCTCAGGGGATGTGAACTCCAGTCCTGATGAGAACAGCCCGACTAGAACGGAATATCGTCATCCCCCCCAAAAGAGTCGCTGCCGCCTGACGAACTTCCAGCTGATTCGTAGCTTTCTCCACCGCTGTTGTGCTGGTCGTTGGCTTGCTGTTCGTTGGCAGGCCGCGAGCTCCGACCTCGTCCACCGCCGCCATCACCCCGACCACCGAGGAGCTGCATGCGGTCGCAGACCACTCGCAGCTTCGAGTTTTTCTTGCCGTCCTTTTCCCAGGTGTCGAGCTTCAGACGTCCCTCAATCAGCAGTGGTGAACCTTTGGTGACATACTCACCAGCAACTTCGGCGGTACGTCCCCAGAGCGTGACATCGACAAACGTCGTCTCTTCAACCCACTCGCCTGACGCGTTCTTCCTGCGATCGTTAACCGCGAGCCCCACGTCAGTCACTGCGGTTCCCGACGAGATGTACCGCAACTCGGGGTCGCGGGTGACATTTCCTAGCAGGATCACTCTGTTGAAGCTTGCCATGTCGAAACTCCTTGTGCTTGCAGTCGCGTGAACTTTTGTTCACCAATGGTAGCGTGCTGTCATTGTGGCTGCAAGTTTTATTGTGAACATTCGTTCACGCCTCGGCCGGCGCGGCATCCGCTTCGGTGATGTGCTGCATGATGGCGTCGGCAATGCGTTGGTCGAGCTTCAGAAACAGCTGACGGAGGATTTCGTCGCTCAACTGGCACTGCCGCTCGAGGGGGGCGATCCCTGTGCCTTCCATGCGAAAGTAGGTCAGCCAGTAGACTCCCTTCTTAAACCCACGGATCGGGTAGGCGAGCTTCCGCTCGTCCCAGACGCGGGACGCAAGCAGTTCACCACCCGCGTTGGTGATCATCTCACCGATCGCGTTGGTCACCTGCTCTGGGTCGCGTGAGTACTTCGTGGGATCGAGGATGAACATCCCCTCGTAAAACGCCATCTGCATCACTCCTGTTGTCGTCGGACTCGTGTTTTGTTTGGCCGCTGCTGGGCTCAAAATATCGAAAGTTTGTGGTGTTTGGGCCACCGGATTGGATCAGAGGCCACTCAACGAGATCAGTTGTACCGGTTCATCGCTGCTTCAATGCCCGTCGCAGCCCACTCCTCAACCGCGTCTGCAGACCGTTCAATCGATGCATCGACGTCGGGTCGTTCATCACGACTGAACTTCCCCAACACAAAGTCGGGGCAGGCCCAGTTTGTCGGCACCGGCCCAATGCCGACACGCAGCCTAGGAATATCCTCGCCACCGAGCCGCCGAGTGACATCGGCAAGGCCTTTCTGGCCGCCTGAAGATCCCTTCCCGCGAATCCGAATTGTGCCCTTTGACAGTTGAAAGTCGTCACACACCACTAGTATGTCCGCATTCGCGACCTTGTAGAAGTCCCTCGCGGCTAGCACGCTCGAACCGCTTAAATTCATCCATGTCATCGGCCACAGCAGCATCGCGGACGTACCCCGCAGGCTGATCTGAGCGACTTCGCCCTGAAAACGAGCCCGTCGTGCAGGAGCACCCGCTCTCGCAGCCAGTTTTTCCAGCACATCAAAGCCAATGTTGTGGCGTGTGCCTTCGTAGGCGCGTCCCGGGTTGCCGAGTCCGACGATCAGTTTCATGAATCGAGGGGCTTCACAGTTCGAGCTGAAGGGCTCCCGCAGGGGCACCGCGGGGAATCAGCTCGTTCTGCTTGGTTTCCGTCTGCCAGGTTCTACTCAGCCCCCTCACCGTCCTCAGCCGGCTTCCGGCCAATGACTTCAGGCTCTGACGCCGACTCCTCTTCCTCCGCCGACCCTTTCTCACCAGGCCGGACGCAGGTGACGAGAACCTCGTCCGCGTCGGCAAGCACCCGAGCGCCCTCTGGGAGCTGGAGGTCGCTCACCTTGATACTTCCGCCAACATCAAGGTCGTTGATCACGGCATGGAGATGGTCCGGAATCGCATCGGGGGTGCACTCAAGTTCGAGTTCGTGCACCACCAGCGTCACCACGCCACCGTTGCGGTGGCCAGGGCTCTCGCCCTTCATATCGAGCGGCACCTTCACATGCACTCGCTCGCTCTTGCTGGCCCGAACAAAGTCGATGTGTAGGGGGCGAGTGCCGAATGTGTCCCACTGCAGTTCGCGGATCACAGCACCGCTCGTCACCGCACCGTGGAGTTCCACAAACACGCTGCCGTGCCGAACGACCGCCTCAACGGCCTCTCGCTTGGCAACCAAGTTCACGCACTCTTCGCCGTGGCCATACAGAACGGCCGGCACCAGACCCTGCCGCCGCATCCGTCGGCATTCGGCAGTTCCGGTCAACTCTCGTGGCATCACTTCGAGTGATTCGCTACTCATCGCTCCTCATTCCTGTCTGCTGCTGATCGGTCTGTGCTGATCTGGAACGCTGTGCTGTTCTGGGCTTCTCGCTGATCAAAACCCAGCATTCACCAGCGGGGCGACGCTTCAGTGGCAATCGCCTCTTCGGTCTGTGCGGGCCGCGTGCAGCCCACCGATAACCGAGCCTCGTATTGTGCCATGCGGTAGCCCTTCCGCAAGTGCCATTTCGGTCTTCGGAGCCCCCGCATTCTGGCTACTGAAACATCATGCTGACCGACTCGTTGCGGTGAATCCGCTTAATTGCCTGCCCGAGGAGGCTCGCCACCGAGAGCACGGTGACGTTTGGCAGCATCCGCTCCGGTGGAAGCGGAATCGAGTCGGTGACCACAATCCCCTTAAAAGGGGCGGCTCGCAGGCGTTCCAGGGCCGGACCGACCAGCAGGCCGTGCGTCGCCGCAGCGTAGATGGCTTTGGCACCGTGGGCGTGGACGACTTCGGCTGCAGAGCAGATCGAGCCAGCGGTGCTGATCATGTCATCGAACATGATGGCGGTGCGGCCTTCGACATTGGCACCGATCAGGTTTGCCCCTTCGGTGGTGTCGGCCGAGAGGCGTCGCTTGTCCACGATCGCGAGGGGAGCGTTAAACCGCTTCGCATGCCCAACCGCTCGCTTGATCCCCCCCTCGTCGGCGCTGATCACCACCAGTTCTTCCGAAGGGAAATCGAGCGACTGGAAGTAGTTATTGAGCACGGGGGCCGCGTAGAGGTGATCCACCGGAACGTCGAAGAAGCCCTGGATCTGGGCTGCGTGGAGGTCCATCGCCAGCACCCTGTCGGCACCTGCTCGCGTGATCAGGTTGGCAACGAGTTTGGCGGTGATCGGCACGCGGCCGGAGTCCTTGCGGTCCTGCCGTGCGTAGCCGAAATAGGGCATCACAGCCGTGATGCGATAGGAACTTGCACGCTTAAAACTGTCGATCATCACGAGCATCTCCAGGAGATGCTCGTTCACCGGTGGACAGGTCGGCTGCACGATAAAGACGTCTCGGCCGCGGACGTCTTCGTCGATCTTGCAGGAGATTTCGCCGTCGGGAAACCGTCCGAGGGTGATCTTTCCCATCGGGAGATTCAGGTAGCGGCAGATGTCTTGGGAAAGAGCCGGGTTGGCCGACCCACTGAAGATCTTGAGGTCATTCATGGGCAGCACCGAAATCCCCGCTGGCCAGTTGGTGAAAACGCGTCGCAAGAGAGCCGAAGAGGTAGGGCATCCTGTACCGATCGGCGATGGGGATCAAGCCGTTCGCGCCGCGAGCGCTGCTGCGACAATCGCCAGCTGGTCGGGCGTGTTGACGGAGAGCCGTTCACATGGCTCGAGGCAGGCTCGGGCCTCCACGAGATCCCCACGTTTCTGAAGGAGGCCAGGGCAGTCGGTGAGGTAGTACTCGCCCGACGCGTTCGACGTGTCGAGCCTCGCGAGCGACCACAGCAGGCCTTCGCCGTCGAACAGGTAGGTGCTCATGTTGACCTCGCAGATGCTGCGTTCGGCTTCGGTGGCATCTTTGTGTTCAACAATCCGCTGAAAACGACCGGATTCGTCGCGAACCACGCGACCGAGTCCGTCGGGATCTTCGGTCATGGCGGTGCCCAGCAGGCAGGCTGTGGGCTGCTCGGCAAAGGCGGTGAGAAGGCGTTGAATGCTCGCCGGCTGAAGCATCGGGGAATCTCCCGTGACAATCAGCACGGGAACGCGAGCGCCGCCCGCCTCGTTGACCGCCTGCGCGATGGCCTGTGACGCTGCCGCCACAGCATCACCCGTGCCCCGCTGTTGTTCCTGGAGGGCGAAGGATACGCCCTCGATGCCGGAGAGGGCTGCCTCCACCTGTTCCGCACCATAGCCGACGACAACCACGCGGCGGTGGATGCCTGCTGTCTCGAGGGCGTCGAGCACCCAGCGGACAAGGGGCTTGCCGTTGGCCTCAAAGAGCACCTTGGGGCGGTCTCCCCCCATGCGTGTGCCGCGGCCTGCGGCCAAAATCACCGCAAGTGGCTCGGCAATGGCCTGGGGGTCGGTTGGCGATGGTGCGGCAGGGGCATCGGGCACGGGAAGACTCCTCAGGTCGGGCAGAGGCGGAAACAAAAAGGAGGTCCATGGGGCTCGGGCGAGGCGCCGCCGCGAACCGGCGTGCAGAATACGGTGACAGTTCGATCTTGCCCAACGGAACGACTGGTCGATTCGTCGGGCGTGAGTGGGGAAGGGGTACACGCGAGGTGGTGTGATGGCAACGAAAAAGCATGTCTTGATTGGCGATGAGGCCGGTTTTCCTGAGTGCGAAGACACGCTCGGCCCGCTCACGCTTCGTTCGCGTCGGCTGCAAGGAGGACTGCGGGCAGGGGTGCTCTTGGTCGAACTTGTCGCTGGAGACACGCGGCTGTTTGTACTGCCCGATCGAGGGCTTGGCATCTGGAAGATGTGCGCCGGGCAGGTGGAACTCGGCTGGCAGTCGCCCGTCCAGGGCCCCGTGCACCCGAGCTTTGTGCGGGTGGATGAGCCGAGCGGGCTCGGCTGGCTTGCCGGCTTTGATGAGCTGGTCTGTCGATGCGGGCTGATTTCCAACGGGGCGCCCGACTTTGATGCGTCCGGGAGGCTTGCCCATGGCCTGCATGGCCGGATTGCCAACCTTCCCGCCACCAGCCTTGAGGTCGTCCTCGACGACACGGCCGGGACGATCTCGCTGACCGGCAGCGTGTACGAAACGAGGTTTCTGCAGCACTCCCTGCGGATGACCACCACGCTCACGCTGCGTGCAGATCGGCCGAGTGTGGCCTGGACGGACCGGGTCGAGAACGTCTCGCAGCGGCCGGCAGAGATCCAGATGCTCTACCACTGCAACTTCGGCCAGCCGCTGCTGGGAGAAGGGGCGGAACTGGTCGCGGCAGTTGAGGAACTGGCTCCCCGCGACGGTGCGGCCGTGGGAGATGTGCTCAGCTGGAACCGGTATGCCGCTCCCCAGGCAGGCCGCGGTGAACAGGTGCATTTCTGTCAGATTCGCCCTGATGATGACGGTATGGCGACGGCGATGCTGGTGGCTCCGAGCGGTGACCAGGCCGCCCGCCTGTCGTGGCATGCCTCGACGCTTCCCTGCTTCACGCTCTGGAAGAA
>JADHNY010000145.1 GCA_016779265.1 Pirellulales bacterium | reverse complement strand
GTGGCGTCGTAGAAGTGGCAGTGGAGGAGATCGCCCTCGGGCCGGAGCGTGATGTTGGCATGGCCAGGGCCAATGAAGGGGCCGTCGGAGGCGAGCAGCAGCGTGCCGCCACCGTGCCGAAGGCTGCGGCCATCCCGATCGAAGTAGGGGCCGGTGATCGAACGGCTGCGGCCCACGCGGATCTCGTAGGTGCTCTCCACGCCTCGGCAGCAGATGCCGTGGTTGAGGAAGAGGAAGAACCAGCCGTCGCGTTCGACGATGTGTGCTGCTTCAATCTCTCGGCTCCAGGCCAACGGCACCGGCGCCGCCATCGGATCAAGCCGCAGGCCGGTCGCTGGATCGAGCTGGATCAGCTGCAGGCCGCTCCAGAAGGAGCCGTAGGCCATCCAGAGCTCGCCCGCGTCGGTCTGAATGATGGCGGGGTCGATCGCGTTAAAGTCGTCGGTGGCTGTCGACTGAATGACGATGACTTGGTCGGTCCAGCCGTAGTCGTCGCTCTCGGGGTTCAAAGACGTGGTGATCGCCTCGTGTGGCCTTCCCAAAAGCTTATGTCACGTTTTGCGGTGTCCGGATAAGAATCTGCGGACGACGCGCGGGCGTAGGCCTGGAACGAACATCGTGTACGTGGTTTCGGTATGATGCCGGCCGTGGTTTTGTACGGGGAGGAATGCTATGCGGCCTTTTTCGCGAAAGTGGGCAGGTCGGGGCTGTGCCCCGGCAACGTCGGGCGGAAGGAAGGGCAGCGGTGCTCCCGGGATCCTGCCTGGGCCCGAGCGTTTGGAACCGCGTCAGCTGCTGTGTGCCAACTTGCATCTTCCGGAGAATGGCAGCCTCTACGTTGCGGATCCATCTGGCGGCAGCGGCTCGTCGAATCACAGTTCGGGAACACTGATGGGAGGATCGGGCCACGGCACTGCAACAGCAAGCGGTGTGGGCCATCCGTCGGTTACTTCTTTCGTCGTGAACAACACCGATGCGAAGGGGGCCAGCACAGACGCGGCAATCGCTGCTGTTGTCGCCGCGTATCAGGCAGATGTTCAGTCGGTCTGGTTCACCGATCAGGACACATACGTCTATGCGACGGGAGTCCCCTCATACGAAATCGGCCCGTGGCCGGATGGCAATCCGGCGGTCGCCACCGACCGCAGTTGGCTGTTTCAGATTCCGCAGTCTCCACGGGAAGAAACAGGCGCGAAGACAGCAGTCTCCCTTGGGAACATCGGCATCTCCATCAACGGACTTCCGGTGTACGACGCCCAGGACGGGATGTCCTACAACAACCAAGGTGTGTGGCACCAAAACGCGATCTACCACGAGGCCGATGGCTTTGATTCAGCACTTGGTCACCCGTCGCCCGTGCAGACAGGCGGAGGACCTGGCGGCCCCGGTGGTCCTGGTGGTCCACCCCCACCGCCTCCCGGTGGCGGGACAGGAGGGTTTGTGGATGGTGCGTACCATCATCATCAAAATCCTGTGTCGCTCCGGGCGCAGCTCGGTGATGAAGGGGCTGGGCATTCTCCCATTCTCGGTTGGGCGTTTGATGGCTACCCGATCTACGGGCCGTATGGGTATGCCAACAGCGACGGCACGGGCGGGATTGTGCGGGTGGAGAGCAGCTATCGGCTCAAGTCGGGAACCCGTCCCAGTGGTCCAGGCGGCAGCTATGACGGCGCCTATATCGAGGACTATGAATTCGTTTCTGGAAGCGGATTCCTCGACGAACACAACGGCCGGTTTTCCATCACGCCCGAGTACCCACAAGGCACCTATCACTATGTGGCAACGATCGGTGCAGATGGAAAGGCCGCCTATCCCTACGCGATTGGGCCCACCTACTTCGGAGTTGTCGAAACCGCGAACTTCAGTCAGACCGTCACGGTTCCAGAGACAGCGACGCAGTACGACGACCCACGCATGATCGTGAACGTCGCTGCGGGGGCGTCGGTGATTGACACCGCGACCTATACCGGAAATGAGGTCATCGCCAAACGCGGCGGTGGCACGCTGATCCTCAATAAGGTCAACAGCCACTCAGGCGGGCTGGAGGCTGATGCAGGTAGTGTTCAGGTTGAAAATGAGGGTGCACTCAACGGTGGTCCTCTTTTGATTCAGCCGGGTGCAGGGGTCGCGTTTGATGTCTCGTCCACGGTCCTCGATGTCGCTGCGATCGATGTGCCTGCGCTGGCGCATCTTGATGTGGGGACGGGGGGGGTACGCGTAGCCTCCGGCGGTTTTGATGCCTCGTCGATTCGGCAGGCGCTGACCGTGGGGCGAAACAACGGTGCCTGGAATGCAACCAGCGGGATCACATTTACCGAGCCAGCGGCTGCGACCACGACACTCAGCCTTGCCGTTGGCTATCTGATTGATGCCAGTGGCGTGCTGACGGTGCGGTGTACGCCGGCGGGTGATGCCGACCTGGACGGGCAGGTGGACTTCGACGACATTCTCGCGCTCTTTCCCAACTATGGCGCCACGGGTTCGTTCACCTGGCAAGAGGGTGACTTTACGTACGACGGCAAAGTCGATTTTGACGACATCCTCGAACTTTTTCCCAACTACGGAGCGGCCGGCCTGTTCGGGGCTGCCGGTGCTGGTGCCGGGTTGCTGGGAGGAGGAGGTGGCTCCGGCGTAGCCGCCGGAGCTGGTGACTCGAGCACCGGAACGGTCGGCATGGGAACGGGGGCTGGCACGGCTGACAGCCGCGACGGAGCCAACACGGCTGGCGTGATGGGGCCGGAACCAGCGGCGGACATGCCTCGCGGTACGGTAAAACCGCTGACACGCACTGACCAGGCGAGCGGGACTCGGACAGAAGACACGTCGCTCGATGCCACGAGTCTGGCCTTTGCAGGCCTCGCGGGCACTTTTGCATCCAGCGGGAAGAAAGACGACGGAAGCCATCTCGCGAGCCTGCTGGTCGTTGGCCTGAAACGCTGATGAAACCGGCTACGGCGTTGGCGATCCACTTGATCGTGAACCCAGCCGGCGTCGCTCGGCGGATCGAATGAGGGCTGCCACGTCGTTTCGGGAGTTGCCCGTGCCGATTCTCCGAATCGTTCACATACGCTCAGGTTCTTCGTGGGCACACAACCGCGTGTCGTGGGGGCCACTCGGGCTGAGTCACGTGCTGTGAGGCCACGAGCGGTAGCCGAACGCCTCCGTTGGCTGTTGCGTGCGAACGTGTCACGTTTTTCTTGCTACGGATAAGAAACGTGTGGTGCTGCACCCGCGATCGCGGTTGTGGCATGCAGAAGACCGGAGGGTGAGAACGTGGATCGGCAGATTGTTGAGGCAACGAGGCTCTGGGTGCTGGCACAGCCGGCGGTGGCGGCCTTCCTCTCCACGGTTGTTCGGGATTTCAGCGAGCGGGATGACGTGTTGCAGGATGTCGCGGTGGCGGTGCTGGAAAGTTTTCCTCGGTACGACGCGGCGAAGCCGTTTACGCCCTGGGCGATCGGTATCGCGCGGAATCAGGTTGGGCTCTTCCTCAGGCGGCGGCGACGGGATCGCCACACCTTTGACACCGAGGCGATGGAGCGAGTGGCGGCAGCGTTTGAGCGGCTGACGGCGGAGGAGATGAGTCGGTTTGATCGGCTCAGCGAGTGTCTGGCGGCCATCGTGGGCCGGGCGCGTGAGATCTGTGACCTGCGGTATCGCGAGGATCTCAAGCCGGCTGCGATCGCCAGCCGGCTGGGGATGCAGCCCAACGCCGTTTCCAAGGCCCTGCAGCGGGTGCGAGACCAGCTGCGGCAGTGCATCGAAGCCCGTGCGGGCCGACCCGCGTAAGGAGGGATGTCGATCATGCCTGAGACACCAGACACGAAGATCGAAAACGTTGGCCCTGAGCGCAGCGACCTCGATCGCCTGATTGCCGGCCATCTTGATGACAGTCTGTCCGATGCAGAATCAGCCGAACTTGCGGCGAGGCTCGTGCGTGACGATGCCGCAGCAACACGGCTTGCAGAGGCGGCGCTGCTCCACTCGCGGCTGCGGGAACTGCTCGCGGCGGAAGTGCCGCAGGATGAGGACGCAGCGGTTGTCACTCCTGCGGCCACAGCAGGGAGCCGGCTGACAAGGCGATCCTTGGCCTGGGCGGCTGGCGTGGCGGCGGTGGCCGTGCTCGTGATGCTCCGGCTCGTCCCGCTGCCGGCATCGGCGGCCGGGGTGGCACTCGACCGTTTGATCGCGGCTGCCGAGCAGGCCACGGTGCGGCAGTACCGCATTCGCGTGCTCGACTGGGATGTTCCGGAGACGGCGGACGCTGCAGCTGATCAGCGGCCCGGGCGTGGCCGCAAGCCCGACGTGGACGGTGCAGTTGTGACCGTGCGAGGGCCGGCTGCGTTTGTGTTGCAGCGGCAGTTTGAGGACGGGTCGGTCTTCCTCACAGGCTCCGACGGCGACGTGGGCTGGTCGGTGCCGCCGAGAGGCCCCGTGCATGCCAGCCGCGATTCCAAGCGTTTTCGGCGTGGGCTGCCAGGGGAGCGCGATGGCATTCCGTTTATCGCATTTTCTGAAGGCTTGGCCGGGCTGCGAAAAGGCTATGCCCTCACCGTGAGCGTTGAAACGAACAGCGAGGCAGCGAGCGACGTCGCGGGCCTGCAGCGGCTGACGGCCGTGCGGCAGAAGCAAGGGCAGCGTGGCCCCTCGCGGGTGGATCTCTGGTTTGACGAGCGTGGCGTGCCGCAGCGGATCCGGCTGGAGGGGCTTCCCCGTGACAACGGGAATCCCGAGGACATGGAGGCCGCGGTCGAGCGAACCGTGGAGTTTGAACTCGTGGGCACGCCAGAGGTGAGCGAAGACTTTTTCAATCACGCGAGCCATTACGACGGCGAGCGGGAGGTGCGTTGGGAATGACTTGCTTTGAGTTTATGCCGAGTGATCTGAGATTGAGACGGCGGCTGCTGAGTGCGGCGATGCTGGCGACCGCGGTTCTCACCGTGGCTCTGCTTGCCCGTCCGCTTGCTGGCCAGCCGCCGGAGGGCCTCCGGAAGCCAGCCCTCACCGATACGGTGCGGGCGTTGGTCTACGCCGACAACTGGTTCATGCTCTACGTCAATGGCCAGCTGGTGGCTGTCGACTCGATCGCCTTCATCCCGCACAACGTAATTGAGGTCGATCTGTTGCCGACCTATCCGATGACGATTGCGGTGCTCGCGAAAGACAATGCTGATCCCAAGACCGGCATGGAGTATGCCAATAGCAACATTGGTGATGGCGGCTTCATTCTGAAGTTTGGTGATGGCACCGTGACTGACGGATCCTGGCGGGCGCGGTGCTTCTCCCGTGGGCCGATCGATGGGGACACGGCCAATCCACGGGTGGAAAACGAGCCGCTGCCTGATGACTGGTTTGCTGTTGGCTTTGACGATTCCGCGTGGCCGGTGGCTCGCGAATACAGCGAAGAAGAGATCGCTCCCAAGCAGCCGTATTTCGACACCGATTTTTCGGGAGCCACGTTTATCTGGTCAGACGACCTCCGCCTCGACAACACCGTCGTGTTTCGGAAGGTCATTGAATCACCGCCGGATGGTCGTGCGTGGACCGATTTCTCACGGATCAACGAGGTGGTGCCGGCCGGTCCCGCTCGCCGTGGGCCCCGCCGTGGTGGCCGTTCACAGCGTTAAGGGGAGGCAGGAGATGATGCTGAGGGTGGTGAAGTTTGCGGCGGTTTTCGTGGCGGTGGTCGTGAGTGCGGGGGCGGCGGTTGCGGCTGATCAGGTGGATCGCCGGCAGCCCAATATCGTGTTCATGCTTTCCGACGATCAGGCCTGGAATGGGCTGTCTGTGGCGATGGCTCGCGACACCGCCGCAGGGCAAGGCTTCCACACGCCGCACCTTGAACGGCTGGCATCCCAGGGCATGCGGTTTTCCAACGCCTATGCCCCAGCGCCGGTGTGTTCGCCCACGCGGATCAGCCTCCAGGCTGGGATGACTCCCGCTCGGCTGCACTGGACGAAGGCGGCACCGCGAGAACAGGGCCAGCGGCTTCTCGAGCCCGCCAACATTCGCGACATTCCAGCCGAGCTGACCACGATCGGCGAGATCCTGCAGCAGGCCGGCTACGTCACCGCCCACTACGGCAAGTGGCATATCGGTGGCGGTGGCCCAGGCAGCCATGGCTACGACGAGCATGACGGCGACACCGGTAACGAGCATGCGTATCAGTTCACTGATCCGAATCCGGTGGACATCTTTGGTATGGCCGAACGGACGGCGAACTTCATGCAGCGGGCAATAGCTGCCGGCCGGCCGTTCTTCGTGCAGCTCTCTTGGAACGCCCTGCATGCTGCCCACAACGCCCGCAAGGCGACGCTTGCCAAGTATGGAGCGGAGGGCGACACGGTCGACAAACGAATCGCAACGCAGGCGATCACCGAAGACCTCGACGAGGGGGTGGGCCGGGTGCTCGCGGCGATCGATCAGCTGGGTATCGCCGACAGAACGTATGTGATCTACATGTCGGACAACGGAGGCGGCAGCGGGAAACGAAGTGGGCTCTCCGGTGGCAAAGGATCCGTCTGGGAGGGCGGCATCCGTGTGCCCCTGATTGTCCGCGGGCCCGGGGTGGCCGCGGGATCGTGGTGCGATGTGCCCGTGGTGGGTTACGACTTTTATCCCACGTTCTGCAGCTGGGCCGGGATCCCGCCGGACCGGCTGCCAGCCAACCTCGACGGCGGCAGGATCGATCACCTGCTGGCGAATGGTGGCCGCGGGCAGGTGCAGCGATGGCGAGACGAACTGCTGTTTCACTTTCCGCACTACCAAAGCGAGGGCGGCCCGCAGACGGCGATTCGCGTGGGCGACATAAAGCTGATTCGCTTCTACGAGGCCGGCACCGACAGACTCTTCAACCTGGCCGCCGACCGTGGCGAGCAAATGGATCTCCTCGCGCAGCAGCCGGCGGTGGCCGCTGCGCTGCGGCGGCGTCTGGAGGAGCATCTGCAGGCGGTGAACGCTCAGATGCCAGCGGCAAATCCAGCGTTTGATCCCAGTGGGCCAGCTCCGGAGGCCAGGAAGGGAAAACGTCAACGAGAGCAGCAGGGCGGTGGCATGAAGACCAAGCCACCGCGGAGCGAGAAGGGAGAAGGCAAGCGGAAGCGGGCTGATCGGGCTTCCGTGACTCCAGGAGCAGCATCATGACGACGCCGTTCGTGTCTGGCAGGTTTGTGAGCCGTCTTCTACTGGTGGCTGTGCTGGCACTCTGCCGAGATGCCGATGCCCACCCATGGCATCGACATGCGGAGCCAGCGGGGGCTGAGAGATCCGCTGCCCATGATGAGACGTCCGGGCAGGCAAATGCCGCTCGGGCCGAGTCCGATGAAACGGAAGCAGGGCATGCGGTCCCCGTGAACGTCTTCCGACTGACGGCAGACAGGCCGGCTCGAGGAGCGGCTACTGCTCCCAGCATCGCCGAAGCCTTCGCTCCGTTCGCGAAACGTGGAGAGATCGCGATTCGCCAGGATGAACGCTGGCTGTATGTGGAGAGCCATGGGGTGCCTGATCATCCCTTGATGGTGGGCATTCGCACCTGGCAGCAACAGGTGCCGCTGCCGCAGCCCTATGTGGGCGACAACGCGTGGCAGATCCCCATCAAGCCGGTGCCCGCCGCCAACCCCCAGTCGACCCGCAATGCCTTTCTCAGGGGCGCGATTGCCGTCGCGGTCAACGGGATTCCCATCTTCAACCCACTCAACAACCGCGGGGAGGATTCGCTCGCGATCGGTGAGCTCGATACGTTTGGCGGCCACTGCGGCCGGGCCGACGACTACCACTACCACCAGCCGCCGGTGCATCTTGAGCAGCAGGTTGGCAAAGGGATGCCGATCGCCTACGCGCTCGATGGCTATCCGATCTACGGGTTCACCGAGCCCGATGGTTCACGGCCACGCAGCCTGGATGTCTTCAATGGTCATGAGACGCCGGAGCTCGGCTACCACTACCACGCCACCACGACCTATCCCTATCTCAACGGTGGCTTCCATGGCGAAGTGATCGAGAAGGACGGGCAGGTCGATCCCCAGCCGCGGGCGCAGCCGCGTCGCGAGTCGCTCCGGCAGCTTCCTGGCGCACGCATCGTGAGCTTTACGAGCCCGGCTGCCGACACCAAGCGGCTGGTCTACGAGGTGGGGGGCCG
>JADHNY010000144.1 GCA_016779265.1 Pirellulales bacterium | reverse complement strand
CCGAAGTCACTGACGTTCCGCATTCAGGGCACGTCAAAGTTCGCCTTGCATGATTTCGTTCAACGAGCCAATGCCATGTATCAAAAACCCAGAATCGCGGCCTTGTTTGCTTAAACTCGCTGGTGAATCCGCATGTGGGACATGTCATCTTGGAATTGTGTTCAACAGTCATGCTATCGACCCCGCGGTTTCAGTTCGGAATCATTGTTTTTAGAGGCCCTTCCACGCCCCATGTCGTTCGATCAAACAACAGGATATGGCGTCCACAACATAAATTGTGTTATTCTGTTTCCGCGTAGTCGTAGTTGCTGCTGTGTGTCCCCGTCGGCTTGAAGGCCGCGAGGAAGACGGATGCCTGACCACGCTGGGGTTAGAGTTTCTCGCGTGCGTTGCGGTCGTGAGGAAAATCACGGGGGTCGCCGGCCTCGACGTAGCTTTTCGTGAAGTGAACATATTTGATGCTCTTCCCTCCACCATCGGGCTCGGAAACAAAGTAGCTGTAGGTGGCGTGCAGCGTGCCATCATGGGCCTGGATCACGGACGGATAGTGGAAACTGTCTTGATGTGAGGGATCGATCTCGAGATGACGGGTGACAGGCCAGGTTTTGCCTTCATCGTGAGAGAGCGAGACCGCCAGGCTGTAACGCCCATCTTCAAGGTCGTTGTAGATGCAGAGCCAGTCGCCGTCGGCGAGCGTGATGACCTCAAGCCCTGCCCCAGGGTTCGGCAGCTGCGGATGGTCGACCACCTGGCTCCAGGTCTCGCCACGGTCGGACGACTCGGAAACCATCACCCGCTGTGGTGGCGGGCCGTTGTCCCGCATGTAGGCCACGATCGTGCCATCCTGCTTGCGAGCAAAGCTCGGCTGGATGTTGCCGCCGCCGACGATCGGCTCGCTATACCGCCAGGTTTTTCCAAGGTCGTCGGTGATGCCGACGAGGGAAAACGAAAATCCGTCAGAATAAAGGCCGACGAGCATGCGGCCGTCGTCGAGCAGCAGCGGATGGGCTCGCGTAAACCAGCCGAGTCGTCTGGTCAGCTTGTCAGCAGCTTGGGCTTTCACATGCTCAACCCAGCCTGCCTCCTGACTGTTGAGCGTGAGGCCGCTGACATAGGCTGCCAGTTTCTGGTCGACCGTGGCGGCAAAGTCACCGTCATGCTTGACGTGCATCACATCCATCACGTCCCAGGCTGGCGGCTGGCCAGTCTGTTGGTAGTTGCTCGACCGCTTGATCTTCATCAGGGCCGACTCCCAGAGATTGGCCTGGATTGTCGGCCAGAGCAGCCAGAGTCGCTCCTGCGGGTCGATGATCATGCAGCAGTTGGTGTCGGGGAAGCCCGGCGTATCTGCCATGGGAAACGGCGTCGACCAGCTCTCTGTGGCCTTCGTGTGTCGGCAGCCGAGGATCTCCACGTCGTCACTCTTTCGCTCGCCGCTGCCGTGAAACCAGCAGACCATCAGGTCGCCGTTGGGACACTCGACGATGCACGACCCGTGGTTGTGCCAGTCTTCCAGCGGAAACAGCAGTCGACTCTCGAGGAGCTCCTCCGCCTGGGCGACGAGAGCCGCTGGGCCGATCGCCAACGCCAGCACAAGGCAGCCGAACGCTGCAAAAACAGAGTGTTTTCTCATCTGGACTTCCTGGGCGTTTGGAATGCTGGCGTGACCATCCCCTCCGGCTCTATGGTAATGCGGTGTGGAAGGGGGAGCACTGGGAAGAGGAGCCTACAAGGGGAGAAGCAGATGCGACGTCAGTGTGGACGTTTGATGCAGGCAGTTGGGATCGCTGCTGTTGTCTGTTGCGTGGCGTGGCAGCCGGCGGCTGCGGAGTTTGAGGCGGGTGCAGCGGTGCGAAGCATCACGCCCGAGAAGCCGCTGCCAGTGTCGGGTGGCATGGGCGTTCCCAATCCCTCGACGAAGGCCCTTGGTGAACTCACCGCTCGCGTGGCGGTTGTTCGTCAAGGGGACACCTGCGTGGCCTTTGTCGGCCTCGATCTACTCGGCTTTCCGTCGGTGCTCTGTGATCGCGTGCGTGCGCTCGTGCCGGACATCCCTGCCGAACAGATTCTGATTGGCTCGACACACACCCACAGCGCTCCAGACTGCTACGCCTTTCCGGTGCCGGAAATGCCGACCGGACACACCGCCGACTTCGGCTACATCGACTTCGTTGTTGCGCAGACAGCCGAGGCCCTGCAGGCAGCCTATGACGGGCTGCGGCCTGCCACCCTCAAGCTGGGCACAGACGAGGCAGCCGAGCGGATCGCCTACAACTACTACGCCCCTGCTCTCTACGACCGTCGCATGGATGTGATGCAGGCGCTGGGAGAAGACGGTGGGCCGATCTTTACGCTGGTGAACTACGCGATTCACCCTGAGGTGCTCGGCGCCGGTCAGGGGGTGATGAGCCCCGACTGCATCGGTCCGATGGCCACCAAACTCGAAGAGACCGTCGGGGGTGTGGCAGTGTTTATGAACGCCGCCCAAGGTGGGATGGTCACAGCTGACAACCGGATGCTCGACAAGCCGACCGACCCCGTGAATGCCCGCTGGGATGATGCCAACACCTGGGAGGAGTGCGAGCGGATCGGCCATCTGATGGCGGACGAAGCGATGCGGATCATCGCCAATGCCGAGCCTCAACAGGATCCTGCGGTTCACTGCAGTCGCCGCACGGTGTCGATCCCTGTGGAGTCTCCAGAACTCTGGGCGGTGGTCGAACACTCACCGCTGAACTACCCCCGCGACGCAGAGGCCCGCACGGTTCCTGTGTCGATCAATCTCGTGAACGTGGGCACCGCGCAGATTGCCACGATTCCCGGGGAAGCTCTGCCGAACATCGGCTTCTATCTCAAGCGAAAGATGCGTGGTGCCCACAACCTGCTCTTCGGGCTCACCAACGACGCCTTTGGCTACATCCTGACCAAGGTCGACTATCAGAGTTTCGACCGCTACGACTACATCAGCCGGGTCTGCACCGGTGAGATGACCGGCGAGATCCTGATCGAGGAGATCCTGTCGATGGTGGACGACGCACCCGCCCCGCAGGGTCCGTAGCCGCCGCGGGAGCATGGGTGGCTGCGGTGTTGGAGGGCTCCGGTGTTGGTGGTGCCTTCCGGTGGGCGTCTGGGGTAGCATTCGTATCGACGGGGTGACACGGACGACAGCAGCGAAGCACCCCACCTCACAGCACTCAACAGCAACACCAACCGAACAACGAGATCAGGAGTGACACACCGATGGGATGCGGCAACGTGACACGCGGCACAGGTGCACAGCGACGTTTTCAGCGATCAGGGGCCAGTCGATCAGGGGCCAGTCGATCAGGGGTCGGTGTCGCTGCGTTGCTGCTCGGCTCAGTTCTGCACATCGCAGTTGTGCACATCGCAGTTGTGCACATCGCCGTTCTGCAAATCGGATTCGTGGCGAGCTTCTGTCAGGCGAGCCCAGTGTCGCCGGAAGACGCCTCCGCAACCCTCACCGTGCCGGCGGACCTCACCGCAGCACTGTTTGCCTCGGAGCCACTGCTGACAAGTCCATCGGACATTGATGTCGATGCGATGGGACGCGTCTGGGTCTGCGAGGTGACCAACTACCGAGGCCGCCGCGACACCCGCCCTGAGGGCGACCGGATTCTCGTGCTCGAAGACACCGATGGCGATGGCACGGCCGACAAGCAGACCGTGTTTCATCAGGGACGCGACGTCGACAGCGCCCTGGGCATCTGCGTGATCGGCGAGGGTCCAGGCCGCAAGGTGATCGTGTCGTGCGCCCCCAACGTGTTTGTATTTCACGATGATGACGGCGATCTTGTCGCTGACCGCCAGGAGACGCTCTTCACAAACACCGGCGACCCGCAGCATGACCACTCGGTGCATGCATTTGTGGTCGGCCCAGACGGCCGCTGGTACTTCAACTTCGGCAACACGGGCCACCAGGTCTGCGATCGAGACGGAAATCCCATCGTTGATCGCTTCGGCAACACTGTGAACGACTCCGGTCGGCCCTACCGTCAGGGCATGGTGTTTCGCTGCAAGCCTGACGGCAGTGACTTTGAAGTGCTCGGGAACAACTTTCGCAACAACTACGAGGTAGCCGTCGACTCATTCGGTTCGCTCTGGCAAAGCGACAATGACGATGATGGCAACCGCGGTGTGCGGATCAACGCGGTGCTCGAGTTTGGCAACTACGGCTACGTCGATGAACGCACGGGGGCGGGCTGGCGAAGCCCGCGGACCAATCTGGAAAAAGAGATTCCGCTGCAGCACTGGCATCTCAACGATCCGGGCGTGATGCCCAACCTGCTGCAGACCGGCGGCGGCTCACCAACAGGCATCTGCGTGTATGAGGGAGGCCTGCTTCCTGAGCGATTCCATGGAGCGTTGATCCACTGCGATGCCGGGCCCAATGTGGTGCGGGGCTACACGATCGCTGCTCGCGGGGCAGGCTACACCGCTGCCATCGAGCCGATCGCCGATGGAGAGGCAGACCGTTGGTTCCGTCCGAGCGATGTCTGCGTTGCTCCTGACGGTTCGCTGATCGTGGCCGACTGGTACGACCCGGGCGTCGGCGGTCACGGGATGGGCGACATCGACATGGGGCGGCTCTACCGCATCGCGCCCCCGCAGGCTGCCTGGCAGGTACCGCCAACTGACTTCAGCACGATCGCCGGCTGCGTCGCCGCCTTGGCGAGTCCGAATCACTGCGCCCGAGCGACCGCCTTGGAGAGCCTCGCGCGGCAGCCTGAGGCCGCGGCTGGCCCGCTGCTGGAAGCTTTCGAACAGGCCAGCGACCCTCGCGTGAAGGCCCGCTACGCCTGGGCCGCAGGGATGCTGCCTGGTCAGGCGGCTGCCTGGATTGAGCGACTCGCACAGGCTGACGACGATCGCCTGCGGGCGATGGCCATCCGGCTCTGTCGTCGCGTGCAGGGAGATCTGCTCGCCGTCGTGGAGCGTTTCCGTGAGGATTCCTCTCCCCTGGTTCGGCGTGAGGCAGTGATCGCCCTGCGTGGCGTGTCAGGTGATGCCGCAGACCGCCTCTGGGCGTCATACGCCGTCCGCCACACCGCAGGAGATCGCTGGGAAACCGAGGCCTTGGGAATCGGTGCCGACAGCACCGCAGGCTTTGCAGGAGAGCAGCTTTGGGATAGCCGTTTGGCCGCCTGGCTGACCCTCGTCGGCAGCCGCTGGAATGAACCGGCCGGTCGGGAGATCGTCTGGAGAAGCCGCAGCAGCCGCACCCCTGATCTGCTCTGTGAGTTGATTGGGGATCCTGCGACGACCGTGACTGAGGCGTTGGCGATGATACGCAGCCTCGACTTCCAAGAGCCCGGCCTCGTGCGTGCGGCTGTGAGTGGCCTGCTGGCCGCCCAGCCACAGCAGGGGCGAACCGATGCGGTGGAGTGGGCAGGCGTCGTGCTCCCAGAGCTTGTGCTCAGGCTCGAACGGGATGACATCGCCGACGATTCGCTCAAGCAGCAGGTGGCGGAGGCTGCCACGCAGACCCAGGGCACCGCTCGATTTGTTGAAATCGTGGGCCGGTTTGGGCTCAGTGATCGGGTGGACGAGCTCGTCTCGTTGGCATCGACGACGGGCAATGATGACCGGGTCGCCGCCGACGCCGCCCGGCTCGCTCTGGCACTCGGTGGCAGCAGAAGCGTGCGTGCTTCGATTGAGGCCGACGACGATGCATCGGTGCGACTGCTTGAGGCCCTGGGCATTCAGCCTGACGACGCCTGCATGGATCTGCTGCGGGCCGTGATCACTGACGGAGACGCGCCTCTGGCCAGGCAGGCCTCCGCCGTGCGTGGCACTGCTCGCTCGCAGCGTGGCTGCCGCTACCTGATCCGACGGGCAGCAGATGGCAAGCTCGAGGGGACGCTCGCCGAAACCGCCGCCGCAGCGATCTCGGCCTGTCCTTGGGGGGATATTCGCGGTGAAGCTGCCGGCGTGTTGCCGATGCCGAAGGCACGCGATGGCGTTGACCTTCCGCCGGTGGCCGACCTCGTACGCCGCAATGGCAATCCCGACGCAGGCCGAGCGGTGTTTATGGGCACCGGCACCTGCATCAAGTGCCACAAGGTTGGGGATGAAGGCAAGATGGTCGGCCCAGAGCTCTCAGGCATCGGCCGGAAGCTTTCCAAAGCCGCGTTCTACGAGGCGATCCTCGCACCGTCCGCTGCGATCAGCCACAACTACGAGACCTGGACCGCGCTCACCGCCGATGGCCAGGCGGTCAGTGGGCTGCTGATCTCAAAGACCCCGGCTGAGGTGGTGATACGAGCTGCGGATGGGGTCGATGCGGTGATTGCCAGCGATGACCTCGATGAACTCGTCAAACAGCCGGTCTCCCTCATGCCTGCGGATCTGGCAGCCACAATGTCGGCGGACGACCTGGTGAACCTGGTGTCGTGGCTCGAGACGCTCAACGCGAACTGACCTGATGCCGAACGAACCACTGCCGAAGAAAACGCTGCCGAACGAGTCGCTGCCGAATGAGCCGATTCCGGGCGAAGGACCGCATCGCCCAGGGACACTGCCCCTGCAGTCGGCACCGCTCGGGCAGCCGCCGACGTCCGATCTGACGATCCTCACGCCCGACTACGTTATCCAGCTGGCGTACGTGGCGTTTCTGATGAAGTCAGTGGAGACGCCTCATGAGCGGGAGTCGATGCGGCAGCTGTGGGAGCATTTCCTCACCCTCAACGCTGCCTACCCTCCGACCACAAACGAAGGCCTGTTTCTCGACCGGATCGAGGCGACCGCTTTTACCGCCGCGGAGCTGATGCACTCGGCCAGGCAGCAGTACGACGACGAACTGCAACTGGCGGATGACGAATACAGCCGCGACATGGGCCGCGAGGTGGCGATCGGCCTGTCGGCCGGGGTCTGGGGAGCGACGGCCAAGGTGGGCATCCTGATCGGGGTGGGCGCCTTTGCGGGCCTGTTGTTCAAGGGAGTGGCCGGTTTCGCCGAGAGAGCTGTTGAGGATGCGGCCAGCGGCACGCCCAACAATCGGCTGACCACGGTCTCCCTGGCGATTGCCGTGGGGACAACGCTTTTGGGAGCCGCGATCTCCAAGACGATCCAGAACCGCAAGACCTACCGGCTTCACCGAGACCATCGGGAGCAGCATCGGTTGGCCAAGGTCCGTTATGCCGAGCGGGTCACCGCGGCGGTGCAGTATGTGGAGGAGCAGGCACGCAACGCCTGGCTCGACTTTACCGGACGTTCTGTCGAGGAGCTCCCGCCCTGTCCGATGTCGCTTCTGTTGCGTTCGATCGTGGGCGACACCCGCGAACAGCCCACACCGCCGACGTTCTTGGAAATGACGGTGGCCGTCACGTTTGCCCCGATGATGCGCTGGCTACGGCGACGCAAACGACAGCAGGACGTCGAAGATGCCGTTGAACATGCGGTGGGCGAGGTGATCGGGGATGCGGCGGCCGCGGCAGGCCGACCGAGCGGACGCCATACGCCACGCAGCTGACCAAGCTCGCATGGTCTGCGGGGAAGCCTGACTGATAGAATGCGGCCGCAAGAGGGTTCTTGCCGTTGCCGCATGAGGGGTTTCCGTGTGCGGTTGCGCCGTACTCCGCTGCTCGCACTGGATGGAATCAATGGCAGATGAAAACGCCGCCGCAGAGGCCCCCGCGAAGGACAGCAAAGGCTGGCACAAGCTGGAGGTCATCGTGCGGCCCATGCCGAAGGTGATCTTCTTCTATCCGCTCTGGATTGTGTCGGCGATCTGCATTTTCCTGCCCGACATGAGTGAACTGGCCGGCCAGCTCTGGATGGGTGTGTTTGCCCTGAATCTGCTCGTCATTTCGGCAGACTTCAACGAGGAGCGGAGCCTGATTGCCGTCCTCGTCGTCGCTGTTGCGGTCGTGGTCACGCTCTGGCTCGACGCTCTTGATCCGGTGTTGAAATCGATCGGGGCGGTGAAGCCTGAGATGAACCGCACGTTTTATGCGAGCATCTTCAGTTTCTTTACGCTGACTTATGCGTTCGTGTGGCTCCGGTCCTACTTCGACTACTGGGTGTTTCGACCGACTGAGGTGGTCCACCGCACCGGCGTGTTTCCCAAGATGAAGCGGTACTCCACCGAGTCGATGCGGTGGCAGAAAGAGATCCCAGACGTGCTCGAGCGGGTGTTGGCATCCTCCGGCCG
>JADHNY010000143.1 GCA_016779265.1 Pirellulales bacterium | reverse complement strand
TGAATCTGCGTCTCGAGCAACGGGTCGTGCTGCCGCTGGCCCTGGTGCATGGTGTTGAGCTGCTGGAGCAGGTCGAGCTGACGACGCTGATCGGGGCGGCTGAGGCTCGGATGCCTGAGATTGGCAATAAGTTTCTCAACCTGCATGTCGCGTGTGTCGATCGCGGTGGCTTGATGCTCACCCGGCAGAAACGAGTTCGACCACAGCTGCGGCCCAACGACCGGCAGGCCCGGAGCAAGCGTCACGAAGGTAGGGAGGTTTTTGTTCTCCGTTCCCAGTCCATACGACAGCCAGGAGCCGAGGCAGGGGCGAACAGGCTGGAGATGACCGGAGGTCATCATCAAGAGGCCCGGCTCATGGTTGGGCACATCGGTATGCATCGACCGCAGCACACACAGGTCGTCTGCCACACGACTGAGCTGCGGAAAGAGCTCGCTCATCACGACCCCCGATTCACCGTATGGTGCAAACGCAAACGGTGATGGCATGTAGCCGCTTCCCTTGGACGCTTTGTAGAGCGTTCCGTCTGGCTGTTCGCCGGCATGCTTGGCGAGAGCGGGCTTGGGGTCGAAGGTGTCAACGTGCGACGGGGCACCATTCATGAACAGGAAGATGACCCGCTTCGCCTTGGCGGGAAAGTGAGGCTGGCCCACCGCTGTCCCTGTCTCGTCTGCCGCCTGCAGTGCACCGGCAAGGCCGACCATGCCAAACCCGGCGCCGGCAGACCGAAGCGCTTCGCGTCGAGTGAGATTCATCGTAGGGGTCCAAACTGTGCAGAGGCCAAACTGTGCAGAAGTATGTGCAGCGGAAACGATGCAGCGGAAACGAGCTGCTCTTTAATCGACAACGAGCATCTCGTTGCTTGCGAGTAAAACCTGAGCGTACTGCTCCCACTTCGCAGCCTGTTGGTCATTGGGATCGCCCAGGAAGGAGAGGCCGGCGTCCTGTTCCTCGGCGGTCACCGGACGACCGTAGAGCAGCTGATAGGCCCAGTTGATGCGATCGGCATCGTTGCCGGGCTGTTCACGGCATCGCACGGCAAGGCTCTGAGCCTGACGCACCATAAAAGGACTGTTGAGCACAAACATCTTCTGCAGCGGCGTGGTGGTGTTGGATCTGCCGGCTGCGTGCACGTTGGGGTCAGGAAAATCAAACAGGGCGAGCATCTTGTTGAGCTCGAGCCTGCTCACGGCGGCGTAGACCGTGCGGCGGGTGCTCTCGGGATCCTGGGGGTCGTGGGAAGGCCCACCGAGCGAACGATCGAGCTGGCCGCTGACAGTGAGGATCGAATCCCGCCAGGCCTCCACATCGAGTCGGCGGCGGTTCATCCGCCAGAGCAGCGTGTTGCCTGGGTCGACGGCAAGCTTTGCGTCATCGAGGTGGCTGGACTGCTGCCAGGTGGCTGAGGTGAGGATTTCGCGGCAGAGCCACTTCAGCGACCAGCCGGCCTCCATGAACCGTACGGCGAGGTCATCGAGAAGCTCGGGATGGGTCGGCCGCTCACCGAGTGAGCCGAAGTTGCTGGCGGTGCTCACCAGGGGCTGGCCCATCAGGAGTCCCCACACGCGATTCACGATCACGCGAGCCGCCAACGGGTTCTCACGGTCAACGATCGCGGCGGCGAGCTGGAGTCGGCCGCTTCCCTCGTCAAAGCGGGCCGGCTGATCTGGGCTTAAGACCGTCAGAAATGCTCGCTCAACGAGGGGGCCTTCGTTTTTAAAGTCACCCCGGATCTGCACCTTGATGTCACGCGGATTCTTGTCGCGGACGAGGTGAGCGGAATCGGTGGGAGCTTTGTTGTTGTCTTTTTTCTTTTGCTTCGCGTCTCCCTCGCCCTCTTCGGCAGACTTCTCAGCTGCAACGAGTTCTGGGAGCGGGCGGTTGTAGAGCTCCGTGCTCGCAAACACTCCCGCCAGGGCGTAGTAGTCCGTGGTCGGGATGGGATCGTACTTGTGGTCATGGCAGCGGGCACAGGCAACCGTCAGGCCGAGCAGGCCGCGGCTGACAGTGTCGACATGGTTTTCCCACTCCTCTGCCATCACCTCCGGAGCGTTGCGTCGGTAGTACTTGGGGCCAAGCCCTAGGAAGCCGAGGGCGATGTGGGCATCGTTGTTGTCTGGCTCAAGCTGGTCGGCAGCGAGTTGACGGGTGACAAACTCGTCATAGGGCATGTCGGCATTGAACGCATCGATCACCCAGTCGCGGTAGAGGTAGGCGTTGGGATAGGTCAGTGATTTGTTGTCGCCCACGATGTGGGCCTGGTCTTCGGCGTATCGCATCACATCGAGCCACATCCTCGCCACCCGCTCGCCGTAGTGCGGCGAGGCCAGCACCTGGTCAACGAGTCGATCCCAGGCGTCTGGGGCTTCATCAGCCAAAAAGCCCTCCACGTCTTCGATCGAGGGGGGCAGCCCCAGCATCACGAGGAAGAGACGGCGGATGAGTGTGCGTTTCTCTGCTTGATCATTTGGATCGATGCCCGCCGCCTCCAACTTGGCGAGCACAAACGCGTCGAGTGGCTGCTGCCCCCAGTCGACATTAGTGACAGCTGGTGGCTCATGGTGGATCGGTTTTTGATAGGCCCAGAACTCACGGGCCTTGGCGAAATCGATGCCGTTTCCACCACGGGCAGGAGGCGACAGGGAGACTGTGTCGCGAGGATCAGCCGCTCCCATCGCAATCCAGGTTTCAAAGTCGCGGATGACCTGCTCAGGCAGTTGGCCGGTCGGGGGCATCTCGAACCCGTCGTAGCGGAGTGACGAGAGAAGCAGGCTGGCGGCTGGGTCGTGGGGCACAAGCCCCGGACCGGAATCGCCACCGGCGAGCAGGCCCGCGCGGGAGTCGAGCAGCAGTCCTCCCTGCAGCACGTCGGCGTCAGCGGAGTGGCACTCGTAGCAGTGCTGCACCAAAACAGGTCTGATCTTCCGCTCAAAGAACTCGACGGCGTCTGCAGGGAGGTCATCACCAGATGCCGCACATGGCATGGCGAGGACAGCGAGCAGCAGGGCGGTGAGATTCTTCATCAACAGTGTGTGGGCGTGAAGCAGTTGGCTGGCGTCCCCAAGACGTTCTCTCAGCATACGTTCGCTGGGCGTCATCGCCCATCTGAAAGCCCCGGGGCTGCCGTGAAACGGCATCGCTCACAGCCGGGGAGTCTGGCCACTGCGGACTTGCAGGACCGACAAACTGCGGATTCACTGAGGCAGCGGTGTGGGGAATGCTCAGACGCGAGAGAGTGCCAAGGAGGTTTGCGATGCGGCGGATGTCGAAGGCTGCTCGTTGTTACGGGATCGAGCGGCGGGATTTTCTTCGCTACATGGCTGCGGTGTCGGCGATTCCGATGCTGCCGAATCTCACCCGTGGCCAGGTGGTGGACACGCCACGTTTTCAAGACACACCTTTTCAGCTGGGCGTGGCATCGGGAGACCCCGAGCCAGATGGCGTGGTGCTCTGGACGAGGCTCGCTCCCGAGCCACTTCTGCCGGGCGGCGGGATGCCAGCGGAGGCGGTGCGTGTGCAGTGGGAGGTGGCTACGGACGAGGCTTTCGGCAGTGTCGTGCGACGGGGTGAGGCCCTGGCCACACCGCAGCTTGGGCATTCGGTGCACGTGGAAGTTGATGGGCTGGAGCCTCACCGCTGGTACTTCTACCGCTTCCACGCCGGCGACGAGACGAGTGTCGTTGGGCGGACACGAACTGCTCCAGCTGTTGAGGCGTTGCCTGAGCGGATGCGGTTCGCGTTTACCTCCTGCCAGCACTACGAAGTGGGGTACTTCAACGGCTACCCACATATGCAGCAAGAGGACCTCGATCTCGTCGTGCACCTCGGTGACTACATCTATGAGTATGGCGGGGCGGAGAATCGTCCGCGGAAGCATCTTGGCAATGAGATTGAGTCACTTGCCGACTACCGGCTGCGGTATGCCCAGTATCGGCTCGATGAGGACCTGCAAAACACCCATCGACTCTTTCCCTGGCTGGTGACCTGGGACGATCACGAGTTTGACAACAACTATGCCAATCTCGTCTCCGAGGAGGAGGGCGTCTCGCCGGAAGCGTTCTTAGCCCGGCGGATGAATGCCTATCAGGCCTACTATGAGTTCATGCCACTGCGTCGGCGGTCGTTCCCTCACGGCCCACACATGACGCTCTATCGCAGCTGTCGGTTTGGACGACTTGCCGAGTTCTCCATGCTCGACACGCGGCAGTACCGCACCGATCAGCCCAACGGCGATCATCAAAAGCCCCTTGCCGGCAAGGTCTTTGACCAGCAGGCGACCATCCTTGGCGACCGGCAAGAGCATTGGATGATGAGCACGCTGCTTGCATCGCAGTCGATTTGGAATGTGCTCGCCCAGCAGGTGATGGTCGCTCCTCTGAACCGTGGCACGCCCGAGGAGGGCCGCTACAGCATGGACCAGTGGCCTGGCTACGACGTCAGCCGTCGTCGTCTGTTGCGATTCCTGCACGAGCGGCAGGTGCCCAATCCTGTCGTGCTCACAGGCGATATCCACGTCAACTGGGTGAATGACCTGCAGCTTGATTTCCAGGACGAGCGGTCGCCGATCGTCGGGACGGAACTTGTCGGCACGTCGATGAACAATGGTGGCAACGGCGGCAACATCATCGAAGAGTATGAGCGGGCTGCCCGTCAGAACGACTTTGTGAAGTGGTACAACTCCAATCGGGGGTATGTGTCGTGTGAGTTGACACCGCACACCTGGACGACCCATTTTCGCACGACACCGTTTGTGGATCGACGGGGATCACCCCTGGAAACCAAGGCGAGCTTCGTGATTCAGCAGGGCAAGCCTGGGGCAGTGCCGGCGTAGACCTGGCCGGACTTCGGCGGTCCTGCACCTCAGAGCGCAGCGGACAGCTCTGGGCCGAGCGGGTGCGGAGAGTGGACAGTGAGCGGGCTGGTCAAAGCTGCTCCGAGGATGAATACCGGGAGAGGGACGATGACTGGCTATAAGCGGTTGATGCTGGGACTGCTGCTGTTGATGGCGTTCCCTTCCGTCTTGGACGCACAACTCGCTCAGGCAGATGGAAAACTGCCAGCGGGCTTGATCGTGCACCTCGATGCAACGGCCGCCGAGGTTGGTCTGATCGCAGAGCTCCAAGACCTGGCCGTGGCGACAAGAGTGTTCGTACAGCCGGAGGATGCTGCGCGGCCGGAAGTGGTCGCGGTTGGTGAGAGTCGTGTGCTGCGGTTTGATGGCGTGGACGATCATCTCCGGGTGGTGGGGACAGGGCTTGAGAGCGATGCGTTCACGCTGTTTGTCGTGGCTGCTCCGCATGCGAATCCGGGTGAGTTTCAGGGTTTCTTCGCTGCGAACGCAGCGGGCCAACGTGACTACGAATCGGGCCTGACCGTTGATCTTGGTCCCGGGCCATCTCGGTCCTTCGACGTGATCAACGTGGAGGGGAAGGGCTTTGGTGGTGCTCGTGACCTTCGCCAGGCATCTGCACCGTTTGGTGGCCTGCATCTGCTTGAGGTGGTTGCTGATCCCGAGGCAGGCGAGGTGCGGCTGCTGGTGGATGGAAAACGGGAGGGAGCGCGGCCGTTTGCTGGAGACACGCTGTCGCTTGATGAGCTGACGCTTGGCGGTCGCTACTACACCAACGGTCCCGGGCCGCAGCAGGTCCGTGGCAGTCTGGCGGGCGATGTGGCTGAGGTGCTGCTCTTCGACAGGGTGCTCACAGCTGACGAGGCTACGGCGGTCCGCGAGCGGCTGCTCACGCGGCATGCCTTGCTTGCTGAGTCCCTTCGCGAAGCGCCGCTGGCTCGTCGCGACGGTGGCGTGCCGCTTGAACTCGCCGAGAATCCGCCGCTGATTCAGATGCTCGTCCCCGGCTTTGAGGTTCGTGAGATCCCGGTGCAGCTGGCGAATGTCAACAACGTCCGTTTTCGTGAAGATGGTGCGCTCGTCACGCTTGGCTACGGCGGCGACATCCATCTGCTGCGGGATACCGATGGCGACGGCCTCGAAGACACCGCCACACGCTGGTACCACAACGAAGGCAGTCTCCGCGGGCCGATCGGGCTGCTGGTCACACCCCCCGGCTACGAGCATGGTGACGGCATGTTTGTCGCTTCGAAGGGCAAGGTGTCGCTGTTTCTCGATCACGATGGCGATGACGCTGCAGACGAAGAGCGGGTGGTTGCCACCGGCTGGCAGGAGATCACCCAGAATGTCGATGCCACGGGGCTGGCGATGGGGGCAGACGGAAGCCTCTACTTCGCACTCGATGTTGCCGACTACTCCAACGCTTACCTGCTCGATGCGGAGGGAAAGAGTCACTACGACGTCCGCAGCGAGCGGGGCACGATCCAGCGGGTCAGCCCTGACCTGTCGCGGCGAGAGGCAGTCTGCACGGGTATTCGTTTCCCGATCGCGCTTGCATTCAACGACCGCGGTGATCTCTTCTGCACCGAGCAGGAGGGGGCCACATGGATGCCCAACGGCAATCCGTTCGATGAACTCCTGCATATCCGTCTCGATGGGACGGCCCCACGCTGGAATGTGACGGGGATGCAGCACTTCGGCTTCCCGCCGCGGCACCCGCGGCATAACCCCGGTGTGCTCGATGAGCCGTCGACGTTTGACTACGGCCCGCAGCACCAGTCTGCCTGCGGCATGGTCTTCAATCCCGCGGTGGCCGATCAGAAACCGTTTGGGCCGAGGTGGTGGGCAGGCGACGCGATTGTCTGTGGCGAGTCACGCGGAAAACTCTGGCGGACGACACTCGTGCCTACGGCAGCTGGCTATGTGGCGACAAGTCAGTTGGTGGCCGCACTGCAGATGCTCTGCGTGGACGCCTGCGTGGCAGCCAACGGCGATCTCGTCGTCGCCTGCCATTCCGGTCCGCCCGACTGGGGAACTGGGCCAGCGGGCGTGGGCAAACTGTTCCGAATCTCCATGCGGTCGGTGGAGGCTCCACGGCCGGTGGTCGCCTGGGCGGAAGGACAGAGAGAGATTCGCGTTGCCTTCGACCGTCCGCTGAGTCCGGCGTCGCTTGCCGGTGTCGCGGAGAAGGCCGTGGTCGAATACGGGGCGTTTGTGCGGGCGGCGGACCGCTTTGAAACGCTTGAGCCGCCCTATGCCGTGGTGCAGGCGCAAAAGATGGCACCGCGTCACCGGCTGCGGGTGGTGTCGGCGGCCCTCACAGCCGATCGGCGGACAGTGGTCTTGGGGACTGATCCGATTCCGTTGCAGACGCACCTGGCGGTATCGCTGCCATGGACTGACGACAGCAACGCTCCTGCGGCTCGTACCGGCAGCCTCACTCAGCAGGCGGCGGTTGACGTCGATGCCTCAACCGCCGGCGTCGCTGTTCGCTGGCATGCATCGGCTGAGCAGGCACTCAATGAAGGCAGCCCGCAGTCCAGCACCGCGCACTGGCTTCCCCATCTCGACCTGGCGGTGTCGGAGCGGCTGACCAGAGGATCGTCAGGGCATGAGGAGCTCTGGACGAAGCTTCGTGAGCCGGGCCGACTCGAACTCGAGACGCGAGTGAACCTGACGCAGCTGCTGAGGCCCGCCGTGCAGCCTGGGAGCCAGCTTGATCATGAGTGGCCGCCGGAGACTGCAACGATCACCATCACGAGTGACCGCGCCGTTGAGGTCGAGGCGAGTGTGGCGGGGACTCCTCTGGAGGTGACGACACAGGAAAACGCCCGTGGGGATTTTGTAGCCCGCTTTGAGTCGCCTGCTGGCGTGGCGAAACCTGTGGATCTTGCGGTGTCGCTGGCGACTGGCGGCGTTCGCAGCCCGCAGCTGACGATCACGTTTCACACCAATGAAGATGGCACCGAGCGACCACTCCCGCTGCATCGTTTCATTCTGCCATGGGCCACCACATCGGCGAGTGAGCTCAGCACGGCTCCGCTGGCGATCGCAGAGCTCGAGGGTGGCAGCTGGGGACGCGGGCGGCGGGTGTTTCTCTCAGACACTGCCGGCTGCAGCAAATGTCACTCGGTGGCCGGCGACGGGGCGATGATCGGCCCCGATCTCGGCAACCTGGTGCACCGCGATTTTGCCAGTGTGTCACGAGATATTCGGCATCCCAGTTTTGCCATTAACCCAGACTTTACGACACACATCGTACATCTTGCTGATGGCCGCGTGTTGACGGGCATTCTGCAGACGCGTGACGGCAGCACGATGCTCGGCGACAATGAGGGAAAGTGGACTAG
>JADHNY010000031.1 GCA_016779265.1 Pirellulales bacterium | reverse complement strand
CTCTAGGTGGCCCGTCTCTAGGTGGCCCGTCTCTAGGTGGCCCGTCTCTAGGTGGCCCGTCTCTAGGTGGCCCGTCTCTAGGTGGCCCGTCTCTAGGTGGCCCGTCTCTAGGTGGCCCGTCTCTGCGCAGCCTCCCTCGATGGAGATCGACTTCGCAGAGAGCACCTCGAGATCGAGCCGCGTACGCCCCATGCCGCCCCTCGGCATCAGATGCCAAGATTGCAGCGCGGACCGCAGCCCGTGCGATTAAGGAGATCGACATGGAGACAAACTGCTTCTGCTCGGGGAGCCCCTGCAGAGATGCGTGCTGTCCTTCCCGAAAGCGAAATTATCTGGGCCGTGCCCTTTGCAGCTGTGCTGCGTGATGCGATCACCGCGCAGCAACTCAGCCATTCATGGGGACAACCGAAAGCGACCTCTCTGGCGCTCGCTCAAACCAGCGAACAAGGAGGCCCAGCTCGTTTCACTCAACCACTCGCCTACAAACAAGTGAGCAGTGCTCACCAGTGTAGAAAGAACGGCGGCGGGAGGACTTCACGAGCAACTCTGCAAGAGATTTTTCAGGAACAACTCTCGTGATGGTAGGGATCACAACCCCACTGTCAACAAGTTTGCCAAGAACTAACGCAAGCCTAACAATCGGCGTTGCATCGCTTTGGTGGAAGGCGAACCGCCTGCCTACAAAGGACTTCTTCTAATCGCCAACCCTCTAATGCGCCGCTAACAATGTGGCGATATTTTCGAGAGGAAAGTGTTGGCAACCTCGCGGCATTGCATGCCGGGGGTGCGACTCATGATTTTGCAACCCTCGATGAGGATGCCATGTCCGCATACCGCGTCCACACATCCAGCATCGAAACAAGCCGCTCATTTCGCGCCGCTTCCAACCGTCAACCGTTCGGTTTCTGGCTCGGAAAGCGGAGCGGTCCCGTCAGATGCTCACAGCCACTGCGTAACCGTCGTGGTGGATTTACGCTGGTTGAACTCCTCGTTGTGATATCGATCATCGGCGTGCTCGCAGCGATCCTCTTACCGGCCCTCTCCGCAGCGCGATCTTCCGCGAACGCAGCCACAGCGACCAGCCATCTTTCAACTTTTGGTCGCGGTTTTGTCGTGCATGCAAATGAAGACACCTCGGGCCGGCTGTCGACCGGAGCATTCGACCATCTCCGAGATGGTGATATCCGCAGACGCGGCTGGGTCGCGGACACCATCGGCAATAAAATCACTTCGCCAGGGAAAGCTCTTGACCCAGCAAACACTTGGCATGTCAGCGAAACGGTTGCTGACTATGCCGGCGCGGCTCGACTCGGCGCAGCGCCTCTTGTGGATGGCTCGGACAATGGGTGGACGGCATCTCAAACGTACGATGACATCTCCGGCCAACGCTTTTTCGGAAGCGTCAACGCGATGAACGAGGTCTGGAATGCCGGATTCAACACGGCTTTTGCGACGACTTGGCACTTCAGCCGGGGAGACCCTGTCGCCAACCTTGACCCCGACTATCCAGGCTACGGCAGTAAAGTTCGCTCACCGGCGGAAGGCAGCGGCCCCCTTTCGACAGGGGACCTGGCCGCGGCTCGCACAACCGCGGCTCGCATCGCACTCATGGGCCCAGCTCGAGCCGCTGAAGGCCCTTCATACAGGGTTCGTGACGCCACGCGGCGATTACGAGCAGGCGTGGCAGACGATGTCGTTAATGGCTTTGTTGGATTTCAGCTTGTCAGACCAAATGACTTCCTCCTCGATACGCTGACTGATGGGATGAATGTCGTCTTCGACGATCCAGCACTTGGTGGTGGTCCGGGCCGCAAGATCCACGAACTCTCCGACATCCACCCACTCCACCAGCCGAAGAGTCATGGGGGAGGCGGCTTCGCCCCGATTCTTTTCGCTGACGGCCACGTCGCACGCGTCTACGACACCGTCACTGTCGGACAACCTGACGACCCGAGCCCCGGAGACAGTTTTCTCGGCAACGGCGTCGTCGCCAATACCAGTGGCATCATCGTCGACCACACGCTTGATGGTCCCAGCTATCAAGAAGCCGCCGACTCAATTTGGCTCAAACGCCTCCTTCCGCTGCAACGCCCTGGAGGAAGCGTGCTCGAATAAGCCCAACAGTTTCTCGCAGATTCCTCACAAGCCACACACAATCCCCTAACACGGCCGCCGTATTTTGTACGCAGGCAGAAAATTTTCTTCCTGCCTGCTTAGCCCCGAGTTTAAATGGAGTTTTAAATGTCTATCCGTTGGCAGAAAGTTCGTGGCGGCTTTACGCTTGTCGAACTTCTTGTGGTTATTTCCATCATTGGAGTTTTGGCGGCATTGCTGCTGCCATCGCTCGCAGCTGCTCGAGCATCAGCAAATGCCAGCGCCAGTATTAGTAACATGTCTGGATTTGGCCGTGGTTTTACGATCTACGCCTCTCAGAACGACGGCAAGATGTGTTCCGCGGCGTTCGATCACAACCGTGATGGCGACATCCGGCAAGTCGGCTGGGTTGCTGACCTGATTGATCTCAAGGTCTCAGTTCCCGGCCAAGCTCTCGATGCGGGCAGCCGCAATAAGATTAGTGAAAAAGTCGGCGACTACATGGGAGCGACAGGGAACTCTGCAAAGGAAGTGGACGACTCCACGCCAGGGCCTTGGCCAGCCGGCACGGGCTTCTCGCACACAGGCGAGACATACTTTGGTGGTGACCAGAAGGCCAAGGAAGTCTGGCAGAATGGCTACAACACTAACTACGCCACCACTTGGCACTTCAGCCGCGGCGATCCGACTGCTGTGGATGGATACGCTTCCAACAAGAAACTGCCGGTGGATGGCGACGGTCCTCTTTCCGAGAACCACCTTGCTCAGGGCCTTACCAGTGCTGCCCGCGTGGCTTTGATGGGACCTGCTCGAGCCGGTGACGGTCTCGACGCGTTGGTTGGTCCGGGCAACACCGCGAACAGCCCTGCTACGGGTTATGGAGCCGTCGCTCAGATCATGAACGACTTTGCAGGCCAGCAGATCGTTAAGGTGAATGATCTTCTCGTCGAGAGCTTCAACGACGGCATGAATGTGCCGTTTGAAGACACTACCCTCGGTGGTGCCAATGGCAAGAAGGTGCACGAGTTTGGCGATATCGAACCTCTTCATCAGCCGAAGGACAATACTGGAGGCGGTGGATACGCTCCAGTGCTGTTTGCTGACGGGCACGTTGAGAAGATTGCCGACACTGTGGCCTACAATGGCACGAGCACCGGTGCTCTTTATGACGGTTTTATCGGCAATGGCGTAGCACGCGATGGCAACGGTAAAATCACTGCGGTTGCCATCGACGGTCCATCGTATCAAGAGATCACCGACAAGATCTGGATCAAGCGGCTTCGTAACCGCCAGTCGGCTGCGGGCAGTGTAAACGAGCAATAGTCCTTGCTCCCGCAATCTCTATTCCGGAGCCGTGGCCACCCTACATGGGTGGCCACGGTTTTTAAATTTTTGCTGCTTTCACCGTTCACCTTAAGACTCTTGAAACTATGGGAAGTATCTCTGCCAGCATGACCGGTGAAAACGACGCAAGAGCCGTCGGGGCAGTCACCGCTTCACTCCCAGAACCTGAAGCCCCACACTCAACCCGCGAGCGAGGGCTACGGATCCAGATCACAGCCACACTTATTGGGGCAACACTGCTCGTTTGCTCTTTAGTGGCGCATTTGCTTTGGAAAACGTCTTTTCATTCCGCTGCCCCTGCGGCTACAGCTGTGCTTTTACTCGGCTTACCTCTCGCGGCCGCAGCAATCAAAGACCTTCTCCGCGGCGAAGCTGGCATGAACGCACTCGTCGCCCTTGCGGTCATCGCCGCAGCAGCCACAGGCAACTATCAAGAGAGTGGTGCCATAGCTCTCTTCATGATTGTTTCGGGCCTGATCGAAAAACGAACCGCGATTGGAGCCGCCGCAAGCATTGAGTCGTTGATCAAACTTACCCCGACCAAGGCATCTCGCCTCCGTTTGTCGCCCGGCAGCCATTCCCCAACCGAGGCTGGGGACAGCGAGGACCTGATCGACGCAAAAGAACTCCGACCGGGTGATATCGTTCGGGTTCGCCCTGGTGACAACATCCCTGCCGACGGTCGAGTGCTGACAGGCACCAGCACGGTGAACCAGGCGAGCATTACTGGCGAATCACTACCCGTCGACAAAGTGGTTGGAGATGAAGCCTTCGGAGGAACCATTAATCTCACCGGAGTGCTCGACATTGAGGTCACAAAAGCGGGAGCCGATACGCTTCTTGGTCGAGTGAAAGAGCTTATCCTGCAGGCCGAACAGACCCGAAGTCCTATCATGCGGCTTGTTGATCAGTACGCCGCGTGGTACGTCCCCACGGTGCTCATGCTTGTTTGCGTGGTACTTTTTTTTGCCCTTCGCAGCGATCCCGACACGGCATTTAGTCGCGCGATCGCCATGCTGGTGGTCGCTTGCCCCAGCGCGCTTATCCTGGCAACACCGACCGCAATGGTGGCAGCTTTATCAGCTGCTGCAAGGCTTGGTGTTTTAGTGAAGAGCGTTGTCACCCTCGAGGCGGCACGTAATCTCACAGCTGTCGTGTTTGACAAAACAGGAACCCTTACGACAGGCATCCTGTCAGTAAGTCGCCTTGCACCAGTCGATGGCGTGGAACCGGCAGAGCTCCTTTCACTCGCTGCCACCGCAGAACAAGACAGCCGGCATCCCGTTGCGAAGGCAGTTACCGATATGGCTCGCCGCGCAAACCTCCCTCTCGCCAGGCCACAAAGTTTTGAAGAAGTTGCAGGCCGAGGTGTGAAAGCGGTCAGCGATGGACACACGCTCCTGGTGGGACGATCCAGTTGGCTACTGCATGATGAATCTGTGCTTTCGACAGCCGAAGCTCAGCTCGTCACAGACATCCAAAGCAGCCCCGAAGCAGATGGCCTTAGCGTGCTGTTTGTGGTGTCTGACGGAAAACTCGTCGGCTGGATTGGCTTGGAAGACAACGCCCGCCCAGAAGCTGCAGAAGCTGTTGATCGCCTGAGAGCCCAAGGCATCGACCGCTTGGTGATCCTCACCGGAGATCGTGCGAGTGTGGCCAAACGAGTCGCGTCCCAAATGCATTTCAAGGAGTTTAAGGCTGAGGTTTTGCCACACGAGAAACTGGAAATGGTCGACGAACTGAAAGCCCGCGGGCACCGGGTGGCTGTCATCGGCGACGGTGTAAACGACGCCCCTGCTCTGGCGGCGGGTGACATATCGATCGCAATGGGGGCGGCGGGTAGCGACGTTGCCATTCATTCCGCCAGTATCGCACTGCTCAACAGCAATCTGAATCGAATCCCATTCCTCGTCGATCTTTCGAGACGCACAATCTCAGTGATTCGTCAAAACATGATCGTCGGCGGGCTGTTTATAATTGGTTTTCTTTTCCTGGCTGGGGCTGGCTACGTATCACCTGTCGCTGCAGCCGCTCTTCATATCGTCAGTGGCCTTGTCGTGGTCTTCAACTCAGCGCGACTCGTCCGCTGCGGCGAAGAGCTTGAACAGACAGAAGCCGAAAAAAAAGGACTGCGGTCTAACCCACATCACGCCGTTGAAACAACAAAACCGCTAGGCTCATGATGCCCGCAATCATAAACGACGCATAGGCTGAGACCGTGTAGAAGTAAAAAGGTGTAATCGGATGCCCTTGCGTAAGGGCATCGGCAGCCCAGAAGTACTGAAGATTTGGAACAATGAGCACAAAGAGCCCAGTAAGGTTGCGAACTGCATTCGGTAGACTTTCCGTATCCGCGAACTGACCGACGAAATACTCTCCTACAAGACCCGCGAGGAGAAAGCCGAGCGATACAAAGAACGTCGCTGTCTGCCCAAGACGCGTCGAAGCTGCCATCGCCACTGCAGCCAAAACAAGCACTGCTTCAAAGACCATCGCCAAGGCAAACATAAGTTGAGGATTCCACTCACGTGATGGATTCTGGAATCTCCAACTGGGCTCAATGCACCATGTTGTGACTACTGCAGCCGTTGCTGCAACTGCCGTGCTTACCGTGAAGACGCTCGGAAAAGGCCTCCGGTAAAGATAGTTGGCGAGGCCAGCGTAGACCGCAGCAAGCCCAAAAAACAGCGTTGATACAACAATTACTGGCATGTCAAAAGCGATGTCAGTCCGTGCATCTGCAGCAACCCCATGGCGTACTGTGAGCAGAAACACACTGGAGAGAGTCCACTGACCGACTGCCAGTGCACCGCAGACCCCGAGAAACTTTCCCAGCACTACCGTTGCCCGTGAAACAGGCTTGCTCACCACCGTTAACACCGTCCGTTTTTCAATTTCATTTGCGAGCACACTGGCGGCTGTAAAGGCAGCCGACAACAATCCAGCGAGCAGAAGCGTGCTCAATCCGAGGTCTACAAGAAGTTTGTCGTCTTCCCCAAAAGTAAAAGCTGCCAGACTCAGATTGAGCGCGAGGGCCAGTTCCCCTGCGATCAAGAGGACAACGAAAACTGGCTGTCTGATGGATTCAAGCAGTGCGTTTCGGGAGATCGAGAGAAGAGTCATTGGGATTTCAATGCGTGGCATTCTCGTTCGAACTGCGAACGATAGGGAACTCCGCATCATATCCCCTGCACTCCTCACTTCCGAGGCCCACACCAAATGCTAACGAAACGCTCACATACGCTGATTAGAAGTAATGCTTGCCAGCAGTGGCCTCAGGCTTTCCAGTTCCACGCGTAAGCCAGAGGGCCGTTGTGACGCACTTCACGCACTGAGCGGTGATCGATGACTGACGACCAGATAACGTTTCGCCGAGGCTCGATTGCGGCAATAGCTGGCCTCGTGATTCAGATCGCGTTGACCGTTGCCATGGGACTGCTCGGCCTCTGGACCGAAAGCCCTGCAGTTCAGGCAGCAACCTGGCACATGCTCGGGGGGCTTCCGATCTGGGTACTGCTAGTTCTCCTCTACAACCAGTACGGGATCGAGAAGCGTGAGTCGCTGGCTTCTGAACAACTTGCGACACAGGACGCCGCTTCTGCCGCATTATTTGGCGAACAGTCTGACGAACTGCAACGAGCGCGGGCTCGACTGGCAAACCTTCTGACCTGGGGGCTCTCGGGCGTCAGTTTTCTGGTTTCAGTCTTTCTAATTTTCGCTGGCGTCGCGTTGATCTGGCGATTCATCGTCCTCATGAGAGATGAGTCGCCCACCGCAGTGACCACGCTTGCTGAGGGCATCAATCCCATCGGCTTGCTGTTTGTTTCCGCAGCAATCGCCTTCGTAGCTTTTGTTTCCGGGAGATGGATTAGCGGCTACACCCGTGTGAAAGCGTGGCAGTTACTGCGGGGTGGGGCCAGCTACTTAATGAGCTGCTTCGTGTTGGCAACGGTCATACTTGCGGGCTCTATCGTTGCCGCCGTCGTCGATGACACTGCATTTTTTCATTTTGTCGCTGCGGCCGTCCCCATCCTCATGATCCTTGTTGGGACAGAAATTCTTCTGACTCAGCTTTTTTCTGCATATCGCCCGCGTCGCCCAGGCGAGATTCCACGGCCTGCCTTTGACAGTCGATTTCTCGGGCTTCTCACACAACCTGAAGCGCTGGGGCAGATTGTCGGCGAACTCATTCAATACCAGTTTGGTGTTGAGGTATCGCGAAGCTGGCTGTATCTCCTTCTCGGTCGAGCGATCACCCCTCTGCTGGTTTTTGGCGGCAGCATACTTCTCGCCCTCTCGACAGTTGTCATCGTCGGTCCCGACGAACAAGGCCTCGTCTTGAGATTTGGCCAACTCCGCCCTCCTGCTCGACCACCTGGCATTCACTTCAAACTGCCGTGGCCTTTCGAAACTTCCGTTACGTTCCCGATCGGCAAAGTTCAACAGGTCACAGTGTCCAGCGATCCTGCCGGACGATGGCAGAATGCGGCAGCGTTTCTGTGGACTGGATCCGACGATCGCCTCTCAACAGTTGGGATGGAGTACTTTCCAACAGGCTTAGCGACGAGCGAAAACGGTGCTGACATCGGGCTCATTCACGCCGATGTCGTCGTCCAGTATCAAATCCGTGACCTCGTCGATTTTCAACGAGCAGCCGTCGATCCTGATGACGCCATCCGTCTCGTAAGCAGCCAGGAGGCGGGCCGCTTCTTTGCGAGCCATGATCTCGACTGGCTTCTCACCCACGGCCGCACTGAGGGTGGACCAGGCCTCCATCAAGCAATTCAGGAACGCCTTGATCGTTTTGGATTGGGTCTGCATGTCGTAAGTGTCGCGATCACATCCTTGATGCCTCCTGGGGGCAACGTGGCCCGAGCATTCCACAGCCAGATTGGGGCTCAGCAAGAACGCCAAACGCTGATCGAGCAGGGACACCGCGATGCCGTCACCACTCTCGCAAGCGTCGCGGGGTCAGTCGACAGAAGCCGACGTATCAGCGCCGCCATCCTAGAACTCGACACTTTACGAAGAGACGTCGCCGACGATACGACACCTGCTTCGACCAACCAACGACGTCTACAGATCGCCAATCGTGAACTCGATATTGAAACACTCCTTGGGGAGGCACGCGGCGAAGCGGCTGAACTTATATACAACGCCAGAGGCTATCGGTGGAAACGGGCTGTCGGTGAGAGCAGTTCTCTGGAACAGTTTTCAGGCGAACTTCTTGCCCACGAAAGCGCGCCGCTCTATTACCGAACTCGGCGGTTTCTCGATGTGCTTTCAGAAAGCCTCTCCGACCGCCGTAAATACATCATCACCGGCACAACTACTACGCCCACACTCAAACTGGACCTCAACGACTCCGCCTCAGCCCTCGACACGCTCCTTAGTGACTAACACGCCGCCTCACGAACACGCCGTATTGCGAATCACTACTGCATGAAGAACTCATTCACCACACTCGTCGCCATTCTTATCACTGGCACCCTCCTCTCCCGCATGTTTTTATACCAAGTGCGGTACGACCAGGTTGCCGTCAAGACAAACTTCGATCGGGCGGATTCCGAGAGCGTGCAAACCACAGCAGGACTCAAATGGCGTCTACCATGGCCGATCAACAAAGTAACGCACTACTCAAAGCGGCTGCAACTTCTCGAAGACAAAATCGAAGAACTTCAGACCGCAGACGGCAAAAGCGTCATCGTGCGAACATACCTCACGTGGCGTATCGACAATCCGCTTGATTTCTATGTAACACTCAAAGACCCATCTGAAGCAGAGCGCCAACTTGCGACTCGACTGCGCGAAATGCGTGGCGTTATTAGTCGCTTCAGACTCGATGAGCTTGTCAACCTAGATCGCTCGAAACTCATGCTCGAAACCATCGAGGAAGAGGCGAGGAAAGCAATCGAAGCATCTCTTGCGGAAACACAGTACGGCATTAAGGTCGAAAGCGTTGGCCTCTACAAACTCGTTCTACCCGAGGCAACAACAGAAAAAGTCTTTGAGACAATGATCGCAACCCGTGAGAGGCTCGCCGAGAATGCTCTCCAGGAAGGCCAGGCACAAGCATCCGCCATTCGCAGCGAGGCTCAAAGCGCACGCGACCGAATCCTCGCATTTGCAGAACGGCGAGCGCAAACGATTCGCTCCGAGGGCGATCGCGAGGCATCTCAAGAATACGACAGTTTTGCACTCAATGAGGACTTTGCCATCTTTCTCCGTAAAGTACAGGCGTTAGAAAAGATGCTTGACCACAACACGACATTCGTTCTCTCTGCCGATAGCCTTGGAATCCTCGATTGGTTTAACAACGACCCTGGAGCAAACCAGGGAACGCGGTCACAACAAGTTCGGCAAGGCGGCATTCCTGCGGCGAGTCTTCCGGAGACTCCTCAATGAGTGACGCCGAGCCCGTCCTGGACACCGCCCCAGAACTTGATCCAGCGCAGCAGTCGCTGGCTGACGCCCTCGCGGTCAGTTTTACCGTCCTGAAGTTTGCAATGCTGGCCGCCGTGTTTGCGTACGCGTTTAGTGGCGTCTTCAGCGTCGGCTCAAACGAGGTAGCTCTACGCCTTCGGTTTGGCAACTATGTTGGTGCGCCAGGAGAACGCGTTCTCGAAAGGGGCACTTACTTTGCCGCACCATTCCCCATCGAGCAAGTCATCAAAGTTGACACCCGCCCAAACACCCTGAAGCTTGATAAAGACTTCTGGTATGAGACCGGAATGAACGAGCGAGGGACCACACGCGATCAGATTCGAAATACGCGGGCGGGACCGCTGAATCCGATGAGAGACGGCTCATTGCTCACCGGTGATGTTAATGTAGCGCACGCACAATGGACGATCACATACATTGTTGGTGATCCCGTCGCCTATGTTACTAACGTGGGTCAGCGTGAGCTTGCCGACCAACTCATCAAGTGCATCGTAGCCCAGGGAATTATCCGAGCTATAGCGCAGCTTCCAGCCGATGATCTTCTCAAGGGTCTTGTCAATCGTGAGGTGGCCACCGCGACTGCGCAGGAGACACTTGACGCCATGGCGAGTGGCCTTCAGATCACCCAACTCGCACTCGATCAGGTTTCTGCACCCGTGAGTGTTGTAGCGAGCTTTGACGCTGTTACGACAGCTGAGACTGACCGCGCCCGTCGGATTGTTCAGGCCCAACAAGACCGAGCAAGAATATTGGGTGAAGCGGCAGGCCAAGCCAGCGACTCGCTAATTGCACTCCTTGATGAGTATGAACGAGTGAGAGAAACAGGGACGAGCTCGGAGATTGCTGTGTCCGAGCAAAAACTTAAAGAGGTGTTTGACACTCTTACTGTCAACAACATTTCAATCGGTGGGCTGGTGGCCGAGAGCATCAATTCTGCTCGCACCTATCGAACGCAGGTCGTTGAAGCCGTAAAAGGCGACCGTGAAGTATTCGAACGGCTCCTACCTCAGTTTGAGAAGAATCCACGAATCATTCTCTCGAGGCTTTGGGAAGACGCCCGCGAACGAATACTGACGGGTGATGTTGAAACATTCTACACGCTTGACGGACGGCTTGAGTTACAAATAAATCGCGATCCCCAAATCCAGCAAGACCGACAGAAATCCCAAATCGAGGCGTTAAAGCAGCGTCAGGCAGAGTTCAACTAATGGTGATTCATATGGATGCCGCTGAGGGCATTGACGTTAAATGCGTTGACCTGCGAAAAACCTTCCGTGACTTCTGGATGCGGCCGCGAGTCCGCGCTGTTGAAGGCATCGACCTTGAGATCCGCCGTGGACAGATCTACGGGCTGCTCGGTCCAAATGGGTCGGGAAAAAGCACCACGATCAAAATGCTGCTCGGGCTTCTGACTCCAAGTTCCGGAAGAGTTGCAGTCCTCGGCAAGAGTCCGCGTGACGTGGCCATCAAGAAGCATGTGGGATACCTGCCGGAGGAGAGTTACCTCTACCGCTTTCTCTCTGCCCGCGAAACCCTCGACTACTATGGGCGGCTCTTTAAGCTCCCTAGAAAAGTACGTAACGAGCGAGTTGATCGTCTACTGGAAATGGTTGGTCTTGATGCGGTCGAACATCGCCCGGTCGGAGAATTTTCGAAAGGCATGCAGCGACGCGTCGGGCTTGCGCAGAGCCTTATCAACGACCCCCAGTTATTGATTCTCGACGAGCCAACAAGTGGCATGGACCCTGTCGCAGCAAGGCAAATCAAAGATCTCATCATGGATCTTGGAAGGCGTGGCAAGACCGTTCTTCTCTGCACACACCAACTCTCTGACGTTGAGGACTTGTGCGACCGCGTTGCAATAATGTTTGGCGGTAAAGTCCGCGCCGAAGGCACTTGTGAAGACCTCCTTACCCGCACTGATCAAACAACGATACAGACCTCCGCCCTCTCTGACAGTGTCATCGCGGAGGTTTGCAGCCTTCTCAAAGAGCGGGGTGCTCAAACAGTAGAAGTCGACCAGCCCCGAAGACGGATGGAAGCGCTTTTTGTTGAAATTGTTGAGAAAGCACGAGCAGAGGGCCTTCAGACGAGCGGGGCTGCCGCAACGAGTGGCGTCGCCGACTTCCTGAAGGACACTGTCGTAGCTGACGTAGTTCCAAGGTCCGCGCCCGCTGCAACTCCCACAGATGGCGGTCCAGCGCACGATGTCGATACAGACCTGCTGGAGAGCTTGACAAGGCGATGACTGAAATGAGCTCTTCAACGACGCAGATCGTGACGACTCGACGGCAGAGAAACCAGTTTATCTCTTGGCCTCATCTCCGCAGCAGCCTGATCTGGCTCGTGGCTGTTGCGGCTATTGGGCTGGCAGCTTCCCATCTCCTCGAAGTCCAGGCAGGCAAATCGGCCGCCGATGCCCTTCGCTACACAACGCTTTTCTTGGCCATAACGATCTCGGCACATGGCCTCTTTGTGCAAAACAGCAATGAATCGGCACTGCGACACACCGGATTGTTTTTAAGCATTCTGCTGGCAGGCCAGCTTGCAGCAGAGGCTGCTGTGCGGCTCGGCAGTGTCTCGCTCGGCACACTTTTTTTAGGTTTTGCAGCTGCCGCCGCAGGCCGACACGCGTGGAGGGCATTTTCGTCCACGCCACAACTCCGGCCACTGGCGACCTGGCTCACGAGCACTGCGGGCGTCGCAGCAGTCATCGCGTTTCTCGCGAGGCACGATCAACTTCTCTTAGCAACTGCATTTACCGGCATTACAGGCATGGTAATCGGTTGTTTCGCCGGCCTTGCAGGCGTCCGCGCACTCCTCTCGTCCCCTAACGGAACCTTCGCGGTTGCACGCGTCACCATCGATGAGGCTGTCCGCATGCGGGCCGCTCTTCTCTTACTTGTGCTTCTTGTCGTTCTCATCCCCACGCTCCCGCTCGCACTTGATCACACCGAACGGCTTGAGTACCGCGTTCAGTTTTTTCTCTCCTGGTCCCTCGGTTCCGCGAGCCTGATTCTATCACTCCTGACAATCGTATTTACAAGCAGCAGTATTTGTGGCGATATCGAATCTTTTCGCATTCACATGACGCTCGCAAAGCCGCTTCAGCGTTGGGAATACCTGCTTGGCAAATGGCTCGGCGTGATGATTTTTAACTTCATACTCGTTGGGCTTACGGGCATAGGCACCTACACGTTCGCCAAAACCTTAGCCGGAACTCAAGCGACGGATGCTATTGATCGTGAAGCCGTCGACCAGCACATTCTCGCCGCGCGGACTGCGGTTACCCCGTCACCTGCTAGTCCAACTGAGCGTGAACAAGCAATCGAAGCTGCAATCAACAAACTCGAACAGGATGCCCCTGACTACTTTCGCAATAACCCGGCCGCTGCTAGAAGTCGTGTTCGTTTCGAATACGATTGGGCCTGGCACACCGTCGCTCCAGACATGGTATCCACCTACGTTTTCCATAACTTAGAGTCCGCAAAGGCACGGAACGCACCACTTCAACTCCAGCTGAAGCCACGAGTCAATAACGTTGAGATCGACCTCGCTGAGGTGAGATTTGCCATGTGGCTCAATGGCAGACCATGGCCAATGCAGGATGGCGTTCATCTCGCGCAAACGCTCCCAAGTCAGGCAGACCACATTTTTAGTCTGCCACCCGATGTGATCGATGAAGAAGGCAACCTTGAGATCACGTTCGAGAACAAGAACCTCGTTTCCGCGGGAGCAACCATCCCAAGTGCAATTACCTTTTCACCAGGAGACGGGCTTCGCCTTTTGTACCGAGCAGGGAGTTTCCGAGGCAACGTTCTCAAATGCCTTGCTGTAATATGGATGAAGCTTTCGCTGGTCGCCGCAGCCAGCATTGCTGCCGCAAGCTTCCTTGGCTCTTCCACGGCACTCCTACTTGCACTTTCTATTTATTTTGGCGCGATGGGCAGCGGCTTCATACGTGACGCACTGATGCAGTACAATATTGCCGCAGGCAGTTTTCTCGGGGTCGTGATGGGGCGGATGTCCGCCGCATGGGAACTCTTTCTTTCTGGCCGCTTCTACGAAGCAGGGAGAATGCTCTTAGGATTTGTGACTGACTTTGTTCTTGCCATCCTGCCAGCGTTTTCCAACTACGACGCCATCGGAAGCGTCGCAAATGGCCTTCTCTTTCCGCTAAACGACCTTGTCGCTTGTTGTGCGCTCATAGGCGTCGCTTATCCTCTCGGATTTGGCTTGGTCGGCTGGGCAGGACTTGCCCGGCGTGACCTCCTCCCCTCGACTACTTGAGCGAGCATCGTCATGCCGGATCGTATCGTTGAGGTCATTGCATGCATTGTTTTGTTGGCAAGCATGTCGGCGGCTTCTTTCACTAGCCGATCTATCGCAAGCCAAAGACAAGAACTCGACCTCGTCGTCTCAATGGCGGGCACTCGCGGAATGCCCCCCAACGTCGCCTTAACAACTGCTGCCCTGGGAACATTCCGGGGCCTTGCTGTCGACTTTTTGTGGGCTCGCGCAGATGCCTTGCAGGATAGCGGACAGTTTTTCGAGGCTCAGACCATCAGCCAATGGATCACAGCACTCCAGCCCCGCTTCCCTAAAGTATGGGCATTCCAAGCCTGGAACCTTGCCTACAACATATCTGTCACGACTGCTCTGCCTGAGGAACGTTGGGGATGGATCACTCGCGGTGTCGAACTGCTTCGGTCCCGTGGCATTCCTCTGAATCCCAAGGATGCCCGGCTTCCGTCAGAGCTTTCTTGGATTTTCTTCCATAAGATTGGCGGCAAACTGGACCGAGAGCACTGGTATTACAAAGCAAGACTTGCTCGGGAGTTTAGAGAAGCTCTCGGCGATACCACCGGCGGTAGATCAACCGAGGATGCACTCGAACGCTTTCGAAAGATTGTTGATGCAGCTGATTCGCTAAATGAGCTCAACAACGATCCGGCTGTTGAGGCTGCCATTGCCGTTCTCTCAAACCACGGCGAACAACCAGACGAAAAGCTTCTGAGAATGCTAGGAAGAGTCATCCTCTACACTGGCTCCATCGATGCCAAAATTCGAGAGGGCAACGTCCTTCCAAGCGGTACAAACCGAGAGCTTTTGGGCAGTCTGCTCGAAAACCCTGCGGAGGCCAGCACAATCTTTGAGGTCATCGTTCCACATTTACAGAAACGCCTCCTTATCGATCGCTATCACATGGACCCTGGGTTCATGCTTGAGCAGATGGAGAGGTATGGCCCCCTCGATTGGGCGCACCCGAATGCCCATGGTATTTACTGGTCTGAGTTAGCGCTCAGCCTCAGTCAGGAGATGCTTCGCCGTGAGGACGTGAATGAACTGATGGCGATCCGCACCAGGTTGATTACCCTCCGTCAGTTGATGAGGACCGGCCGGATTGAGTTTGACCCACTCGCTGACCGGATCGACATTCTTCCAGATCCGCGATTCATCGATGGCTACGAGCGAGGGATGCAGGAGGCGGTTCGCCTCATGAACTCAGCTGGGGGCGTTTCGGCCGGCGAGTTTGGCAGGGCTGAGATGGCAGATCTCCTCGATGGATATGAAAGTTTTCTCCACGAAGCAACGGTTTTCTCGTTTCTCTACGGTGACGAAGCCCAGGCAACGGGCTGCTTCGCGAAAGCAAAAAAAATTGCCGAGGGCAGCGGGAGAGGAAATCAGCCGCTGTATAGCGAAGGACTCGAGGGCTTTCTTGCTCTACGCCTGAGTTCTGTAATGGACATTGATGTTTCCAACACACGTCAGTTTCTTGATGCCATGGTCCAACGGGCGATGCTCGACGGACTCGCCAAGGGGAGGCTCGACACCTTCAACCGGTTTGTCAAAATCGCGTTCGATATCTATGACAGGCGGTATGGGGAATCTTCGCTATCGAACGCGACCGTCAATAAAGAGGCTCGGCTTCCTCCATTTCCCGAACTCGTCGACGCGTCGTTTGAGAGCGCCATGAAGCAGGAAGCCAACCCCGTGCTCGTCCGAGCTCGAATCTGGGCTTGGGCCCCTGATTCCTTACGAGAAAGGACTTGGCCGGCTTTGAGTACGACACTGTCATCGCATGCAGACGCAGCTGGCCTCGACCCGAGCCGCGCGTTCCCGGCCCCACAAAATGCTGAGAGCGATTCGAAGGAAGCGATCCTCGAGCCTGCAGAGACCGCGTTCTAACGCCGCCCCCTCCTGATTGAGAACTGGCGGCCGCCCACTGCAGCAGAGCCCCCACGCAAGGGGAGCGTGGCTGGCCCGTCAGTTTCAGCCATAGTCTCCAGTTCCGGGAATTCCCGCACATCTGGCTATACTGCCCTAAGTTTCGTCGAGATTCCTACTGAACCTTTTTCCGGCCAGCTGCGTAACGAGGAAGAGTCCGTGCATGACCTGCCCGCCCAATCGGGACGGAATCAACCAACCCAGGGGGGTGGGTCTGCCTGGCAGGCATCGTCTGTCGAGTCTTCTGGCCCGACCGATGAGGCCCTGCTCGAGCAGTTCTGTGAGAGTGGTGATGAGGCGTCTTTCGAGGCACTTCTGCATCGCTACGAGCGTGAACTGTTCAACTATCTCCGTCGGTATCTCGGACAGGCCGAGATGGCGGAGGACGTGTTTCAGGCAACTTTTCTTCAGATCTACCTGAAAAAGGAGCAGTTCGAGCAAGGCCGGCGATTCCGACCGTGGCTCTACACAATCGCCACCAACCAGGCCATCGATGCGCAACGACGCAACAAGCGACACCGCATGGTGAGCTTGGACAACCGTCGCGGCGACGATGATGTCGCGGCTCTGGTGGAGGTTCTGGCGGGCAACGACCCAACCGCCGCACAGCGATTCGAACAGGAAGAGGCGAAGGCGTGGGTTCGGTCGGCGGTCGATGACCTTCCCGACCAGCTGCGTGCCACCTTGCTGCTGGTCTACCACCAAGGCCTGAAGTATCGCGAAGCGGCTGATGCGTTGGGGATTCCTGTAGGAACCGTGAAGAGCCGCTTGCATTCGGCACTGATCAAACTCAACGAATCATGGACAACTCAGTGTGGAACATGATGGGCGGTGTGGAACGTGATGACAGCGTGGAGCATGATGCCACCGCGTCACTCGGCCTGAGTGCGTTCACCACCCGAGGAAACACGACATCCAGCCAGGTCTGAGCAGAACCTCAGCATGCAACGGACACGCCAGTAGTGACACGCTTCATGACGCACGCCTCTCGACCAGAACGAGCCTGACCATGCAAGACGACCTAGTTGGCTATCTCCTCGGTGCGTTGGAAACCGACGAAGCCTCACGCGTGTCGAAAGCCCTCGGCAGCCCCTCCGGTGGGAGTTCCTCGAGCGATGCTCAATCGCGTGAAGGCGAGGGGACGCCAGACGCGGCCTCCACTCCTCGAGGGAGCTTGCCTGCCCGTAGCCTGGAGGGGCAGCGTCTGGAGGAGCAGCTTGCGGTGCTGCGTACAGGGCTTGCCCCGCTGGAGTTTGACCGAGCACCCGAGCCTGTCCCGGCTGGCCTCGCCAGCAGGACGTTGACGTTTGTCCGTTCTCAAGCAGCAGCAGCCGCCACGATTCAGGCCGCTGTTGAAGAACCCCCGATCGTCGCTCCTGCACTCTCGCCCGAGCCGGCCCCAGCTGTCATTCCAGCCACACGCTCGTTTGTCGACAGAGTCATCATGGCGGCCACTGCAATCGCTGCGATGGTGCTTCTTGCTCCGCTTCTTCTGGACAGCATCGAAGACTCCCGCACGAGACGGGTCGAACGGAAGCTCGGCGTTCTCTCCGGTTCGCTCCACGGCTATGCCGACACCCACCGTGAATACCCCACACCTCCGGCGAGCGGGCCTCTCTCACGAGCTGGCCTCTACGCTCCAACCCTTGTCGCTGAGCATCGCCTTCGTAGCGACGACGGCACGCTGCTGGTGCCAGGAAGTGCCCTCTCCAACAGTGGCACGTTCCGCATCCCGAGTGTTGAAGAGCTCGAAGAGGCCGTGGGGACCGCACGGCTAGAGATGCTCGTGCGACAGATGGGAGGCGACTTCGGCTACACCCTCGGCCATCGCGACGAGACCGGAAGCCTGCAGCCGATTCGCGACAGCCGTCGTGGCCACCATCCAATCATGGCCGACGCACCGGCAGACCACGGGCTTCACGCGGTCAACCATCCGTCGGGGTTGCATCACATTCTGTTTGAGGATGGCCGGGTGCAACGGGTCTTCGACCCCACGTTTGCCGCAGACCGTGACCATCTCTATCACAATCATGACGGCAACATCGCTGCAGGGGTCGACATCGATGACTCCGCCATCGGAGGGAGTCATCACCGGCCGTAATCACGGCTGCAAGCGTGGGACGGGGGCCTGGCGAACGTTCGTTGACGGTGCCCTCAAAACACACGTACACTCCGCGGGAAAACAGCAAAACCCTCGGAGAAACCATGACTCAGCCCAACGCTGTCCCTCGCGCGTCTGATGTCGATCAGCTGGCCATCGATACCATCCGCACCCTCTCGATGGACGCCGTCGAAGCGGCCAACAGCGGCCATCCGGGCACCCCGATGGCACTCGCCCCAGTGGCCTACACCGTCTGGAAGGACTTCCTCCGCTACGACCCAGCAGATCCTGCCTGGCCCAATCGTGACCGCTTTGTGCTTTCCTGCGGCCATGCGTCGATGCTGCTCTACTCGCTGATTCATCTCGCGGGCATCCGCCGAGCTGGGAGCGATAATGCCGCGGTGAGCCTCGACGACATCCGCAGCTTCCGCCAGCTCGACAGCGTCTGCGCAGGCCACCCCGAGCACCATATGACCTCGGGCATCGAGACCACCACCGGTCCTCTTGGCCAAGGCTGCGGCAACTCAGTCGGCATGGCGATGGCTGCGAAGTGGATGGCAGCCCGCTACAACCAGCCTGGGCAGGAGCTTTTCGACTACGACACCTATGTGCTCTGCAGCGACGGAGACCTGATGGAAGGCGTGGCTTCAGAAGCCGCTTCCATGGCTGGCCACCTCAAGCTGTCGAACCTCTGCTGGATCTATGACGACAACCGAATCACGATCGAAGGCGACACGGACTTGGCCTTCACGGAAGATGTCGCCATGCGGTTTGAGGGACTCGGCTGGCATATCGAACGGGTCGACGATGCCAACGACACCACTGCCCTGCAGCGTGCACTCAACGCGTTTCGCGGTCAGCACGAGAAGCCAACCCTGGTGATCGTCAAGAGTGTGATCGGCTTCGGAGCACCGACGAAGGCTGGCTCACACTCCTCGCACGGAGCGCCACTCGGTGCCGAAGAGATTCGTGGTGCCAAGGAGGCGTATGGCTGGTCGCCCGATGCCTCGTTTGTGGTGCCAGAGACGGTGCCGGCTCGCTTTGCCGAAACCTTCGGCAGCCGTGGGAACGCTGCTCGTGAAGCCTGGCAGGCCACCCGTGCCGCCCACGCCAAGGCCCACCCCGAACTGAGCGGCGAGCTCGACGGCCTGCTGTCAGGAGAACTTCCCGCTGGCTGGGAAGCGGCGATCCCTGCATTCCCAGCAGACGCCAAGGGACTTGCCAGTCGCGTCTCCAGTGGCCAGGTGCTCTCTGCGATCAGTCCCAAGGTGCCGTGGCTTGTCGGTGGCTCAGCCGACCTGGCTCCCTCAACGATGACCTTTGTGAAGGGCGAGGGAGACTTTGGCCCGGCTGACTACGCCGGTCGCAACTTCCACTTCGGCATTCGCGAACACGGCATGGCTGCAGCTGCCAACGGTATGGCGCTGTGTGGCCTGCGTCCCTACGTGGCGACGTTCTTTGTATTCTTCGATTACCTCAAGCCCTCGCTGCGGCTTTCGGCGCTTGGGGAGCTGGGCGTGATCTACGTGCTGACGCACGACTCGATCGGCCTCGGCGAGGATGGTCCAACCCACCAGCCAATCGAGCAGCTCGCCAGCGCCCGCGCTGTTCCTGGCCTGTCGGTCTACCGCCCTGCGGATGCCAACGAGGTGGCCGAGACCTGGCGAACGGTCATGCAGGAGCCACATCGGCCAGCGGTGATCGTGCTCTCCCGCCAAGGCCTGCCGACGCTCGACCGAAGCGAGATGGGGGATGCATCGGGCACCGCGCGTGGAGCCTACATCCTCCAGGAACCGGAGGGCGGCGATCCTCAGTGCATTCTGATTGGCACCGGCAGTGAAGTTGGGCTCTGCCTCGCTGCTGCCAAGCAGCTTGCTGACGAAGGCGTGCGAGCTCGTGTGGTCAGCATGCCAAGCTGGGACCGTTTTGCGGCGCAAGACGCGGCCTACCGTGAGGAAGTGCTGCCGCGGAAGATCACTGCCCGCGTTGCCTGTGAGGCTGGCTGCAGCTTCGGCTGGGAACGCTGGATAGGTCGCTGCGGCCGCTTTATCGGCATGGACAGCTTTGGTGCCTCGGCCCCTGCCGGCCAGCTCTACACCCAGTTCGGAATCACAGCAGACGGCATTGCCGCGGCGGCAAAAGAAGCCCTCGCATAAGGGCTGAGGCGGCGACAGAGCCTCGGACTTTTTTCACTCGCCCTGCACAAGATCGTTCGACGGTCCGGTGCAGGGCGTGGTGTTTTGTAATCGTGTTGTCTGCGTCCCACCTCACCGCGAGAGATGCCTGCGGTACTCCGCATCGAGCTGCTCGAAATCAGCACCGCAAAGCTGGGCGAGCGAGTCCGCTCGTGCAGAGCCGGTGTAGACGCGTTGGAGATAGGTCATGAATGCTTCCCGATAGCGTCCCTGTTGGGCATTCATGAAAAAGTCTGCCAGTCCTGAAATCTGACTGTAGAGTGGCGGCAGCTGTGGGTGAGCCTGAAAATCGACACGGCCAAGGCGGGAGAGCGTTTCCAGCGGCACATAGAACCCATCCAGCGTGAGTCGCTCAACAGCCATCGGTGCTCGACCATGGTCGAGCCCACCGAGTCGCCAGCCCTGCTCCGTCGCCTCAAGGCTCTCCATGTAACAGGCGACCGCTTCAAGCACCCAGAAGCCGTTCTCCTCACCAGCGAGACGGCTCGTTCGCCTGGACTCGGCGAAGAGCTGGTGCACCGCCTCGTGGAACACCGTGGTCGCATCAACGTCGTCATCCTCAAAAAAGTAGGAGGTCTGCGTTGGCATCCAGTAGATGCCGAGCGTGCGACCGATCTGCGGCTCGAGTCGTTCCAGCGTGTCGATGTACTGCTGGCGGCTCGCAAACTGCACTGCCTGCATGGAGCTTGTGCTCGGACGGGCCCGGAACTGACCGTTGAATCGCCGCTCAAGCTCCCCCCGCTCCATGGCAAAGCTTCCAAAGGCCTGCCACCAGACTGCATGCGTCTCCTCCAGGCGGGCTGCCAGTCGCGCTGCTGCGGCTTCATCACCGAGCTGACTAATCCGCCAGTGATCTGACTGCCAGATGGCCGCGTCTGTGAGTTTGCTGGGAGCGGGCAGCTCGTCTTTGCTCACCCAGCGTGTGCCGGCCCGGCGTTGCCCATCGGCATAACGGTCGTGCCATGTCTTGGAGAGCCAGCCAAACTCTGGTGAGTAGACCTCTCGCCTGCTCTGACGTCGTGCTGCCTCAGGCCAGAGCCAGGTGGTGCCACCATCCTCGACACGACGTACCCAGCCGCCAGCCTCACGGGCCTGCTCGTGGTCAGGGTCCGCTGCCAGTGTCACGCCAAGCAGCCGCATGGCTTCGCAGCCCTGCTCTGCGTTGGCAGCCTCACGGGCCGCTTGATAAACCTCACCCGCCCAGCGGTGACGTGCTGCACGAAAGTCCTCCCAGACCGCCTGCACCGGTGGCTTCGCAGCCCGCACCCACGCAGGTGTCGTGCTCGTCGCTGGGATGCGATAGATCAGCTGCCGGCCATCAGCGGGTGGCACCGCTCGCACACGCCATCCACGCACCGCCGCCGCAAGCTGCTCGTGATCGACTGCCTCAGCCCGACGAGCAAGCGGCTCGACCGCTACCTGCCAGCGAGCGTCCAACACAGCGAGAGGATCCGCTTTCGACGGTCGAGCATCGTCGACCAACGCTTCGGCTTGTGCGACAGGCTGAGGAGCTGTCGCCCGCAGCCGACCACCAGACTCGTCCGCATCACTACGGGAGGTAGCCGTCACCAGCACACACAGCATCACGATCGTGAGTTGACGACAGGCCTGCATCACACGCTCCCGCCCGCAAAGCAATGCCATCAGTCTTCGTCAGAGAATGCTGAGTCAAACTGCCGACCACTCGGCGCGAAGTCGATCTTACGGCAGAAGGCTGCCGCTTCGGTCGCTCCATGCTCACGATCCATGCCGCAGTCTTCCCATTCAACCGAGAGCGGGCCTTCGTAGCCGATCTCGTTGAGAGCCCGCATGATCTCCTCAAAATCGACACTGCCACGACCTGGCGAGCGGAAGTCCCAGCCTCGGCGAGGATCACCAAAGTTGAGATGACTCGACAGGATGCCCTGTTTCCCCCGGAGAGTGACGATCGCATCCTTGATGTGGACGTGGTAGATGCGGTCGTGGAAGGTGCGAATGAACTCGACCGAATCGACCCCCTGCCAGTGCAAGTGGCTCGGATCAAAGTTAAAGCCAAACTCTTCGCGTCGACCGAGTGCTTCAAGAGCCCGGGCTGCGGTAAACGTGTCAAAGGCTATCTCAGTCGGGTGGACTTCTAGCCCAAACCGCACCCCACACTCGGCAAACACATCGAGGATCGGATTCCAACGCTCTGCGAAGAGTTCAAAACCGGCCTCAATCATCGACTCCGGCACTGGCGGAAATGAGTAGAGCAGGTGCCAGATCGACGAGCCCGTAAAGCCGTTGACCACCGACACGCCCAGTTTCTGGGCCGCCCGAGCAGTGTTCTTCATCTCTTCAGCAGCCCGCTCATTCACACCAGCAGGGTCACCATCACCCCAGACATGCGGCGGCAGAATGGCTTTGTGTCGTTCATCGATGACGTCGCAGACAGCCTGCCCGACGAGATGATTCGAGATCGCGTAGACCGAGAGATCGTGCCGTTCGAGTTGATCACGCTTGGCGGCACAGTAGCCACTCTCTTCGAGGGCCTGCACCACATTGAAGTGGTCTCCCCAGCAGGCCAGTTCGATGCCGTCGTAGCCAAACTCTCGGGTCTTCCGGGCAAGGTCCTCAATCGGCATGTCGGCCCACTGGCCGGTGAACAGCGTGACGGGTCTTCCCATCCCAGATCCCCCTTCGCTCGCACTGGAGCAGTTGACGTTCGCAGTTTCTCGACAGCATGGCTGACACACGCAAGCGTACAGACTGCAGCGGCTCGTCGGAGTGCCAAACGACGCGGAGTATATAGGACCGTCGCAGAGATTTCAGTTGCGGACCACGCGTCGCAACAGCCAGATGCCCCAGACTGTCACGAGGACATTCCCGATCCAGACCGCCACCGGTGGCAGTTCTCCAGCTTTGACCCGATCGATGCCAAACATCAGGAGGGGATAGTAGACCACCAGAATCGGCAAGAAGCAGAGAAAGAAACTCGTCAAGAAGTCGGCGTTCCGCATGCGAATCGCCATCGGTGCTCCCACAACTGCGAAGCAGAGACAGCTAAACCCGTTGGCCCAGCGTCGCGTCGGTTCCATCAGGATTCGCTGCAGACGAGCGCGTTCTCCATTGAGCGTGGCTCGTTCATGCGCGATGATCGCCGGATGCGTCATATCGACACGCCCTGCCAGCATGTTCACACCAATGCGAGCAGCAGCAGCCTGCTCGATCGTGTCGATCAACTTCACCTGCTCGGCATACTCCTTCTCGAAGTCTGCCATCGCGATTTCTGAAGGGCTCTTGCGGCCCGTGTCTTCTCGACTGACTGCGTCCATCGGCAAGACCCGCTCGATCTCATCGGGAAAGACTGCCGTCACATCACCGACGCGGAGCGTGCCATCTCGGCAGATGATCGAGAGGGTTTCTGCCTCGGGATCAGCCTTTAGTTCCGCTTCCGCCGCTGAGACGGTCACTGGTGGACTCGATCCGCCGGGCTGGAACGACAGCGTGGGGCGAATCAGGGTCCGCCCCTCAACTCCTTTGACGTTGATGGAGATCTTGTTGCTGCTGTAGCTCCGCTGCTGTCTCAACCGGCCATACACAATCTCCTCGACGCTGCCGACAATCACCCGACGGATGCCATCTCGTCCCCACGAGACCGCCACGTCATTGAGCCAGACCGAGAGAAAACTCAACGTCAAAGCAAACATCAGTGCAGGCCAGATGGCTACCAATGGTGTGATTCCCGCCGCTTTCAGCGCCGTGATCTCGTTGGTGGCTGACATCCGCCCAAACACACTTGCAACTGCAAACAGCATGGTGCCCGGCACCGCAAACCTCATGGCTTCCGGCAGCACATACGGCACGAGCATCGCAATCTGCACCGGGCCAAGCCCCTGCTGCTGAGCTTCCTTGACGAGGCCGACGATCAGCATGAACAGGGTCAAGGCGGCCAACGCCACCAAGAACACCTGCATCAGCTCGGCGAGCACATATCGGGCGACGATCTTCATCCACACCACTCAGGCTGTTGGGTCTTCAGGCGTCGCTGGATCGTGAGATGGCTCGTTTGGCAGTTCATCCCGAAACGGCGTTTCAAACGACTGCTCTCGCTCCGTGTCTCGACGGGACTGCTCGAGCCCCGCCCGATAGAGTGCAAAGCCGTCGGCAAGTGCCCCGAGGGCTTGCTTCAGATGCCCATCGGCGGCATCACGTCGGCCACACTCCAGACTCTTCTGGATTTCTGGCTGCCGATCCTGGGGCATACGGTCGAGCGCTTCGGCCAGACTCGCTGCAATGCCCTCCACCAACGCTGGCGTCGCCGCACAGTCATACGTGCGATAAGGCCCCTTGCCGAGTCGGCCATCCGGCTTGAGAACGCGAACCGAGCCGGGGGACTTCCCAATCTTTCCCAGGAATGCCATCAGCAAGGCCACCACCGTTGCAAGCCCACAGGCCGCCCCCGCCATCTGCAAGAGCCGGCCATTGAGCGTGGGCTCTTTCGCCCAGGGATCCGAGAGTCCAAACAGGACAAGAGAAAGAAACAGACTCACCAAGCCGATCGACAGTGGCTTCCAAGGCAGGCCTTCACGAGCGACAGGCTCCACCGTCGATTCGCTGACCTGCCAGGGAAGATCTCCTGCAGACATCGACGAGACCTCACCAGCGCCAGCCCTCGCCACAACCACCGTGACGTTGTCCGGCGCCCCTCGGCAGAGCGTCAGCCCGACCAAGAGTTCGGTGGCCTCGCGGGCAGAAAGCTGGCCAGCAACGAGACCAATTTCTTCATCACTCACCTGGCCAGTCAGTCCATCACTGCAGAGCAGAAAAACGTCATCTTCTTGAATCGGGTGTGGGCCTTCGATGTCCACTTTGACATCGGCGTGTGGCCCCATCGATCGGGTAATGATATTGCGTGGCGCAGCAGCGGCATCCTCGCGTGACATCTGATTGGAGTGCTCGAGTTCCCAGACCAGCGAGTGGTCGAAGGTGAGCTGATCGATCACGTTGTCGCGGATGCGATAGCACCTGCTGTCGCCGATGTGCGCGACGACCGCGCCGCGAGGAAGAATTGCCAAGGCGGTGCAGGTGGTGCCCATGCCGTGGTATTCAGGCTCGGCTTCTCCCCGCGTGTAGATCTCCGAGTTGACCCGTTTAAAGCTTTCCTTGAGGGCCAGAGGCGGCGAGCGACCAGCCATCCGCTGATACTGCGTGGGCACCTCCCGAACAGCAATTCCGCTGGCCAGCTCACCGGCAGCATGAGCCCCCATCCCGTCGGCCACCATCAACAGCCAGCCTCGTTGGCGATACTGCTGCGAACTCACCGGAGGGTGAACACACCACGAGTCCTGATTGTTGGCTCGCCGGCAGCCGACGTCACTGAGATCGTGGTGCTGGAGTGTCGTGCCGCTGTTCACTCGAGAGCCCTTCCATGTCCGCATGCGGGACGGTCGACGCCTGGCCCTCAAGCCACCCAGAGGGCCGCGTGGGCTCGCTCAGCAGCACACCCCCACAAGGCTCCGGCGAGCCTCTCGGACGGCGGTGGGCGTACTGTTGCACCAGAACTGGGCCGGTCTGCACAACCAGCTTCGTTCTCTGTTGAGTCTAGCGATGCTCTGCACGCCGTGCGATACGCGATTCGCGGCAAAAACCCGCTCTTCCAGCGATCTGGTAACACCGAACGGGGTTCGCTACGGTCTCCCCACGTGTGTCTCGCAGACCCGATCCATTCCCCGCACGCGGAGCCTTGTCCCATGCCGCGAGCCTCCCGCACGCCCGTCCACCGCATGCACGGCTCTCACCTTCACGGCCAGCGCACAGGCGACCTGTGTACGCGAGGACCGCGGTACGGCCTCCGGTGGGTGTGTGCGTCAATGCTCTGCTGGCTGTCACTGACCGCCACGATGAGTGGCTGCGTGCAACGCCGGATGACAATCCGCAGCGAGCCCCCAGGCGCGATGGTGTATGTGGATGACTACCAGATTGGAAACACGCCCGTTTCAACCGACTTCGTCTACTACGGCACCCGCAAAATCCGTCTGGTAAAGGATGGCTACGAAACCCTTACCGTCCGGCAGCCGATCCCGATGCCGTGGTACCAGATCTTTCCGCTCGACTTCGTCACTGAGAACGTGTGGCCGGGAGAGATCCGTGACGAACGCAACGTCAGCCTGACGATGGTGCCCGCGGCAGCCACTCCACCGGAGCAGGTCGTGGCTCGGGCAGAACAGTCTCGTGCCTCAGCTCGGGCTCTCCCCGGAGCGACTGCGGCCCCTCCGGCCGCAACACTTCCTGCACCGCCACTTCCCTCCACGCCGCAGGCCGTACCGCCACCGGTGCCAGCGCAGCCCATTCCTCCACCGCCGCTCTTTCCACCCCAGCAGCAGACGCTTCCGCCGCCTCAGAATCTGCCACCGCCGGGCTATGTGCCTCCTTCTGGCGGTCCGAACCAGCCTGGCGGCTTCTAGTCTGAGCAGGGCCCGCGGCGTTGCCTCCGTCCATCGACGCAGCTCGCTGCGCATAATGGGTGCACTATGGAACCTGCTCAAGAGCCTGTCAGTCGCATCGAACTAGACCGCCTCAAACTGCAGCGGCTCAACACGCTGTTGGCGGAGATCCTTCCGGCCAATCGCTTCTACGCTGACAAGTGCCGAGGACTTTCGCATCCACTCGCATCTCTGGATGCACTGCGTGACTGGCCCCTGACAACGAAGGACGAACTCGTTGAGGAAGCGGATCGCTCCGGCTGGCCCGCAAACCTCACATTTCCGCTCGAGCGGTATCAGCGGTTTCACCAGACGAGTGGCACGCGGGGAAACCCGATGCCTGTTTTTGACACGGCCGCAGACTGGTCTTGGTGGATGGAGTGCTGGAAGGCGGTTCTCAAACGAGGCCGGGTTGGCCCTGGTGACCGTGTCCTTGTCGCCTCATCTTTTGGCCCTTATGCAGGCTTCTGGAGTGGCTTTGACGGTGTCCTGGCAGCAGGTGCGATGGCGATCCCCTGTGGTGGCATGACGTCACGGGCACGACTCGATCTTGCCCGCCGCACATCCGCGACCGTGCTGATGGCAACACCGAGTTACTGCCTGCACCTCGCTGAGACAGGCCGGGATGCGGGCCTCGACCTTGCCTCGCTCCCACTCCGACTCGTCGTGGTGGCGGGTGAGCCTGGAGGCTCCGTACCGTCGGTTCGCCAGCAAATCAGCGAAGCCTTTGGAGCTGACGTGCTCGACCACGCAGGTGCCACAGAAGTCGGGCCCTGGGGAGTGGGCGATCGCAACGGTCAGGTCCTCGAAGTCCTCGAACCTTGGTTTCATGCAGAGTTTCTCCCGCTGGAAGCAGCAGAAGCTGTGGCGGGCGATGACCTTCGCGAGCTTGTGCTGACCACACTCGGGCGTCCCGGGGCTCCCGTACTGCGATACCGCACCGGCGATCTGGTTCAGCCTCTCTGGCCGGAGTCGAGCCCCGACGGCCCTCCCAGGGTTCAGCTTGTCGGCGGTGTGCTTGGGCGACGTGATGACATGCTCGTGATTCGCGGGGTGAATATCTTCCCGCGAGCTATCGATGAGATCATTCGCAGCTTTCCGGAAGTTGCTGAGTATCGTGTTGGTGTTCACCGTCGCGGCGCGCTCGATGATCTCACCATCGAGATCGAAGATCCCCACAACATCGCAGCCCGTGTTGCCGAAGCGTTTAAACTCCGGCTGGGTTTGCGGATCGAACTCAACAGCGTCCCCTCAGGGAGCCTGCCCCGTTATGAAGGCAAAGGTCGACGGGTCGTCGACCATCGCCCCACGTCCTCGATCTCCAGTGAGCCCTCTCCATGAGCACACCAGACACCAGTTCTCCCTCTGCTGCCCTCCCCGTTCCGACGGATCTCCGTCGGTTGGAGGATGGCTGTATCGAGATCTGCTGGAACGATGGAAGCCGGCATGTGCACTCGCCTCGTAAGCTGCGAGACGCCTGCCCATGTGCCAACTGTCGAGAGAAGCGGTCAGCCACGCCTGAGCCACCGCTCCTACAGGTGTTGTCTCCAGAAGAGACTCGGCCGCTGAGCGTGACCGGCATGAAGCCTGTCGGCCAGTACGCCTATGCGATCAGCTTTTCCGACGGTCACGAGACAGGGATTTACCTCTTCGACTACCTCCACGACCTTGGCCGTGGAGAGTAAGCGAAGACACACCTTCTCTTGCAACACACCTTTTTCGTCGCTGGGAGCACGGCCTCACTGACCTGCAGGCGGTAACGCGAAGCCAGGCGTGTTTGGAAGTCCCAGTCCGCCTGCGGCCGCTGGATCCGTCTCGGCGGCTCCGGCCTCACGGACAACATCAGCCTGCGAAAGGTGAATCTTCGCGTACTCCTCGTCGGAAACAATGTAGTACCAGGCGGCGAAACGGCCGTTCAGCTCCCGGACTCGCTTCTTCCCTGATTCAACCTGCTCGTCGTACTCCTCCTGCCGCCGGCGGTTCTCGCGCTCCACACGTCGACGCTCTTCCCGGGCAGCCTGCGCCTTCGCTTCAGCCTCATCGGCTGCCTGGAGCGCTTCCGCAGCCGAGGGAGCTGGTGACGGCGGGCCATCTTCGGCGTCTGCAGACTCGTCGCCCCCACTCGGCTCTTCAGCACTCCCCTGCTCAGCAGCCTCTCCAGCCACAGCCGCGTCGTCGTCTGCCTGTGCAACCAGCCGGAAAGGCCCGCTGCGTGAGAACGATGAGCCATCTGTCGTTTCAGGCTCCGTCGTTTCAGGCTCCGTCGTTTCAGGCTCCGTCGTTTCAGCGGGCTCTTCACCTGGCACAGGCTCGAGGACCGGCTTCTCTAATAGCGACTCGTTGAACCGTGCCATCACGAGAAGATAGCGGCCCGGCACCTCACTGCGTTCGCCCACCTCTCCGGCATCTTCACCTGTCTGCACAACACTGGTGCCGGCACCAAAGCGGAGCACGTACTCGACCCCGTCCTTCATCCCCACAACCGTTTCACCATCGGTGGAAAGGATTTCACCGGATGACAGAGGCAGAAAGCCTCGCTGCTGCATCGACCGCACCGCTTCGTCATCGTCGAGGAAGGAGGCTTCCGCCTCGAGATCAGCCGTCAGCCCAGCGGGCTTGCGGGCCACATCGATGATCTTCAGGTCGCCAAGGGCATTTCGCAGATCATTGAGCTTGGCCGTATCGAGTTCCTGGTCGTCACCAAGCGTCACCATCTCCGGCTCTGCCGTTGAGTCTTCTGGATTAAAGACCTCAAGAGACGTCAGCGACCACTCTGCATCCTGATCGTTGTACGCCAGTTGCACGCGACTCTGCCGCTGCTGCTCAACCATCATGCGACCTTCGGCCTGCACGGCTGCCAGAGCGTAGTCATCAAGCGTCACATTGCGGACATCCCACGGCGACAGCTTAAGCAGATCCTTTTCAATCCAATCGCCAAAACGGGTCGTCAACTTGGAGGTGTCGATCTCCACACGATAGACCGGATCCTGACCAGAGATCCGCACAAACCTGAGAAGACGGGTACCACCGGCAGCCCCAGCTGGCTGACGATCTTCCTTGCCTACCACGAGCCGTGCCAGAGCTGTACCAGCCTCGTCGCGGATCTCAAGCAGCTTACCGACACCGGTCATGCCCGCCTCGATTTTCTGCGGATCTGGCTCGATCACACCGAAGGTCTCGTGATCTGCCGGCGACTCGCTCATCACGTCGAGCGGCTTCATATCGATCAGTTCGGTGGCTGCAGCAGCGAGATGTTCCTGCGCGTCGGCAGGGTAGTTGTCGTGAGCCGGCAGAACCCAGACGCCGCCAGTTTTGACAACCTTGAAGGGAGAGAGCTCGGCCAGCTCCTCGTTGTAGGACACGATCTCCAGACTGCCTGCCTGGGCCACATCTTCCAGTTTAGGAAACAGGACGCTCTGCAACTCAGCTTTGATCGATCTTGCCTGAAAACGAGGCTGCACCCACCAGCCAGTGAGCAGCAGGCCGAAGCCAACCACGAGATAGAGCAGTGTGGTCTTCGTGGCTGTTGACAGTCCGCCACGTTCGTCTGCCGCACTACCGTTGTCCATCGCCATCTCTGCCATCCTCACCCGTGTTACCAAACCGAAAGACGTTTTCGGTCGCTCGAGACTTCAGTGTTCCGTAACGCTCAACGCAGCCGTGCCTTCGAGACGCCTTCCCGCTCACGGGCTCGGCGACGGAAGAACACGAAGAAGGCCACCACCAGCGGCGGAATCGGCGGCAGCAACACTGCCAGCCACTTCTGCCGATCCTGTTCACGACGGACCGCTGCACCGAGCCGTCGTTCCACAGCCTCAACCTCGGCATCCCGCCTCCGCCGCAGGCCCTCGATCTTGGTGTCGAGACGCCGCTGGGCAAGCCGTTGCTGGCTCGCCAGCTGCTGCATCGCAGCCACGAGCTCTTGAGAATCCGCGTTGCCGCTGTTTTCCATGTCACGCACCTTCTCTTCGAAGCTGCCGACATCCTCGCGCATCTTGGCGTTCGCTTCGCTCTCCGCCTCTTCGAACTCCGCCATGAACTTCTTCCGTTCATTGTCGGCCTGCTCGCGAGCTTCCTCGACCGCCTTCTCAATCCGCTCGAGGGTGCGGTGCACCGGCTTCCGCTTGCGGATTTCAATGAAACGGTCATCGCCGGCCAGAGCATCGAGCACATTGAGCACGAAGGTGACGTTGTCGAGATCCATGGCGAGAAACTCATCAGGCCGATCACGCAGCCCAAAGATGCGGCCATCAAGCAGGTCGACGTCGGTTACCACAATCGCTTGTATCGGCTTCGCCGGCTCGGCCCCCTCAGCGGGCTCACCGTCCGCCGCCGCTGCACGCTCGATCCGGGCTGCCAGCACCATGGCCTCTTCGCCCGGCTGCTCAAACGCCTGCAGCATGCGTGGATCACCACTGTTGCTCATGATCGCAGCCACATCGATGGTGCCGCTGCGGGTTCCGGTGCGAGCCAGGGGCGTGAAGTTCACACTCACCTTTTCCTTCGTCCGCAGCCCGCCAGGAAATGGAAACAGCATCTCCTGCAGCCCAGAGGTGACCGTCGACTCCGGGCTGAGCGCGTTGCCTGCTCCGCCAAGCAGTTCCAACGCCTGGTCGACAAACACAAACTGGCTTGGCAGATCAATTTTCGGATGCGGGTTGTAGTCCTGCCAGACAACAACCGGGCTGGGACCAGCACCGCCAAACATCGGCTGGCCACCGGAGGTGATCAGCTCCACTCCAAGGGTGTTCCAAAGCAGTTCAAGATCACCCTTTGGCTGCCCTTGTTGCTGGAACATCGCCATCGGGCCGCCCTGCCCACGTCGCGGCTGACTCGTGCCCGGCACACCAGTCATCAACACGGGAAGTGGGTCTTCAAAGATCGCAACCGGCTGCCCTGCTTTGACAGCTGCCACGAAGTTCTCCATCTCGGCAGGACCGAGCGACGATGGCTGGAGCGCCAGCATCACGTCGTACTGCTCCACAATCGGCGAGGTGGGGTCAACCTGAACAACCTCGTACTGCTTCTCAAGCTCATCGACGAGTGGCTGCCGGGGCCGCTGCGCCCCCGTCATCATGTCGAAGCCACCAAAAATCTCCGCATCAGTGGTCAGCACACCGAGCCGCTTGCGGTCCTGTTCGTTTGCCGTGCAGATCGAACGAATCAGTTCGTACTCCACCGGCGTGCCTCGATCGAAGAAGGGCACGACGACCTTCTCCAGGCCGCTGGTAAAGGCACAGCCGAGGAAGATCTCCTCCTCTCGATACGCTCCACGCACCCGGGCCAACACCGAAACCGGCTCGATACCAAACTGCTGACGGGCAAGCGCCGCAGCCTCCGTCTTCGGCTCGGTGGAGACCACCTCGACCTTCACATTACGGCCTCCGAGCCTTTCGAACTGCCGCAGCATGTTGAGCAGATCGAGGCGGGTCTGCGTGTAGTCCTCAGGCACCACCGGGCTCACGTAAGCCGTGACCTCCACTGGCCGATCCGGGTTGAGTTCTGCCAGGAGCCGGCGGGTATCAGCTGCCAGAGAACTGATCTGCCCTTCTGAGAGATCGGCTCTTACGTCGACCGAACGGACGAGCAGAACGACGCCAAAACTGGCGGCCACCAGGGCCACCGTTCGCACGACGAAATGGGCCCCCATCTGGGCACCGTCCTTTCGCCCCGTCCAGTGTCGTCGCCCGATCAGCACCATGGCGACATACAGACAGACCAGAACCAGGCCCAAAAAATAGGCCACGGCTGAAAGGCTGAGAATGCCTCGGCCGAAGTCCGTGAACTGCTCGGCCATGCTCCAAGCACGCACCGTTGCTGCCCACGACGGGCTCATGACCGTCCCTGCCTGATCCGCCACCACCAGTGGTGCATTGAGCAACAGCCCGAGCACAAAGCCGACAGTCAGGTTGCTGGTTAAGAAGCTGGCCACCATGCCGATCGCCAGCATGGCCAGGCCAACAAACCAGTAGCCCAGATAGTTCGTGAAAAAGAGTCCCGGGTCTGGCGTTCCCCAGCGGAGCAGGATCACCACGTTGCAGACCATCGAAAACATCAACGCGACGGTGAAAATGCCGACCGCTGCGAGATACTTGCCAAACACGACCTCTTGGTCAGTGGCAGGGATCGTCAGCAGCAGTTCATCCGTGCCCTGACGACGCTCCTCCGCCCAGACACTCATCGTGATCGCTGGAATGAACACCAGCATGATGTAGGGCAGATACCGGTTGAGCTGGTCGAGATTGGCCAGATTCGAGTTAAAAAACTCCGGTGGCCAGAAAGCCGCCAGCGACCCCAGCAGCACGAATACGCAGATAAAGACGTAGCCGGTGGGGTTTGAGAAGTAGGCTACGAAATTCCGCTTGAACACGGCGTCGAGCACATGCCACTTCATCGCCATCATTCCCTTCGAGTGCGTATCAACGTTGGCCCACCCCGAAGCAACCGGGGCAGTTGCGAATCAGCCGCGACGAGTTACGCCGCGGATCCACGAGTGAGTTCATAAAACCGATCGTCGAGCGTGCCGCCCGATGCCACAAGGTCTTGCGGCTTGCCATCAAACACCAGCCGACCCTCAGCAACCAGGATCACCCGGTCGGCAAGGGCCTCGACCTCCTGCAGGATGTGTGTGGAGAGCAGGATGGTCTTCTTCTCACCAAGCCGGCGGATGTTCTCGCGAACCTCCCGAATCTGGTTCGGATCGAGACCGCTCGTCGGCTCATCAAGGATCAAGACGTCGGGCTCATGCAGGAGCACCTGCGCCATCCCCACGCGTTGCCGATACCCCTTGGAGAGCTTGTCGATGGCTTTCCCGATCACACTGCCGAGTTCGCACTGACGAATGACCGCCTCGATCCGCTCTTTTCGGTAGTCCCCGGATATGCCGCGAGCGTCTGCAAAGAACTCAAGCAGGCTCCGTGGGGTCATGTCGGGATAGAGCGGTCCGTTCTCGGGCAGGTAGCCGAGTCGCTTGGCACCCGAAATCCTGTCGGTTGCCATGTCAAAACCGGCGATCCTCGCGGTGCCAGCGGAAGCAGCGAGGTAGCCGGTGAGCATCTTCATCGTGGTGCTCTTGCCGGCGCCGTTGGGGCCCAGGAACGCCACAACCTGCCCACGCGGCACACGGAACGTCATGTCCTTCACCGCGATGAACGTTCCGTAGTACTTTGTCAGGCCGTCTGCTTCGATCATCCAGTCCGTGCCGGAGGTCGCTTTTTGCTGACCAGCAGTTTCCGCTTCGTGCATCGCCCGTCCTCGTCGCCCTACTCTCAATCCCGAATCCCACCCACGATTTTCTCGCCGCCTACGCGGTAAAAAAACGCACCCGGCAAGAGTGCCGCCCGGAGAGACTCCGGAGGCCCGCCAACGCACGATCCACGCAGGATCTGCAGCCCCGCAAACGGGACCACGTGGGATGCCATATCACGATAGAACCGCCCCTACCGGGCTGTCCAGTCCCTGCCGTGTGCCTCCAGCAGGGCTTAGAGACCTGCCGAGGTCACCGGGAACATTTTCGTTGGCGGCTGCAGGCAGAATGCCTCGCCAAGCTCCATTTCACGGTGGCCTGACATGCCCCGCCGCCACGCAATGTGTCGCTGCCAACGAGGGACCGCCTCTGGATGATCGTGTCTGGTATGCACGCCACGCGTCTCGTCCCGGACAATCGCCCCCCGGATCATCAGCCTCCCAACCTCTAGCATGTTCTGCAGTTGCCAACCACGTGGCTCAGAGAACTGACGTGGAAGCACATACCGACACCAGCCCTCCACTGCTTCAAGGGCTTCAGCGAGCGAACTGCCGCTGCGATCGACCCCAACCTTCCGCCACATCATGCTCTTGAGTGAGTTGCGGATGTCTTCCAGATCGAGCGGCTCGTGCATCTCTTGCTGGCGGGGATTGGAGAGGAGGGGGACGTGGAGGTCATCACGATCCTCCATCGCGAGCACATCCGTCGACGCAGCAGCCCCTGCCCGCGCACCGTACACAAGACCTTCCAGCAGGCTGTTGCTCGCTAGCCGATTCGCACCATGCAGTCCGCTCGAGGTGACTTCTCCCGCTGCCAGCAGTCCAGGCAGATCGGTTCGACCATCCGCGTCCACCGCCACCCCGCCAATCATGTAGTGGGCACCCGGGCGAACTGGAATTCGATCCCGTGTGAGATCGAGACCAAACTCCGCACACAGCTTTGCCATGCCCGGGAACCGTCGCCGCACCATGTCGGCATCCAGATGGGAGAGGTCGAGGTAGACATTGGCATGCTGCGTCTGCTGCATGACCTGATTGATGGCCCTCGAGACGATGTCGCGTGGGGCCAGTTCCCCCCGAGGATCAAAGGCAGGCATAAACCGCTGACCATCCCGGTCGACCAGCCATGCCCCTGCTCCGCGAACGGCCTCGGTAATCAGGCTGCGGGCCCCGCCAGCGATGTAGAGGACCGTGGGATGAAACTGCATAAACTCCATGTCGCGCAGCAGACTGCCTGCTCGCCACGCAAGAGCCATTCCATCGCCGCTGGCCACGTCAGGATTTGTCGTCTCCCGATAGACCTGCCCTGCCCCGCCTGTCGCAAGGATTGTTCGCCGTGCCCAGACCAGCGTCTTGCCATGGTCTTTGTTCCAGACCAGGGCCCCTCGACAGGCAGACTCATCAGTCAGCAGGTCGATCGTGAAGGTGTCGGGCCAGACTTCAAGGTTCTGCAGACTCTTCGCCCGCTCGATGACCGCTCGCATCACCTCACGGCCAGTTGCGTCCCCCAGCGCGTGGACGATTCGCCGGTGGCTATGCCCACCCTCACGCCCAAGATCAAGCTCACCATTCCGCTCGTCGAACCGCGTCCCCCAGGTGATCAACTCCTCAATGCGGGCAGGAGCCTCCCGCACCACTCGATCAACAACGTCGTCGTGGCAGAGACCACCTCCGGCCGTCAGCGTGTCGGCCACATGATGATCGAAGCGGTCTTCCGGATCGACAACGCCAGCGATCCCTCCTTGGGCGTACTGGCTCGAAGACTCGCGGAGGTCGTCTTTTGTAATGACCGTGACCGACAAACTCGGATCGACCTCAAGCGCGGCCCGCAGACCAGCGAGACCTCCGCCAAGAATGAGCACGTCGGTAAAACAGTGCGGCACACGACGCGGACCAAATGGCACCAGATAACGCGGTCCTTCGAACGGATCGATCATTGCGTAGAGAGCCCTTCGCTATAGGCACGCACTCGGTCGAGGTACTCACTCGGCGGTCGGCTCCGAATCCCCTCGGCTTCACCTGAGCGGCCCTCACGGGTCGCTCGTCGCTGGGTTCGCATGCCTTCAGGCCGTAGCCCCAGGCTCCGCACTGCCCGCTCAAACTCCACTCGATCCTGAGGATCCTCACTCCGCTGAAGTCGCTGCATCGCATCCCAGCGGGCGAGGAATGCCCTCGCTTGAGCCTCATTCCAGCCAAGCTGCTCGAGGAGTTCGCGGTCTTCCTGGTTCAGACTCTCTCGCAGGTGCTCAATCGCAAGATCCGTGGCATTGCGAGCATGCTCGAGATCCTCGCTGCCCCATTCCAGCTCGGCCGGCGTGCTCGGCGTCTCACCGCCACGCCGCTCCCCGTCGCCGCTCGACCACGATCCTTGGCCAGCCATGCCACGTGTGTCGCCCGACTCACCGAGGTCACCAGCCTCACTCTCCTGCTGGCCAGCTCCACCTGCAGCCTGCCCCTGCTGTCCTTCGCCTTGCTGACTTTCGCCCTGCTGTCCTTCGCCCTGTTGACCTTCGCCCTGTTGACCTTCGCCCTGTTGACCTTCGCCCTGCTGACCCTCGCCCTGCTGACCTTCGCCCTGCTGACCTTC
>JADHNY010000142.1 GCA_016779265.1 Pirellulales bacterium | reverse complement strand
GGGGCGAAATACATGAAGAACGGGCGGTCGCCGGCAAGTGACTTCTGTTGTCCAATCCACTTCACCGCCTTGGTGGTCATGTCTTCCATGAAGTGGTAGCCCTGCTCAGGCGACCTCTTGTTCTCGACCGGCGTGGTTCCCTCATAGAGCGTGGGATACCACTGATTCGCCTCGCCACCGATGAAGCCGTAGAAGTACTCGAAGCCGCCGCCACCCGTCGGCCAGGCATCAAATGGCCCCACGGGGCTCGCCTGCCAGACAGGCACTTCGTGGCACTTGCCAAACTGGGCCGTGCTGTAACCGTTAAGCTTGAGCGTCATCGCGAGTGGAGCCATCGAGTTGGGCAACACAGAGCTATAGCCGGGAGCGCCCGTTGCGAGCTCCGTAATCGCAGCCATGCCGGCAGAGTGGTGATTGCGTCCTGTGAGCAACGCCTGCCGCGTCGGCGAACAGAGCGCAGTCGTGTGAAACCGGTTGTATTTCAGACCATTCGCAGCAAGTCGCTCGAGTGTTGGCGTCTGGCAGGGCCCACCGAACGCACTCGACGCGCCAAATCCAACATCGTCGAGGAGCACAACGAGCACATTGGGCGCACCTTCCGGTGGACGAATCTGAGGGATCGTCGGAAATGATGCATCTGGACTTCTGGCGTCAAACACGACACTGGTGGGCTGTGTCGTATTCGGCATAGGCAACACAGCCCGGCTCGCTAGGTCGACCGAGAGACACGTGTTGACACTCAAGGCAGCAACCAATGCGACCAACGCCGTCGAGTTGATGGTCGGCCTGCAATACGGATAAACGGCTGTGACGAACCTGGTCATCTGATCGCTTTCCCTGAGGTGGTCGCGTCGACAGTTTCAAAAACTCCATCTGAGTGTCGTTGCGTCATCACCGTCGCCTATGCAGAATGCGCATGGTGGTGGAAAAGACGTGCTGGCCTTTGGGAAACCGGGAGGCGGTGACCATGCGACCGCGAGACCGCTGCATTCTTCCGTCTGCAGTCAGAGCCACCCCTCTGTTGAGTGGGCATGTTCGGGTTGACGATCCTGAGGAAGACAACGCTGTCTTTGAACTCCTCTACGACTATGAGACCGTTCATCTCGGTCGGCAGGGCGCCAGTCGCGAGGTCAGCTTCGCGGGCACGCCCGCCGCGGCGGTATACCGTGAGTGGATCGGCGGGAGCTCCCACAACCTCGGCACGCTGCGGGGCGACAAAATCGCTCTTTGCATCCCCTTGGTCGACACGAAGTCGAGTTGGTGGGGCCAGCCCCTCAAACGCGGCAGCCTCCCGATCTCACGATCTGGCCAATCGATTCACTTTACCTACCACGGTGGCCACCAGAACCTTGTGCTTGCGGTTGATCGAAGCGTCTACGAGGCAGCCTGGGCCGTCGACGGGGTCGGTCCAGCGATGCCCTGTGAGTCTGCAGTTGCTGCCGCCCGCCAGCAGCTCTTGGCCAGCGCTCCAACGCGGGTTGCTGCGTGGTCACGACGTCTTCAACGCGTGCTGCAGGCAGCATTGCAGCCACAAGCGGATCCGAGCATGCCGGTGATCACCGGCGCTGGTCTACAGAACGAAGTGCTGACCGCGCTGCGGTCGCTTCTGGAAAACGGTCGCGTCGATAAGGTCGAACAGCCACTTGCTGAATCGATCGTCGAAGAAACGCTGGTACGTGTTGATGCCGCCGTGAACGACGTGCCGAGCGTGGCGGATCTTTGCGTGGCGTTGAACGTCAGTCGCCGCACACTTGAGATGGCCTTTCAGCGAGTGACGGAGACGAGTCCACGGCAGTTTCTGACCCAGCGACAGCTCAACCGCAGTTACTGCCTTCTCAAACAAGCAAACCCTGTTTCCACACGTGTGACGGACGTTGCGATGGCTTGCGGCTTTCATGAACTCGGCCGATTCGCTGGTCGCTTCAAACAAGCGTTTGGTGAATCACCAAGAGACACGCTCCACACTCGCGTGGGCAGAGCCACTCCGAAAGTGCTCGGGGCTGATACTGACTGAGGCCGCCGAACGCGGTTTCACCTGCTGATCATTGGTGTCTAACTAGAGAGGGGGTAGCCATCTCTTCAACATCTGTCTCGCCAGGCCTGGAGGGAACGCGTTGCTACCGGCATTTTCTGTTGCCGCTGATCAGGGATCGGTCAAGTTGACATTCCACCAGCCGGGGGAAAGCGGTGGCGTTTCGCCACTTGGGGGAAGTGTGCTGGCGATGGCCTGTCGCAGGGTTGCGGAGAGCCTCTCCACTGTCTCGACGTGGGCCGGCGAGCTGGCCAGGTTGGTATGTTCTTGGCTGTCGGCGTCGTGGTCATAAAGTTCGCGGCCCGCTTTGCCGCCATCCCACTCCGTATACCGATACTGTGGCGTGCGGAGTGAATATCCAAAGAAGGATGCCGGCTTGCCATCCACGCGGCCCCTTCGCACCACCTGCGTGATCGCCCAGCCACGACCGTTTTCACGTGGATCATGCAGCACCGGCACGAGGCTCTGCCCCTGAAGATTTCCAGGGGCCGCCACCCCGCAGAGTTCCGCAAGGGTGGGAAACAGATCGACCTGTGAAACAGGCGTGTGGGCCACGCTGCCAGGCTTGGTGACTCCAGGGGCCACAATCAGCATCGGCACCCGAGCGCTCTCCTCAAACAGGCTCTGCTTCTGCCAGAGGCCATGCTCTCCCATGTGGTAGCCATGGTCGCTGGTGAACACGATCACTGTGTTGTCAGTCAGGTTGAGCCGATCGAGCGTATCGATGAGCCGGCCAACCTGGGCGTCCATGAAGGAGATACTCGCCGCATAGGCCTGCCGCACTTCCCGCCGCTGACCTTCGGTCATGCCCGCCTGCTCCTTCTTTTCGCTTGCGAGCGCTGCTGCGGGGATGTCTCTGCGATCGTCCTCCACTCCAGTCACAACCGGCATCTGGTCAAGAGGATGGAAGCCAAAGTAGGGATCTTTTGGGGCGACGTATGGGGTGTGTGGGCGGAAGAAGCCGACAGCGAGGAAGAACGGCCGGTCATCGCGGTTGGCACACCTCTCGAGAATCCAGGTGGCGTCTTCGGCAAGCATGCCATCGGTGTGTTGGTCGTCACCTCGCGGTGAGGCATACCAGCTCAGCGTGCCGCCAAACTGATTGGGACGCAGCGTGATGATGTCTGGCTCTTCGACCAGCCGATCCACACCTGCAGGATTGCACTCCACTTCCCAGCTTGCGGGATCGTCGTGGCCGTCGGTCCCCACCGACTTCGGCACGTTGTAGTGGTAGAGCTTGCCAACACGAGCGGCAAAGTAGCCATCCAGCCGAAACGCCTGCGGCATACTCAGCTGCGAGGGGATGGTCTGCCGGAAGAGTTGTTGGTTGGAAAGAATCCCGGTGGAGTTCGGATAGAGCCCTGTGAGAAACGAGTTACGACTCGGACCGCAAAGAGGAAAGGTGCAGTACGCCTTTTCAAACCGCATGCCGCGAGCGGCGAGCCTGTCGATGTTTGGCGTGTGGGCCAGCGGGTCGCCGTAGCAGCCCAGCAGGTTGTTTAGGTCGTCGGACACGATGAAGAGCACATTCGGCCTGGCAGCCGCCTCTTCAGCCATCGCAACGTCCACAGCGGCCAGACAGCCTGCCAGCAACACAAACCATAGTGCCCATCGCTGATTCATCTGAGCTTCCTCACAGACGCATCGGTCCCCAAACCTTGCCTCTGATCATACGCCAGCGATGGTCGGGCAGGGCAGAGCAGGTCGGCCGCACGCTGGGGGCCATCACTGCACGGCCGCTGGGTCATCAACGACTGCATCGTCGCGGAGCGGATCCTCAAGGAGTGCATCGTGAAACTGGTTCGACCAACGGAGCTGGTAGAGCACCGTGAAGAGCAGGGTGAACCCAGCACAGACGAGAAACACGCGATCGGAGCGAATCTCCAGCTTCTTCACTCCAAGGAAGATTACATTCCCCGCGATCACGCCCACGAACGAAAGGCAGTTCCAGAGGCCGAGCACCTGGCCGCGATCACCATCTTGAGCGAGGTGCTGCACCATTGTCTGCAGCGGGACCATCACGAACCCGCACATAAAGCCTCCGCCCGCGAGCAGGCAGGTCACCAGGGCAAAACTCGGTGGCGCGATTCCCAAGGCAGCATAGGCTGCGGTGTTGGCCAGGATCCCATAGAGAATCAGATCAGGACGGATCGCATGTCCTGAGAGTGCGCCAGCAGCATAGTCGCCGACACCGATCGAGATGCCGAGCAACGCCATCAGCAGTGATGCCTGCAGATACGAGATGCCGAGAATCTCTTTGTAGTCAGGCAGGATGAGCACCGCGATGCCACCAATAATCATGTAGAAGAGCGTCCAGGCGATCAGCACTGACCTTAAGGGCGTGCCTTGCGTGCTCTTCCACGTGTTGATGTAACCAGAGAAGAGGGCGTAGCTAATCGGCTTGTCCGGATTTTGGGCGGTCAGCGGTGGGATGCCATGGGCGGCGATGGTGCCGAGCACGCCGACAAGCAGGATCGCGATCCCCGGCACCCATTTCATCGTTTCGCCGTGGGTGCCGATGTAGCACTCGTACAGCGGTCCACCGACGGCGCTGCCGATAATGATCGCCAGGTAGGTGAACATGTTGACGGTGCCGTTGGCCCGACTGAGTTTCTCGGTCTCAACAATCTCGGGAAGCATCCCGAACTTCGCGGGCGAGAAAAACGTGCTCTGGGTGGCGATCGTGACAAGCGCCAGCAGCACAAGCCACACGTTCTGGTTCCAGAGCCCCCAGATGGCGATCAGGGCGATCGCAATCTCAGACCATTTGGTCACGATGCTCACTCGTTGCTTGCTGTACTTATCCGCAAACTGCCCCGCAAACCCGGAGAGCATCACAAATGGCACCGCCAGACAGAGCGACGCCCACGCCTGACCGCCCTTGCCAAGGATGCCTTCCCAGATCCCACCCATCGCCAGGCCAAAGACCAGCAGCTGCTTGAGGATGTTATCGTTGGCCGCGCCGAGAAACTGCGTGACATTCAGGCAGACAAAGCCACGAGATGTTTTCTGATGCATAGGTGTCCCCCAGGCGATGCCCGCTGATGGGATCATACGTCAGTGAAGCTTTTCCGAGACCACCAGTTTGTGGTGGGCCGCCGGATTGACCGCAACAGCGACCTTGCGAAGTGAATCGGCTCGCTGCACGATGGCAGGCAAACCGAGTGACGGGCGGCGACGCATCGCAGCAACCCGCCGGGGTCCCCGAAAGAGACACACACATGCAGCGCCCGGGCAGAAAAATCGGTTTTTGGCTCGGTCTGGCAGGTTTTCTTGCCATCTTGCTGTGGGGCGACTTCTCGCCCGAGCGGCCTGAGGCCCATCGGATGGCGGCGATCGCGGTACTGATGGCGATCTGGTGGGTCACCGACGCGATTCCCCTTGCAGCCACGGCCCTGCTGCCGCTGGTGCTCTTCCCTCTGCTCGGCATTCTGCCTGGCAAAGAAGTCGCCCCGTTGTACATGAACTATGTGATTTTTCTGTTTCTCGGCGGTTTTCTTATCGCCCTAGCGATGGAGCGCTGGAATCTCCACCGGCGGATCGCGTTGTCGATCGTGTCGGTGATTGGCTCGCAGCCAAGTCGGCTCGTACTGGGATTCATGATCGCCACCGCGTTTCTCTCGATGTGGATCTCGAACACGGCCACCACGATCATGATGCTGGCAATCGCGATGGCCGTGATTCGCCAAGCGGAAGATTCATTTGGAACCGTCGACACGGCCAATCTCAGCGCGGCCCTCCTCCTGGGCATTGCCTACAGCGCGAGCATCGGTGGGCTCGCCACCCTTGTCGGCACACCGCCGAACCTGGCCTTGGTGCGGATCTTTGATCTCAGCTTCCCGGCTGCTGCAACTGCAGGAGACACGCTCAGCTTTGGGCAGTGGATGCTCTTTGGAGTGCCGCTGGCCGTCGTCTTGCTTGCGATGGTCTGGGGTGTGCTGACACAGGTGGTCTTTCGCTCGCCGGCTCATCTTGCGCTCGATCCGGGCGTCGTCACGAGAGAGAAACAGAAGCTCGGACCTCTTCAGTACGAAGAGAAAGTGGTTGGTGGCGTGTTTGCAGCAACCGCAGCGCTGTGGGTGTTTCGCCAAGATCTGCAGCTTGGCAGCGTGCGGCTACCAGGCTGGTCTGGCTTGCTCCCCTACGGCAGCGGCATCGACGATGGCACAATCGCGATCGCCATGGCAGCGACGCTATTTTTTATACCGGCCCGCAGGCAGAATGAGACGGCTGCAGGACATGGCAGCATCCTGGACGGAGATGTCTTTGCGAGAGTGCCTTGGGGCATCATTCTGCTCTTCGGTGGAGGCTTTGCCTTGGCGAAGGGTTTTCAGACCTCAGGACTCTCAGAGTGGATCGGCAGTCACTTTGCAGATTTCGAGCACGCCCCCACCTGGGTCCTCGTGGGTGCGATTACCGCCGGGATCACGTTCCTCACTGAGTTGACGTCCAATACGGCCACCACCGAGATGATCCTGCCAGTGCTCGCGTCGATTTCTACCGCAGCCCACATTCACCCACTGCTGCTGATGATTCCGGCGGCCGTGGCGGCGTCGTGCGCGTTCATGATGCCCGTGGCAACGCCGCCAAACGCGATCGTGTTTGGCAGTGGACGGATCCACATATCACAAATGGTAAAAGCTGGCCTGCTGATCAATCTCGGAGGCATCGTCGTGGTGACGATCCTCTTCCTCACGCTAGGCATCACCGTCTTTCGGATCGATCCGTCCAGCCTTCCAGCGTGGGCTTTAGCGGCAGGCTGAGACGGTGTCATGAAACCACGGAGTGCCGCTGTGCTTCAGCCAACCTGCGAAACATTGCGTTTGAGCGTACTTCGCCGGGCATTCCTGCTGGCGGGCTGCCTCCTCGTGCCGTCATGGAGTCTGGCGACAGAGGAAACAGCAGATCTACCACTGCGACGGGTCCTCATCATTGACGTCGAGGGCCCCACCCGCCCGGCATTCGTGCAGTTTATGGAGGGCTTTCGGGACGAAATCGCGAAGCAGAGCGACACCCATTTTGAGATTTTCTCCGAAAACCTCGAGCTCTCGCGAATGGGCCGTGATGGCACCGACGGCCGCACGATGACGTGGCTCCTCGAGAAGTATCGGGGATGGCCGTTTGACGTGATCGTCTCCACCAGCGATGCCACGCGCAGTTTTGTGCTCGGTAATCGATTGCAGTTTTCATCGCAGACGGAGATCGTGAGCATCGAGCGGCTTCCGCGAAAGACAATGGCAGACGACAAGCCCGTCTCGATTCTGACCTGTGACGTGCCCGAGGCGGCTCGCCAAACAATCAGGCTCGCGTCGCGGCTGTTTCCAGAGCTCCGTGAAGTTGCGTTTGTCGCTCAAACCCGATTGCATCCGGGGGCTGCGGAGGCGGTTCTCGAACAGGTCCAGTTCACAACAGAAACACTCGGCCTCAACTTCCTGCCCCTTGTGGATCTTCCGTTGGGAGAACTGCGGGCCACCCTGGCCGCCTTGTCGGAAAGCACGGCTGTTGTGTATCTGAACTACACGGTGGATGAAGGCGGCAACGACTACGTGTCAGCTGAGTTGCTGGAGTCGCTCTGCCGCGAGTCGGCATCACCATTCTTTGGCATGGCAGAAACCTATCTGGGCCGGGGCGTCGTGGCTGGCGTCGGGTTTTCGCTCCAGGACATCGGGCGGGCGGCGGCAAAACTTGTGAGATCGACCGCGTCCACGGAGGAGCGGGCCGTGGGTGCTGTTGCACCCGAAGTACTTATTGATGCCCGGGTGCTGCAGCGATTTGGTATCCCCCGCAACAGGCTCCCAGCCAACACGCGCGTACTCTTCGATACCCCACAGTTCTGGCAGGAATATTGGCTGCAGATCACGGCGGGCGTGGCGGTGCTCGTGATTCAGGGCGTGTTGCTGCTCGCGCTGGCCATCCAGTACCGGCGGCGGGTCCGGGCCGAGGACATCGTCAGCAAACAACGGGATCAAATCGCCCATGCAGGCCGCGTGTCGATGATGGGCCAACTCGCCGCTGCGCTCGCTCATGAGCTCGGCCAGCCGCTCGGCTCGATTCTCAACAACGTGGAGGCCGCGGGCATGCTGTTGCGAAATGACTCCTCGGCCAACGCGGCCGAACTCCGCGACATCATCTCAGACATTGCCGCCGACGAGCAGCGGGCGGATCTCGTGCTCGCACGGATCCGATCGATGATCAAGCAGCAAACATTTACGGTTTCCCGCATCGATCCCGTTGCGGTGGTCCGCGATGCGGCGACGCTCGCTC
>JADHNY010000141.1 GCA_016779265.1 Pirellulales bacterium | reverse complement strand
AGATGTACGACCTTGAGCCGCAGCCGGTGATGGACAGCTGGGCGACCCGCACGCAGCTCTATCAGGTGATTTCGGTGGAGCCTGAGCGGATCGCGTATCGGGCCCTCAACGCGATCGGGGATGTGCATGACGCCTTTCGTCTCGAGAAGACGGCAGAGGGGGGCACGCGGCTGGTAAATGAGGTGGAGCGGCCGGTGGGGCTTTGAGGGTCGCTCGGGGTGGCCCGAGATCGCTCCGCCGGACGATCGCTGCGGCCCCTCCGTGGGCCTGGCTCTCTCGACGTTCTGCTCGCTCTCGCCCTCCAGGCTCCGCTCGCAGAACAACGCCGGCGGATCGCTCTCGGGCCACCCCTCGTTGATCAACGAGAGAGAGTGGCAAAACGTGAGGCGAAGGGGTCGGCGGATGCCCGAGGAGCGTTCGAGTTTTTCGCCACTTCGTTGAGCTCGGAACCGTCGCCAGCGCCCCCGGCGAAAAAGTCGAGCGACGAGACATCTGCCGACCCGCAGCCGCCGCCCCGTCGTTGACCACCACGGAAAACACGAGCGGCCAGCGAGCAGAACGTCGAGAGAGCCAGGCCCACGGAGGGGCCGCAGCGATCGTCCGGCGGAGCGATCTCGGGCCACCCCGAGCGACCCTCACAGCCCCACCGGCCGCTCCACCTCATTCACCAGCCGCGTGCCCCCCTCTGCCGTCTTCTCGAGACGAAAGGCATCGTGCACATCCCCGATCGCGTTGAGGGCCCGATACGCGATCCGCTCAGGCTCCACCGAAATCACCTGATAGAGCTGCGTGCGGGTCGCCCAGTTGTCCATCACCGGCTGCGGCTCAAGGTCGTACATCTTCGGTCCACTCACCGACACGACGTAGACCGTTCCAGCCCCGCTCTGCTCTCGCTGCTTGCCCACCGCCAGGTTCACCTCCTCAAGCGATCCCGGCTGAAAGGTCAGCTGCGGCGAGCGGGCGTATGTGTGGTCGTGTCCCTGCAGAACGAGGTCAACGCCCAGCTCATCGAAGAGCGGCTGCCAGGCTTCCCGTAGTTCCTGATTATCGCGGCCCTTGGCAGACGAGAAGACCGGGTGATGGAAGGTCACGATCTTCCAGGTCGGCGAGTCGTCGCTGAGAACCTCTTTGAGCCATGCCGTCTGCTCTTCGATCTGCTGATTGCTGTTGAGCGAGACGATCCGAGCCCCTTGGTAGTCGATCGCGTAGCAGGTCTCTTCCAATCCCGCTGGCCCCTGCACAGGAAACGCAAACGTCGGCCGCCAGTGGCGGCTCACCCGCCGACCGCCATCGTCGCCACGCGCCATTTCATGATTGCCCGGCGTGGCGATCGCGGGAATCGTGCGGTGGATGAAGCCTGACGCTGAAAACCACTCACCCCACTCGCGGTCACTTTCGGCTCGGTTGATCAGATCACCGGCATGCAGGAAGAACGCCGCTTTGGGGGCGTCGCGAAACGCGTTGCGGACGACCCGCGACCAGTGGCTGCGGACATCGTTCTGGGCGTCGCCGAAATACACAAACACAAACGGCGAAGTATCGGTCGCAGCGGTTTCGGTCTGGCACCACTCGCTCCAGTGCTCCCCATCGCCCACACGGTAGAGATAGCGGGTGGCTGGCTGCAGCTCTCGGGCATGCGCCTCGTGGTAGCGTGCCTCGCCGAGGTCTGTCGTCAGCAGCGACGAAGTACCCTCCAGCCGCGTGGCCTTGCCCACGAAGTCGGGCCCACCTTCAGCAACCGCGATCTCAAGCAGTGTCGCCTCAGTCGCGACGGCCGTCCGCCAGGTGACCGCGATCTCATGGGCTGCATCAGCGGTGATGGAGAGACAGATCCGATCTGGAAAGGGTGTCGGCTGATAGAGGGCATCGGGCCAGGAGAGCTTTGGCAGATGGTCATGCTCATGCTCATCGTGCGCGACCACCGTCGTCACGCTTCCCACACAGAGCACCACAGCCAGCAGTCCACGCAGCAGACCCACCATCACCCCCTCCCTCGCGATCAAGACGATTGACCAGTGGCCAAACGGCCGGCCCACACGCTACCAGATGCGTGAGACCGGCAGGGGGACTCCGCCCAAAAACACGCCAACTCAACGAGCAGCAAGCGGTGGCGGCAGCGGTGCCATCGGCAGGTCCACCGACTCTGGCAGGCTGATCTTGGTGGTGGCCGGCGTGGTCTCGTCAGCACGTTCGCGGCCACTGCGGTCGCGCGAACGCTTCTGGTCACCGCGTGGCTGGCCGGGCCGCGGCGTTTCCATCTGCTGGTGGCTGGCGAGTCCGGCAGCGATCTGCTGCTCGAGCAGCCGAGTGGCATTGGCCATCTCCGCACGCACCGATCGCTCCACGCGTCGCTCGAGCAGTTCCGTGGAGCGATCGATGGCCCGTTCGATGCGGACCTCATTGGCGACCGCCAGCCGGGCGAGCTCTTCAGCAGTCAGCCGGTTCAGCCGCCCCTCGATCTTATCGGCCCGTTCTCGAACCTCAGCCTGCACGCTCTTCTCGAGACGATCCTCGGCGCGGGCCGACTGCTTGGCGAGCTTCTTCTCCGCTGCTGCGAGCTGCTGTCCGACCTGCTCCCGCAACGCCTCCGACTCCGCCGCAAACGCCTCGGCGAGCTCAGCGATCTCTTGGGCATGCTGCTCTTGGAGCTGGGCGGTCGCTTCATCCACCTTCGCCTCGAGCCGCGAGGCCTCATCGGCAAACTCAAGACCGAGCATGTCAGCCAGGTCATTCCGCACCGCACCCATTCGGTGGGAGAGTTCATGCCGTACGCGATGCGACACTTCCGACTGCAGTTCCGCCTCTCGGCGATCGCGAAGCCACACCAGCGGCCCAGCTGTGGCTTCCGAGAGTGCCACCGTCAGCCCCAGCATGACCACCATCCCGACTATCAGTCGCTCACCCCTGCATCGCATCTCATTTCCTCCCTGATCGTTGGCGTCTGCCTGACCACCCTGATTTCCCATCGGCACAAAAACTCGCGATGAGCCAGCGATCGAGCAGGCTTTTTGGCCCGCGATCGAAAAGCCAAGGCCTACCGTCGCCACGACCGCTACCACACGAACTGCACGAGGCCACCCGTCCCTGACCCCGCAATCCCGGCCGTGGCGCGGTACGATGAGAATGTGGGGGGAGTTGTATCCCGGGCTGTCTCCCGCACACGGGCATCCCCGGCAAAACCGCCCAATGACGGCCCACCGCAGGAAGCCCACAGGTAGCCACAAGCAGAAGGGTTCGACGTATGCAGCGGACTGGTCAGACGCCCGTCATGACGACGTGGCTGATGCTCTGGGGACTGCTCTTCACAGCGGGCATGCATGGCGAGGCAGCAGCGGCCGACATCGCCAGCGACACCGAAGCGCTGCGGGTGTTTGAAGAATCCATCCGGCCAGTGCTCGCCACGCGGTGCGTCAGCTGCCATGGCGTGGATGCTCAGGAAGGTGGGCTGCGGCTCGATTCCCATGCAGGGCTCACCGCAGGCGGCGACAGCGGGCCGGTCGTGGTCGCTGGCAATGCCGCAGAGAGTCTGCTGATCGCGGCGGTCCGCCGTGATGGCCTCGAGATGCCTCCAGATGCGCCACTACCCGCTGACGAACTCCAGGCCCTCACCACCTGGGTGGACAACGGGGCATTCTGGCCAGAGTCCGCCGCTCCCCTGCGAGCGGCAGACTTCACGGTCAGCGACGACGATCGCAACTGGTGGGCCTTCCGCCCGCTCCAGGTCGCTGATCCACCGCAGCTCGCAAACGATCTCTGGTCAGCAGGGCCGATCGATCGCTTCGTGCTGGCACGACTCCGCGAGGCAGATGTCACCCCGGCCGAGCGAGCATCTCCGCAGACACTGATCCGGCGTCTCTCGTTTGACATGCTGGGACTCCCGCCCACGCCTGAAGAAATCGAGGCCTTTCTCTCTGATGTCGAGAACGCTGAATCGTTCGCAGCTGCCTGGGAGCGACTCGTCGACCGCTATCTTGAGGATCCGCGTTACGGTGAGCACCAGGCACGCTTCTGGCTCGACCTCGTCCGCTACTCCGAGTCAGACGGCTGGAACCAGGACGCCTATCGGCCGCACATCTGGCGGTATCGCGACTACGTCGTCAACGCGTTCAATGCCGACACACCCTATCCCACGTTTGTGGCTCAGCAGCTTGCGGGGGATGAGCTCGGCGGCGACAGTCCCGAGTCTCTGGTGGCTTCCGGCTTTCTGCGGCTGGGCATCTACGAATACAACCAGCGTGATGCTGCCGGCCACTGGAACGACATCGTCAATGAGATGACCGATGTCGTTGGTGATGTGTTCCTCGGCATGAGCATGGCCTGTGCTCGCTGCCACGACCACAAGTTCGATCCCGTCTCTCGCCGTGACTACCACGCCCTGCGAGCCTTCCTTGAGCCAGTGATCTGGCGGGACGACCAGACCGCTGCCACGCGTGCAGAGCGACTCGAGCATGCAGCCAAGCTCAGCGACTGGGAAGATGCCACCGCCGACATCCGTCGGGAGATCGACGAACTCATCACGCCCTACCACATCCGCAAGTGGCGTTCGACCGTCGACAAGTTTCCGCTCGACATTCAGGACTGCTACTACACGCCGGTTGCGGAGCGGACGAGCTGGCAGGACCAGATGGCCTACCTCGTCTCTCGGCAGTTTGAGGAGGAGGCAGGCGGCCCACTCAAGAGCCTGTCCAAAGAGGACAAGGCGACACTGGAAGAACTCGAGAAGAAGCTTGCTGCCTTTGATGAGCTCAAGCCCGCTCCCTTGCCCGCAGTGATGAGCGTGGCAAGTTTCTCAGGCACCCCATCGCCCACACGGATCCCAGGGGCTCCGGAAACCATCGGCCCGGCAGCTCCTGAGGTACTCAGACGCGGCCATGCGGCGGAGCCGCTGGTGGCGGTTGGTGATGGGCTCGCCGACGGCCCAGGTCGCCGCAAGGCCCTGGCCACCTGGCTTGGCGACGCGACCAACCCGCTGCCAGCTCGCGTAATCGTCAACCGCGTTTGGCAGTGGCGGTTTGGCATCGGGCTTGTTCCCACACCGAATGACTTCGGCCGCCTCGGTCAGCAGCCAACACATCCTGCGCTGCTCGACTGGCTGACTGCTCGCTTCATCGAAGACGGCTTCAGCCTTAAGCGTCTCCACAAGCAGCTGGTGATGTCGGAGGCCTGGCTGCAGTCGGCCCATCACCCTGACGTCGAACTCGCCCAGCAGCGTGATCCTGCGGACGCACTGATCTGGCGGTCGCGGGTGCGACGACTGCGGGCGGAGGAGATTCGCGACGCGATGCTGTTTGTCAGCGGCAAACTCGACGACGCGATCGGTGGTCCGAGTGTCGAAGCCAAGACGCCACGTCGTGGCCTCTACGTCAAGAGTTACCGCAATCGCAACGACACGCTGCTGCACCAGTTCGACATGGCCAACGGCCTCGAGCGGGTGTCTGTCCGTAACACCACCACCACGCCCACACAGGCTCTGGCGATGTTCAACGGCGACGAGGTGCTTGCTCATGCCGGCGAACTCGCCAAACGCGTGGAGCAGGAGGCCGACTCGCCGTCCGAGGCTGTGCAGCGTGCCATCCAGCTGAGCTGGGGGCGTGCTCCCAGTGATGACGAACTTGCCCGCGGTCTCGCGTTTGTGCTTCGCGATGATGCCGCCGGAGAGCCGCAGCTCGACAGCCAGCGGATGGTCGACTTCTGCCACGTGCTCTTCAACTCAGGAGAGTTTCTCTACGTAGACTGACACCTGCGACCGTCTCGTAGCCACACCCCGTTTGGCCAACGTCTCAAGGACCCCGCATGCGACCCCACCGCCTCGCCACAGCTGACGACCACGACGCCACCGGCATGCTCTCTCGTCGCAGTCTGCTCCAGGCAGGCGGCACGGGCCTTGGCAGTCTTGCGGTCTCGTGGCTCGTCTCCCGCGATCTGCAGGCAGGCCTCGCCGCCCCGCACCATCCGGCCAAGGCGCGGAGTGTGATCTGGCTGTTTATGGAAGGCGGCCCGAGCCACCTCGACCTGCTCGACCCAAAACCGCTGCTCAACGAGCTCTCGGGCAAGCCGCTACCGAGCAGTTTCCGGGAGCCGATCACTGCGATGGGCGAGCGAGGAGCTCCCCTGCTCGCGTCGCCACGCACATGGGCGCAGCATGGGGAGAGCGGGCTCTGGGCTTCTGACTGGATGCCCCACATCGCCACACAGCTTGACGACATTGCGGTCATCCGGTCCTGCACCACCGACGGCATCAACCATGCCGGTGGTGTCTGCCAGATGAACACCTGCCTAAACACCGCAGGCCGCCCGTCGCTCGGGTCGTGGGTGCACTACGGTCTCGGCTCAGCCAACGAAGATCTGCCGGCCTTTGTGGTGATGTGCGACAGCAGCGGCCGGCCAGTCAACGGGCCACGCAACTGGGGCAGCGGCTTCATGCCGGCGGCCCATCAAGGAGTTCGCATCGACGGCATTGGTGAAGAGCCAATCCGCTTTCTCAAGCCTCCCAAGGGATTTGATGCTGCCAGGCAGCAGGAGTCGCTGGCCCTGCTGGCAGACTTTAACCGAGCACACGCCGCAGACCGTCCACAGCAGAGCGAACTCGAAGCCCGCATCCGCAGCTACGAGCTCGCCTTCCGCATGCAGCAGGCTGCTCCCGAGGCCGTCGACCTCTCCCAAGAAACCGAGGTCACCAAGCAGCTCTACGGGCTCGACCACAAGGACACCGAGACCTTCGGCCGCAACTGCCTCTTGGCCCGCCGTCTCGTGGAGCGGGGCGTGCGGTTCATCCAGCTCTTCAGCGGCACGGGCTCGAAGTGGGACTCCCACTCAGACATTGAGAACAACCACTCGCGGCTGTGCCGCTCGATGGACAAGCCGGTCGCCGGCCTGCTCGCCGACCTCAAGCAGCGTGGCCTGCTCGATGAGACGCTCGTGGTCTGGGGTGGCGAGTTTGGTCGCACACCGATGAGCGAGAAAGGCAATGGCCGCGACCACAATCCCACCGGGTTCTCCATCTGGATGGCCGGTGGTGGCGTGAAGGGTGGCCAGGTGATCGGCGCCACCGACGAACTGGGGCTGCATGCCGTTGAAGACCGGATGCATGTCCGTGACATTCATGCGTCGGTGCTGTGGCTGCTCGGCCTCGATAACATGACGCTCACCTACGACCACAAGGGTCGCCCTGAGCGGCCCACGATCAACGAAGGCCGCTTCAATCGTCAGCTGATCACCGGCTGACGCATGCCTTGCAGATGGCAGCGTCCAGACACGTTCGCTGCACCGCCTTTCCAACGCCTCGCGGAGAATGTCATGGCCTATCGCTGCGGCCTGTTTGCTGTTGCTTGCCTCCTCTGTCTCGCCGGTATTTCTGAGCCTGCGGCCGGCCGTGAACGTGGCGTGAGCACCGCAGCCACGGCCACCTCGCTCGGCCTTGATCCTGACGTGCTCGACCGTATCGGGCCACTGGTGGAAGAGGCGATCCGCAACGGTGAAACACCCGGCTGCGTGGTTGCCATCGGTCGCCGTGACGGCATCGCCTATCTCGAGTGCTTTGGCCAGCGGCAGCAGGAACCGTCCGGCGAGCCGATGACCCGCGACACGGTGTTTGATCTCGCTTCCCTGACCAAGCCGGTGGCAACTGCGACATCGGTGATGCAGCTGGTCGAAGAAGGACTCCTAAGCCTCGATGACACCATCGGCTCACATCTTTCGGGGTTCTCGGCCCACGGCAAAGACTCACTAACTGTCCGCGACCTGCTGACCCATACCAGTGGCCTGATTGCCGACAACCCACTGGCGGACTACGAGCAGGGCCCTGAAGAAGCCTGGCGACGGATCTGCGGCCTGAAGCCACTGGCTGCCCGCGGAGAGAGGTTCATCTACTCCGACGTCAACTTCATCGTGCTCGGCCGTCTGGTGGAAGAACTGCGAGGCACCTCGCTCGCCGCAGCAGCACACGACCACATCTTCGAGCCTTTACAGATGGTCGATGCGGGCTTCACCCCAGATGCCACACGGCAGCAGCGGGCGGCACCCACTGAAAAACGCAATGGCGAGTGGATCAAGGGCGAGGTGCATGACCCTCGCTCCTGGAAACTCAACGGTATCGCAGGCCACGCAGGCCTCTTCGCCACGGCAGATGACCTCGCCCGTTACGCACGAGCGATGCTGGCAGGAGGCAGCCTCGACGGCACCACAGTCGTGAGTCCACAGACACTCGCCACAATGAATACCGCCGTCGAGGTGCCTGGAGGCGGCCTTCGCGGCCTCGGCTGGGACAAGCAAAGCGGCTACTCTTCCAACCGTGGTGGCAAGCTGTCACC
>JADHNY010000140.1 GCA_016779265.1 Pirellulales bacterium | reverse complement strand
TGCCGCGGCCACAATCAGCCCGGCGCGGATATCTCCCAGCAGGAGGAACAGCATCACAATCACCAAGGCGACGCCGACTCCGATGTTCTCGGTGATCGTATGAATCGTCTTGGCGACGAGTTCGGTCCGGTCGTAGAAGGTGTCGATGTAGACGCCATCTGGCAGCGTCTCGTTGATGGCGGCGATCCGCTCTTTGACGTCAGCGACCACCTGGCGGGAGTTGCCACCCATGATCATCATCACCATCCCGGTGACCGCCTCGCGGTCGCCGTCGCGGGTGACAGCGCCCTGACGCAGCATTGGAGCAAACTGCACCTCGCCAATATCGCTGATGCGAATCGGCGTGCCGTCGCTGCGGCTGTCGAGCACGATCGTGCGGATGTCGTCAAGACTCTCCACCAGCCCTTCGCCGCGGATAAGTCGCTGCTCTTCACCTCGCGCGATCGCACCGCCGCCGGCGTTTCCGTTGTTGTCTTCCAGGGCCGCAAACACCCGGCTTAAGGAGATGTTGAAGTTCAGCAGCTTGTCGGGATCGACCTGGATCTCGTAGGTCTTCAGCTGACCACCAAAGGTGTTGACCTCAATCACTCCTGGCACGCTTCGCAGCTGAAAGGCGATCTGCCAGTCGAGGATGGTTCGCAGCTCCATCTGGTCGTAGTCGAAGCCAGGCTTGGCACGCACCTCGAACTGGTAGATCTCACTCATGCCGGTGGCGATCGGCCCCATCTGCGGGTCGCCCATCCCAGGGGGGATGTTCTCTCTCGCCTGCTGAAGTCGCTCGTTGATCAGGTTCCGTGCCCAGTAGATGTCGGTGCCTTCTTCGAAAGCGACGGTCACTGCCGAGAGCCCAAAGCGGCTGATGGAGCGAATCTCTTCCACCTTTGGCAGGCCGCTCATCGCGTTCTCGACCGGAAAGGTGATGAACTGCTCGACCTCGACCGGGCCGAGCGAAGGCGAGGTGGTCAGGACCTGCACCTGCACGTTTGTCAGGTCGGGGACCGCGTCGAGTGGCAGCGTTGCCACCGAAGCGGCTCCGACGCCGAGCAACACGAGCGACATGAGCATCACGACAAAACGGTTGTGAAGCGACCAGTCAATGATGTGAGCAACCATGCCGAAGGTCTTCTCTCAGGGAGTGCGTGGGGGATGGGTATCCGGAAGCATCAAACAGCAGCGACCAGCTGGCCTATTCCTCGCCACCCTCGAGCAAGGCAGAGAGCATGCGGGACTTCAGTGCGAAGCCACCGCTGACAACCACCGGGTCACCAGCCTCGAGCCCCTTGAGAACCTCGATTGAAGATCCTCCCTGGCGGCCAATCACCACATCGCGGCGTGCAAACCGTTCATCCCCAAGATGCACAAACACGAACGACTGTCCTACGTGATCCAGCACGGCTGCGGCGGGCACCTGCAGGACAGTCGCTGCCGCCATGTCAGGCAGGTCAATCGTGACAAACATTCCTGGCTTGAGCTTGCGTGCGGGGTTGTCGGCGATCACCCGCATGTCAACTGTCCGCGTTTCGCGGTCTACCATGTCGCCGGCATAAAAGACGGTGCCCTCAAAGGATTCCCCAGGCCAGGCAGGCGTGCGGAAACGGACTGGCCGGTCGTGGAGGCCGATCACCAAGGGGAGCTGCTCCTCGTAGATATCGGCTGAAAGCCAAACGGTGGAGAGGTCAGCAACTCCCAGGATCTGGTTGGCAGGCCCCACATGCTCCATCAAGGTGACGTCTTTGGAGATGACTGTGCCGCTGAAAGGAGCATCGATCGAACAGCGTGCGAGCGCTGCTCCCTGTGTGGGGTCGATCGAGGCAATCTCGTCTGCATCGAAGCCGAGGATCTTGAGGGCAGCCTCATCAACCGCCACACGCGTCGCGAGTTCGGTCACCTTCTGCGTCGAACGCACTGCAGACTGACGGGCGTCCTGGTGCAGCTGTTCCAGCAAAGACTGCAGCGTGGCACGACTGGCATCCCACTTGGCTTGCGCTTCATAGATCTGCCGCGATGCGACGATGCCTTGAGACCGCAGAGGCTGAAGACGCTCGAGATCCTTTTTCGCTGTCGACCGCTCGATGTAGGCAGTCATCAGCTTTTCGCGATAGTCGCCGAGCGTCTGGTTTGCCAGCTGCTTCTCGATCTCGTCTACCGATGGATCGGTTCGCAGCAGACCGATCATCGCTAGGGTGTTCTGCGTGATTTCTTGGGTCCAGGCGTCTTGCTGCTTGAGAAAGCCCAGCTGCTGCCGATCCTGGGCCAGTGCCAGCATCGCATCGCCCACTTCACGACTCTGAATGACCGCCATCTGCTGGCCCTGTGTCACCGTGTCACCAAGGCCAACGTTGACTTCATCGACGCGTCCTTCTACCAGTGGGAAGATATGCGCGAGGCGATCTTCGTTGAGTGTGATCTTGCCAGTCACCGACGTCATTTCCTCAACGAGGCCGACTGTCGCCGGTTCGATGACCAGCGACGCGGCTGCCCAGGAGGCCTCCGGAAAGACCAGGTCTGTCGGATGTCCGTCCCCATCCGTCTCCATCTCGCCCGATTCAGCGTCGGCACGGGACACGACGGGTTCGGATTCCTTCTGGATGCCCCGCTGCACGGCAAACCAGACACCGCCACCGCCAGCGGCTGCTCCCAGCACCAGGCCCAGAACTATGAGCCACCCAGCCGCATGCGGCCGATGAGAACCTGATGATGTCGCTGCCATTGTCTGCTCCGTTGTGTCCGTCTGTTGTTTGTTCGATCGATGCCATTCCGCCATTGCGGACATCGCTGAGGGAAACCTGGGCCACTGCCTCCACAGGCACAGGCTCCACAGCCGCTGGGCTTCGCTGACGGGCCCAGTTTCAGCATGAGGCCAGCGTCAGTACGGGCCAGAGAGAGCCCAAGACCAGATCGTGGTCGCAGACGCTTAGCAGCGAGCGACGCCCAGCCGTAGCGGGAGCGGGAGCCTGCCGCCGTCGTCTGTAAAAAAGCCTCGCCTCAGCACACCAGAGCGAATGATGGGCCGCACCGGCCCCGGATGTGTCAGGAGGTCAGAGGGTTTGAGCGAGTATGCGGCGAGACAGCGGGTGTCTAATCGCAGTGCGTCGCCAGAAGCGGCAGCGACGGCCGGTAGACGCAGGCTTGTGCTCGGCGATTCGTTCGGCTCGCCGTCTGACTCGGGGACCTCAAAGTGCAGGTGCCATCCGAAGAACAGCTGCTCGCAGGGGTCGACTGCCGCGTGGTGGGTGGCGAGATGGTCTGCCAGCCATGCCTGTGATGCTTCGGAGGCGTCGGCCAGTGTGCCGTGGGCGTGCCAGATCGGCAGAGGCCCTTGCCACAGGCAGAGCACAAGCACGCAACGCAGCAGCCGTGTCGTGTTCATGCCGAGGCTTTCTTGTTCACCGTCAGCCTGCATCGCCAACATGTCGCCACGCAGATGAGGGTGCATCTCCACCGCGGAGAACCCTCGCGTCGACCACTGAAACAGGCCTTCGGAAAGGTAGTTCGGGTGTGTTTCCGGTGTCAAACCGGGACGCCGAACAGACCAGCGGCTGGGCTCGAGAATGGCTGCTCCCTAGCGGAGCAGGGTCGTGTCGCTGGCCACACGCTCATCAGGCGACTGTGGCGTGCCGACCACCTCCAGTGGAAGTGCCACATCAGCAGACTTTTCGCCAAGGAGATCATTGACGGTCAGTTCGAGCCGCAGCGGGCCGGGCGAAATCCCAGCGGGAACTTCCAGGATGTAGCGGGCGAAGTAGTCACGCCGAGGGGCGGGGCACTGCTCTGCAAGCGGAGGGAAGCTCCACTCATGGAGGCACTCTCCCGAGGCATTCACCAGCCGCAGTTCGGTGTCGAGTTTGGTGGCGTGGCCTTCGGGGCCAAGGTCGCTGGTCAGATTGTCGACTTCGAAGTAGACAATCACCTGCTGGCCGCTGTGGAACCGAGACAGTTCGCAGCGTTCGACGTCACCCCAGGCTCGCACCTGCCAGGCAAAACAGGGATTCTCCACACGGAGTGGGGCCTGGCGGCGAGCAATCTCCAAAGCCTCTTCCAGCCGCTGCATCGTCTCTTCGGGTGAGAGGACCGGAGCCTGCTGGACGGGGAGTTCTCGGATTGCGGTGGTCACCCGTTCGCTGAGATCGCCTGTGCTGAGATCGCCTGGTGCGGCGGTTTCTGCAGCCAGCGGCTCGGTCGGCCTTGCAGGCACGGTAGCGTTGTTGGCGGCAGGTTCCGCCTGATCCGCAAGGTCAGCATCAGCAGCGGTTTCCTCGAGAATCTCAGCACTGACCGCAGGCATCTGCTCGTCGATCGTGCTCGGTGTCACCTCGGTTGTGGCCACAGCAGGCGTGCCCAGGCCGGGCTCGGTGTCGGTGAGCGTTCCTTCCTCGGGATCAGTTTCAGCTGACGCTGGTTCGACGGCCGGCTCGACATTGACATCGACTTCGACCTCGCCTGAGACGAGCATCGCCTCTGCGGGAGTTGTGTCTGTGGTCGCAGGATCGATGGGAGTGGCGGCTGCCTGCTGCTGAGCGGACAGAGGCTGCGGAGTTTCGACAACGGCCACAGCGGAGACGTCGGCAGGCGTCTCGATCACCGCGACAGCTTCCGCCGCGGGTGTCTCACCATCAGAGGCTTCCGTTTCCAGCTGTTCGGCCACCTGCTCAATCGCTTCCGCTTCCTTGGCGTGCTCTTCGAGCGTACTCGCAAAGGATTCGATGACGATTGGCCAGTCCTCTTGGCTTGTCGATTCGAGCGTTTCCAGCAGCATCTGCCGGGCTTCGGCGTCGAGGCGGCCAACCGCTGCTAGGCGTGTGATCGCGGTGTCGAGTGCCTCTTCAAGGGAGAGCATCTCTTCAGGCTCCGCCGCATCGACCAAGGCTTCTTTTGCGTCTTTGTCGACGTTCTCGCCACGTCGGCCATATTCAGCAATCTCTTTCATCGCGTCGCGGAGCGCGATCGCCGTCAATGAAGAGGTGCACCCGGTTGAGCCCACCACAAGCGGCACGAGCGCAGCTGCCCACAGGAGCCCGCGAAGCAGGCCCTGCCGCGTCGAAAAACCGGGGTAGTGAGCGGGAGAGTGTGTTGCTGAGTCAGGCATGGTTCGAGCTGATGTCATTGCACGACAGTTCTGCAGAGGCGGTGGCTCTCTCCTGTGATCGACGGCTACCGGAACACAAACTGTCCTCTGTGCCCCGGGTAGACGCGATGCGGGTCGGGAAGGTAGGCGTCGCGAGCGGGCTGGAGCAAGGCCAAAGCAGCGACGAAAACAGCTAGGGCAGCCCGCTTTCGCGTTTGAATGGCTACACTCAGCGGACACACACGGCATCTCGATGCCTCCCGCCCCACTGCTCGAGAGGAAGCGACAGCACCCCATGACGGCCTCGGATCATGCGTTTGCGGAGGTTCCGCAGTCTTGGACGCACCGCCATTTGCTCGATCTCGAGCGGCTCTCAGCTGACGACATCACTCTGCTGCTCGATACCGCCGCTGCCTTTAAACAAGCCACCAACGGCTGTCGGACAAAGCTCTCCGCCCTGGCGGGTTCGACGGTCGTGAACCTCTTCTTTGAGAGTTCGACACGCACAAAAACGAGTTTTGCCCTCGCAGCCCGCCGGCTCGGAGCGGATGTCGTCGATTTCTCCGCAGCTGGCAGCAGCCTCTCTAAAGGCGAGTCGTTCATCGACACGGCCAAGAATCTTGAAGCCATGGGTGTTGATGCGGTTGTGGTCCGGCATCAGACACCTGGCACGCCGCACCTGCTGACCGAACACCTCGGCGTGGGAGTGATCAACGCGGGCGATGGTCCGCATGAGCATCCCACCCAAGGACTTCTCGATATTTTCTCAATCCGCGAGCAGCTCGGCTCGCTCGAGGGGCTCACTGTCGGGCTGGTCGGGGATATCGCTCATAGCCGCACAGCCCGCTCCAATCTCTGGGGGCTGACCAAGCTCGGAGCGAAGGTCATCCTCTGCGGTCCCCCGACGCTCGTCTCACAACGGTGGCAGGAACTTGGTGTCGAGGTCTCCCACGATCTGGATACGATTCTTCCGCGATGCCATGTGCTCAACCTGCTGCGGATCCAGTTTGAGCGGCAGAACACCCCGCCGTTTCCGTCCGTTCGTGAATATGCCCATCTGTATGCGATGGACAAGCGACGGCTGCGACGTGCTCGTTCCGACCTGGTCATCCTTGCCCCTGGACCGATCAATCGCGGCGTCGAAGTCACAGCCGATGTGGCGGACTGCCCGCAATCACTGATCCTCAATCAGGTCACGAATGGGCTGGCAGTGCGGATGGCCGCCCTCTGGCTGACCTGCGGCCCACGAGCCGGTGAACCCACTCCCTCTTCTCAGCCCGCCGGAGCCTCTGCCTGATGCCCTCACTACTGATTCGAGGCGGTCGCATTGTCGACCCCTCTCAGTCTCTTGATGCCACTGGCGATGTCCTGATTCGTGATGGTCGCGTGGTGGCGATCGGTGCGGCCGCTGTCAGTGAAAGCGATGCCGCTGGTGCTGATGAGGTGATCGACGCCGAAGGCATGATCATCACGCCTGGCCTCGTCGACATGCATGTGCACCTGCGTGAACCCGGCCGAGAGGAAGACGAAACAATCGAGACCGGCGCGGCTGCGGCGATCGCCGGCGGATTCACGAGCGTGGCCTGTATTCCGAACACCGAGCCACCGATCGATACGCAAGGGGCTGTCGAGTTTATCCATCAGAAGGCCGCGCGAGCCGATGCCTGCAACGTGTTTGTGGTGGCCTGCGTCAGCCGTGATCGTGCCGGCAAAGAACTTGCAGAGATCGGCCAGCTTGTTGAAGCAGGGGCTGTCGCCTTCACCGATGATGGCTCCCCGGTCTATGACGCGGAGCTGATGCGGCGTGCTTTCGAGTACTGCCGGATGTTTGACAAGCCCATCTTGGCTCACGAGGAGGTGCTTGAGCTCTCGCATGGCGGCGTAATGCACGAGGGGCTGGTCTCTCTTGCCCTCGGGCTCCCCGGGATGCCTGCTGCAGCCGAAGAGGTGATGATCGGTCGCGACATCGCGCTTGCAGAAGTCACCGGCGGACGTTTGCATGTGATGCATCTCTCCACCGCCGGCGGCGTAGCGCTGGTGCGGCGTGCGAAGGCCCAAGGGATTGCGGTGACGGCCGAGGCCACGCCGCATCACTTCACGTTGACGGACGAGTGTCTTCGGCAGTTTGACTCCAACTACAAGATGAGCCCGCCGTTGCGTACGGCTGCAGATGTCGAGGCGATTCTCGATGGCCTGGTGGATGGCACGATCGACTGCATCGCCACCGACCACGCGCCGCACGCGATTGAGAAGAAGATGCTCGAACTTGACCGAGCCCCTTTCGGGATCCTTGGCCTAGAAACCGCCGTCGGCCTCTCCATCACGCGGCTGATTGTTCCTGGCAGGCTCGACTGGCCACGGCTCGTGGATGCGATGAGCACGCTCCCCTCGCGGATCCTCGGCATTGACCGGGGCACGCTCGCCGTTGGTGCCGTCGGAGATGTCACCATCATCGATCCCAACCTGACGTGGGAAGTTGATGCATCGACCTTCCGTTCCAAGAGCGTCAACTCGCCATTTCATGGCTGGCAGCTCACGGGGCGTGCCGTGGCCACCATCGTGGGCGGTCGTGTGAAGTTCCGACTCCATGAGGCAGCGGCTGCCAGCTGAATCACCGGCGGCTATCCCCGCAGTCATCTCCACATGCAGGCAGGCCGATGCGGATTCTGATCGACGGCTACAACCTGCTGCACGCCGCCGGGGTATTTGGCGAGACCAGAGGCCCGGGAGGTTTTGAAGCCTCGCGGCGAGCCCTGCTCGATGCACTTGCCCGGCTACTCGGTGACACGCGAGCCAAAGCAACCGTGGTCTTCGACGCCGCTGACGCGCCACCCGGGCTGCCTGCACGAATGGTGCACGACGGCATTCAGGTGGTCTTTGCTCGAGACTATCCTTCGGCAGACGCGATGATCGAAGACATGATCGAGGAGCATGACGCCCCGACGAGCCTGACGGTGGTCTCCGCCGATAACCGGGTGATTGCGGCTGCTCGCCGCCGCCGAGCCAAAGCCGTCCCTAGCGGTGAATGGTTTGCAGAACTACGGGCTGCCGCCCGCCAGCCTGCTCAGACTGAAACGAAGCCGCCGCCGCCCGGCAGCGATTACGAAGTGGAACGCTGGCTTCGGGAGTTCGGGTTTTAGGGAGTGCCGCATGCGGGGCTCGGCGGGGTTCCTGCCAGTTCCTTCAGCGAGGGTGAGCCCGGTGCTGATCCACCGGCGTGGGTCTTCGAGCGAAGCCTGGAAGGCGAAAGCGAGATGCCTCG
>JADHNY010000030.1 GCA_016779265.1 Pirellulales bacterium | reverse complement strand
GGTGCGGTCGATGTGACGATCGAACAGGTGCCGGGTCGGCTCTCTGACCACTACGACCCGCGTTCGAAGGTGTTGCGTCTCTCACCAGACGTCTATCACCAGCGGTCACTGGCTGCCGTCGGTATCGCCGCTCATGAGGCGGGCCATGCCCTCCAGGATGCTCAAGGCTATGCCCTGATGTCGATTCGCAATGCGGCGGTTGGAGTGGCCAATCTTGGCAGTGGTCTGGGGGTGATTCTGTTGCTGGTGGGCCTCGGCATTGGGCTTGCGCAGATTGCCTGGCTGGGCATTCTGCTCTTCGGTGGCACCGTATTTTTTCAGCTGGTCAACCTGCCGGTGGAGTTTGATGCAAGCAACCGGGCCAAGGCTCAGCTGGTGAGCCTGGGGATTGTGCCCCAGTCGGAAATGCGAGCGGTGAACAACGTCCTCAATGCGGCTGCATTGACGTATGTGGCGGCCACCCTGCAGAGCATTCTGACGCTGCTCTACTACGCAAGCTTCCTGACAGGCGGTGATTCCGACTGAGTTTGCTGGAAGAGCAGTGCTGGCTGGGATAGGTGGCCTCAGCAGACGCTGGAACGACCTGTTGCTTTAGTGGTTGAGCGAATAGAGAAGGAGATTGAGGGCAATCCGCTGGGCATCGTCGCTGCCGTAGCCGGTGCACTGCAGCGAGTTCTGCTTCTCAAGGGCGCAGGAGAGGTCGTAGGGGGAGAAAATCACCGCCCAGCGATCTCCAACGCGGATTCCCTCAAGTTTCGGCGTCACGACCTGTTCCCGGGCATCGAGACGGCCGTTGCCAGCCAGTGGCTGTCGCAGCGTGACGCGACGGATATCAAAGCCTCCATAGGCTGCGGTGAACAACGGGTCGTCTGCTGGAATCTCTTCCAGTGAGGCATTCGGCAGGAAGGCGTCGACCTCAGCGCGAAACGCGTCGCCAAACTCCTTCGAACCGCAGATGCTATCGGCAATCAGCAGTCCGCCGCGGTCGAGGAAGGTCGCAAGGTTTTTGCGGCCGTCGGCATCGAAGGCAAAGCCACTGCGACCGTGCATGAAGAGCAGGTGGTAGCCAAAGATCGCTTCGTCAGCAGGGTCGATCATCTGCGGGCGATCGTCGACTGCCGCCCCCAGTTCACGAGCCGCCGCTCTCAGCACATTTGCAAGGGCTGCCGGCGCTGCGTTGCACATGCCAGCATGCCGCAGTTTGCCGATCGCCAGCCGGCCTCGTGCGGCCGGGTCGTCGGCAGGATCGGTCGGCCGCTTGGGCAGTGCAAAGAGTTCGTCTTTCGCTTTCAGTTGCCGATTGGTGGCGTAGGCGATCACGTTCGTGCCGATGGCAAGTGCTGCGTCGACCTCGCGTTCGATATTGTCAGCGAGTGCGTCTTTGGAACTTCCACCAAGCTCCCAGAGACATCCGAGGCTGGGCATGGCGCCGCCGGGCAGGTCGTCAGTGGGCGGTGCGTAGATGACCGACGTGCGGCAGCCGTAGTCGATGCCGAGCAGGGGCCGCTGGAGATTGGCGGGCACGATCTCTTCCGCATTCCAGGCGGGATGCTCCGGTGGGAGCAGGTTGAAGCGAAACTCCGGTTCGGGGAAGGCTTCTTCCATCAGCCTGCGGAGATCGGCGTCAAACGGACCGCTCTGAGGACAGCAGGCTTCAGCAAATACGAACCCACCGTCGTCGAGATAGTCTCGAATCTTTTTGCCTGCGCCAGGTCCCAGGTCGAGCCCACGGCTTCCGGAGAGCCAGAGCACCGGTGACTGCAAGAGATCGTCGAGATCGGCAGAGGGCGTGTCGACCACATGCCACGACAGGCCTGCTGGATAGTCACGCTTCCATCGTTTCTCGACATGGCGAACGAGGTGGGCGATCTCATGACCGTGCCGGTTCCAGTCAGGATCGGGTAGGTGGCGACTCTTGCCAACAATCACCGGCCGTCGTCCCTTTGCCAAGAACAGCAAGGCGAAGCTGGTGGCGACGACCTTGTCTTCGTGGCTGCCTTTGAACGTGCCGTCGAGCGGGTCTTGGGAGGCGACAAACATCTTGGCCCCCTCGAGATACCAGTCCGCGTTGCCGATGTAACGGCGGGCGGTAAAGCGGCCGACACGTTCAAGACCGTAGAGGTAGTAGTAAAGCCAGGTCTGGCCACGCGTTCCCGGATTCTCAACAACGCTAAAGCGGCTGCCCAGCCAGGCGAGGCCCCGCTCGAGTTGCTGTGGCGAGCGGCCACCGCCACAGCAGGTCACGCTGTCGCCGGCGGCACGGGCATCGGCCGCCATCAGATGCTGACTGGTAATCCAAAGACTGGTGATGCCAGCACAGGTCATGCTGCCAGAGCCACCTGCGTTGCCGAGCGTGTAGCCCCAGGAGCCGTCGCCGACTTGGCACGAGATCCAGTATTTCTGCGCGAGCTCCCAGACCGTTCGATCGACGCGAACACCCACCTCACTCGCCTCGTGTAGGGCCAGCATCGCGTACTGGGAGTTTGAGTTGTCACCATTGCCACGGTTGTGGTGATAGCTCCATGAGCCGGCTGTCGGACCCTGGCGAATCTGGCCGTCTTCGAGCCATTTCACGTTGCGGGCAAGCTGCAGTCGATCCGCATCCGGGGTGACCAACGCCAAGACCATCGTCTGCAGCGACACCGAATAGGTCTCATCCGGTGTCTGACTCCGCAGGTAGTCGAGTGCCTTCACGAGCGTGGGGTGTTCTGGCGGGAGACCAGCGTTGAGGAGTGAAAGCGTGACCAATGAGGTGGCGCCAACGCGGGTCTCGTTGGGCCGCATGGAGCAGTCCCACGAGCCGTTGGCATTCTGCTGCCGGACCAGCCAATCACGGGCTTTGTCGATGGCCTCTTCAATCTGCAGCGTCGTGATGCCCGGACGCTGGGCATGGGCAGGCGATGAGACGAGCAGGCACGCAGCGACCGCTACGAGAATAGCGGCAGAACGTGCCAACAGCCGAAGAGAGAATGTGTGCAACATGGACGCATTCTAGCGGGAGGGCTGGTACAGACGCGGATGAGCCCCCGGGGAAACCGCAGAGCCACCGCGAGAGCGACCGCGATTGCCGCAATCGCGGTGAAGTCCGATACTGAGAAACCTGCGGGGTGATGTGCCTCCCGCGGCGATTCCCCGTTAGGTGAAACAGCGTGTCGACAGCACCCCGCTCTAAAACACTTGATGACATTCTGCAGGAGTTTTCCCAGCATCGGCAGCTGATGCAGGAAGAACTGCAGAAGGTGATCATCGGGCAGACAGACGTTATCGAACAGCTCTTTGCGGCAATTTTTACCCGCGGCCACTGCCTGCTTGAGGGCGTGCCCGGACTGGCAAAGACCTTGATGGTGTCGACGGTTGCCCGAATCCTCGATGTTGGCTTTAAGCGGGTGCAGTTCACGCCCGACCTGATGCCTTCCGACATCACCGGCACCAACGTGCTCGATGAAGACGAGAACGGGCGTAGGCATTTTCGCTTCGTGGAAGGGCCGATTTTCACGAACATCCTCCTCGCCGACGAGATCAACCGAACGCCTCCGAAGACACAGGCGGCGTTGCTGCAGGCCATGCAAGAGCGGGAGGTGTCTGTCGGTCAGGAGACATACCAGCTGCCGGAGCCCTTCTTCACGATTGCGACGCAGAATCCGATTGAGCAAGAAGGCACGTATCCGCTTCCAGAAGCCCAGCTCGACCGGTTTATGTTCAACATCAAGGTCGGCTACCCGACCGCTCCCGAAGAGGAACAGATCCTGCTGGCGACGACCCGCTCGGAGAAGCCGGAGGTGCGGAAGGTGCTCTCGGGTCGAGCCATCGTGAATATTCAAAAACTGGTCGCGAGCGTGGCGGTGAGCGAGTACGTCGTGAAATACGTCGCCAGGCTGGTGCGAGCGACGCGGCCGAAAGATCCGGAGTCACCGAAGTATGTTGCCGAACTTGTCGACTGGGGGGCTGGGCCTCGTGCGGGGCAGTTTCTGATTCAGGGAGGCAAGGCGCTCGCGGCGATGGATGGCCGTTTCAGCGTGTCGCTCAACGATATCCGCCGGATCGCGGTGCCGGTTCTTCGGCATCGCATCGCCACCAACTTCCAGGCCCAGGCCGACGGGCTCACCAGTGAAGACGTGGTGGCGCGACTCGTCGCTGAGATACCCGAACCCGAGATTCCGAAGCTCGTGAAGTGAGCAGCAGGCTGGTGGCCGCCCGCGTGGGGGTGGTTGTGGTGACTGCAAGGCAGCCTGGAGAGGGCGGGTTATGGTGCGTGCTGTTGAGGAATACCTGAAGCCGGATGTTGTGCGGCAGATTGCCCGGCTCGATCTTCGCGCGAAGTTTATCGTGCAGGGGTTTCTCCAAGGACTCCACGCCAGCCCCTTCCACGGCTTTTCAGTCGAGTTCAGTGAACACCGCAAGTACACCCCAGGGGATGATCCCAAAGACATCGATTGGCTGGTCTACGCAAAAACGGATAAGCCGTACGTCAAAAAGTTTGAAGCAGAGACCAACATCACCGGCTACCTGATGATCGATACTAGCCGGTCGATGGACTTCACCTATCGCCAGCAGTTCACCAAGCTCGACTACTCGATTTCTCTCGCAGCTGCCCTCTGCTGGCTGATGGTGCACCAACAGGATCCGTGTGGCCTGTTGGCGTTTGATGACCGCATTCGGCTGAGCCTGCCCGCTCGCTCAAAGCGTTCGCAGATTGCGGAGGTGCTTTCCCTGCTCACCCGAGTTGAGCCGTCGGGTGAGACGGACATCGCCAAGAGCCTGATCCAGGCCGGAGCGATGCTGCGTCACCGGTCGTTGCTGATGATCTTTAGCGATCTCTTGGCCGACCCAGAGCCGATCCGAGACGCGCTGAACCGACTGCGGCATCGAGGCCACGACGTGATCCTGTTTCACGTGCTCGATGAGGCAGAAGAACGGTTTCCCTATGACGGAATGGTGGAACTCACCGACCCGGAGGCCGACTCAAAACTGGTGGTTGATGCTGATGCAGCGCGGGAGGCCTATCTCGAGAGTGTTCGAGAGTTTCGCGAAGGCTATCGACGACACTGCTTCCAGGCCGGCATCGACTATGTGCCGATCGACACGAGCATGCAGTTTGACCGTGCCTTGACCGGATATCTTTCCAGCCGCCGCACACGTTTCTAGTGACCCGAGCCTCAGCAGGCTGTCTCGCAACCATTTCATGGGCCTCTCCTTTCTGACCCCGTTGCTTCTCGGTGGAGCTGCCCTCGTGGCGGTGCCGATCGTGTTGCATCTCGCGATGCGTCGGAAGCCAGTGCCTCACAGCTTTCCTGCCTTGAGGTTTCTGCAGGAGAAGCGGGTGGCAAACCGGCGACGGCTGCGTCTGAACCATCTCCTCCTTCTGCTCCTGCGGATGGCCGCAATTGTGCTCCTGGCCCTTGCACTGGCCAGGCCAACACTGCGTGCGGCGGGCTGGCTTGGTGAGACCGAAGGTCCGGTTGCGGTGGCTTTTGTGTTCGACACCGCCCCGCGGATGCTGTTGCGGAAGGCGAACCGGAGCCGGCTGGAGGATGCCGTCGCCATTGCGCGAGAGCTGATCGACAAGCTGCCAAAGGGAAGCGATGTCGCGGTGGTCGACACCTCAGGAAGGCCGGTGGCCTTTGCTGCCAGCAAGAATGCTGCTGTGTCTTCGCTCGACCGGCTTGGGGCAGGACCACAGGTGATCCCTCTGCCAACAGCAGTTGATGCCGCCGCTGGTCTGCTCACCGAGTCAGAGCGTGGGCGACGGGAACTCTATCTGTTTACCGATCTGTCGCTTGCGGCGTGGGAGACCGGGGAGCCTGCCGCAGCGATACTTGCTCGCCATTCAGAGCTCTCGGCGGTGGTGGTCGATGTCGGTGTGGAAGAGCCGTCAAACTTTTCGCTCGACTCTGTTCGCCTGCCTGCTGAGCGAGTGTCGGCGACCGCTCCACTAGCGTTGACGGTTGAGCGGAGCCGGCAAGGGGCAGCCGAGCAGCGATCGGTGGCGGTTGAAATCCGACAGCCCAACGGCGAGTATGCTCGCCGGGCAGTTCAGCCTGTGGAATGGGATGAGGCGGGCTGCGAGCCGCTGACCTTCACCATTGCTGGGCTGGAGAAGGGGACCCGTCAGGGACGGGTGGTGATTGTCGGTTCTGATGATCTCGACGCCGACAACGTGCGGTACTTCAGTGTGTCGGTTGACGCGACACCGAAGGTGCTGGTGGTGGCACCGAGCCCCGCCGCTCGTACAGGTCGCTATATCGGTGAAGCGATCGCGCCAGCCGCCTTGGCTCGAGATGGGCGTGGACGGCTCGATGTTGCGGTTGTGAGCGTTGATGAGTTTCGTGAACAGCTGTGGGATGACTACGACGGGATCGTGCTGGTGGACCCACCGCCCCTCGATGACCGCACCTGGGCGCAGCTTGGTGATTGGGTTCGTTTTGGGCGGGGACTTGTGGTCTGGCTCGGGCCGCAGGCCACCACTCCGGAAGCGTTTAACACCCCTGAAAGCCGACGTACGCTCGGTGGAAGCCTGACCCGGATCTGGCGGGACGAGAGTGGTGAAAACTATGTCGCACCACAGCGGCTTGACCATCCGATGCTTGCTGTTTTTCGGCGTGTGGCCGACACGGTGCCGTGGCAAGACTTTCCTGTCTTTCGTCACTGGGAGTTTGCTGGCAACCCGGTAGAAGAGGCGGGCGGAGAGAGACCTGCAGGCCGCGGTGAGGCATCGAGTGCATTGCCGCTGGTCGCCTATCGTGATGGCACGCCTGCCGTGCTCGAACACACCCTCGGACAGGGAACGGTGGTGGTGGTCACAACCCCGGTGTCGCAGCCTGCGAGCGACCCCAACACCTGGAACCTCTTGGCGACCGGCTTCGAGCCGTGGCCCTTCGTGGTGCTGGCAAACGAGTCGCTGCTTTACGCCATGAACACCCGCGAGGAACACAATGTGGCCACGGGACAGCCGGCTGTGCTGCGGGTGCCGGCAGACCTCGACGCGGCGGTGGTCGTGCAGACGCCAACGGAGGATGAGTTTCCGGCTGCTGTTGATCCGCAGCAGCGGACAGTGACCGTCTCGTCGACACGAGAACCGGGTAACTATCAGGTGCTCGCAGGTGGGCAGGTTGGAGGCTTCCGGGGAGGGTTTAGCGCCAACCTACCTCCCGCTGCGACGGACTGCAGGCGGCTCGATGTGGATGAAACTGCGGAACTGTTTGGCCCCGACACCCCCGTTGCTCGCACCGCGGATGACATTGTCCGTGAGGTCTACCTTGAGCGGGTCGGCACGGAGCTCGCAGGCTGGCTGATTCTGCTAGTCGCGGTGGTGATGGCTGGCGACTGGATGGTGGCGAACAGGTTCTACGCACCCCGCAATGACAGCGATCCTCCCGCACGCCCCTCAGAAGACTTTGAACTGGGCCGAAGTGAGATGCCTCCACCTGTTGCCAAGAGTTCGGCACACCCACTCGATGATGACGCCTCTGGTCCCGAAGACTGGACCGATCTGGATGACTGATCGCTTGACACGTTCTGATGCCACCTGACGCCGACACTTCCTCCGCTGGGGCCACCGCCCTCACTCTTCTCTTCGAGCCTGTCGGCTCGTGGTGGCTGGTCGTGTTGGTTGCCGCAGGGCTCGCTGCGGTTTTGCTGCTGGTGACACCGGATCGCTCGCGAATTGATGGCTGGCGATTGCGGTGGCTTGTCGGACTCCGCATCGCCGCGTTTCTCGCGATCGTGTTTTGCATGCTGCGTCCGACGGTGGTCGCTCAGCGACGGTTGCTGCAGGAAGGGGATCTGCTCGTGCTTGCCGATGCATCGGAAAGCATGACGGTGGCAGATGCCCCGGCTGGCCAAACCCGGTGGGAGCATCTGGTCGCTTCGCTGGAGGCAGCTGAGCCGCAGGCCCGCGAACTACTCGAGGATGGGGGTGTGCGGCTGAGACTGTGGCGGTTTGACCGAGGGCTTGAGAGTGTGCCCGCACGTGAGGAGACGCTCTTTCCTCTCGACCCCACCTGGGAAAAGGGAGAAGGATCAGAGGAAACCGCCCTTGGGGCAGCGATCGATGAGGCGGTGCAGACGGCCGACTTTGAGAATCTGGCGGGAGTGGTCGTGCTCAGCGACGGAGCTCAGCATGCCTATCCTCCACGCGATCTTCCGCCCCAAACGGTTGCCCGTCGTCTCGGGGAGAGTGGCATTCCCCTCTGGAGTGTGCTCTTTGGTCAGCAGCGTTCAGGAAGCCAGGGGCGTGACGCTGAAGTGGTGCAGCTCTCTGTTGCGGATGATGTGTTTGTGAAGACCAGCGTGGAGGTGACCGGTCGGGTGCGTCTTTCTGGTTTGGCGGACCGTGACGTGGTGGTGCGACTGCTGGTGGAGGACGACACAGGTGAGCTGGAAGAGGTGTCGCAAACACTCGTTCAAAGTACGGGTTCGCGTGCTGAAGAACTCGTGCGGCTCACATGGCGTCCAGAGACTCCGGGAGAACGCAAGCTGGTGCTGGCCATCGACCCATTCGATGGTGAGACCGTGATCACGAACAACGAAGTGAGCAGCTTTGTGAATGTGATCGATGGTGGGCTGCAGGTGGTCTACCTCGAGGGAGCGCTGCGTGTGGAGCAGCGGTTTTTGCGGCGGACACTCTCCGCGAGTCCAGACATGCAGGTCGATTTCCGCTGGATCGATGCGTCGAAGCGTGGGGACTGGCCCGTCGATATCTCTGGCATGCTCGACGAGAACGTTGATGTGTTCCTGATAGGCGATCTCGATGCAACCGCCCTCTCACCGGAAACTCATGCGATTCTCAACGACCGCGTTGGGCAGGGTGCTGGCCTTGGACTGCTTGGGGGGCTGCACGCATTCGAAGCGGGAGGCTGGGGAGCAACACCGTTGAGACCAGCTCTTCCGTTTGAGCGGGATCCCTTGTCGCGACAGCCCTTTGATGAGCCCGTGCGAGAGAGTCTTCACCTTCCCGGCCCGCTGCAGATGCTGCCGCATCCACGGTTTGGTGGGATTTCCATTCTTCGTCTTGCAGATACACCAGCGGAGAATCTCGCTGCCTGGCAGCAGCTTCCAACGCTCGACGGTGGCAATGTGTTTGGGCAGCTGGCTCCCGCTGCCCAGCCGGTGGCCGTGTCAGAGGCCGGTGATCCCCTGCTGATCGCCAAGAACTACGGAACGGGCCGTGTTGCCGCTCTTGCCGTCGACTCGACCTGGCGATGGGTGATGCAGGGGGCAGACGACTCCTATCGACGGTTCTGGCGTCAGTTCATTTTCTGGCTCGCCAGCCGTGACGATATCGGCGACGACGCGTTGTGGGTGCGGCCCGCGCAGCGGCGGGTTTCTGCCGGTACGCCACTCACCTTCAATACCGGACTCCGACGGGCGGATGGTGAGCCGATCCAGGAGGCTGTGGTCGAGGCGGAGGTCGTGGCCCCCGATGGAACCAAGCGTCCTCTGCGGCTTGTGCGGGATGGTGAGAGCTGGGCTGGGCAGGTAAGCGAGTGCTCGACACCGGGTGATTGGACGATCGCGGCCACAGCGAGTCGCAACGGGCAGCAGGTGGCTGCTCGCGAATCTCGATTCACCGTGTTTCGTCAGGATCTGGAGATGGCGAATCCTGTGGCAAACGGTCTGTTGATGCGACAACTCGCTGAAGAGACTGGCCGCGAACCTCAGGCCGCTGAAGAGATTGCAGGGATCTTTGAAGAACTGCTGGAAAGACCGGCGGTCTACGCAAATGAGGCGGACTGGAACTGGAGCCTTTGGGATACCTGGCCGATGCTGCTGCTGACCGTGGCCGTGATGTCGCTCGAGTGGTTTCTGCGAAAACGCTGGGGCCTCGCCTGAGGCATTTGCATCGGAAACGCGGTGTTCCGGTTTTCTGGCGGCTGCTACGCTCTGGCCCGCCATTTCGCACGAGGCGACATGGTTCTCCTCAGCTGAGGCCCGGGCGATGCCACGACGCAGGCCGATTCGCAACAAACTGCTGCTCTGCGGGCTGCTTGCCGGCGTGGCGGTGACCACGCTGTTTGCCAGCAGCCTTGTGGGGGTGTCTTCCTATCGGCGACTTGTGCGGGCGTTGTCAAACCGAGCCGCAGAGATGCCGTTGGCGAGCGAGCTTGGCCAACGGGTTGATGATCTGCGTCTCTTCCACGCTCGCACCTTCGTGGATACCGACACCGGCACCACCAGCGGCGATCTTGCGAACGAGACATTTACCGGACGGCTCGTGCAGGTGGAGCGGGCACTCGAACTCTATCGAGAGCAGCTCGATCGTTGGGACCTTGATGGTGTGCCCATTGCAGACCGAAGTCGTGAGCGAGCAACCGCCTCCGCCATCGCTGGTAGCCTCACTGCCTTGCAGCGCTGGAGTGGAGACCGCCGGCTCGATGATCCGGTGGCACGGCATCTTGCAACAGGCCGAGAGCTCGACCGACTCGCCACGCTGACGGCAGCTCTCCCGAGTTTTCTCCAGGAACGATTGCACGATCTCTCGCATGAGGTTCGCACGGGGTACCGAACACTGATCATCGTCACCTGGGCCGCGGCCGTTGCCGCGACGGCATTGCTGGTGGCACTGGGCGTGTTGATTTATCGGTGGGTGTTTCGACCGCTGCGGCATCTGGGACATGGTTCGAGACGTGTGGCAACAGGAGACTTCGACTACCGGATCCAGCTCGACACCGATGATGAGATGGCAGAGCTAGCCGAAGCCTTCAATGGCATGACCGCACGCTTTCAAGACATCCGTGATGATCTTGATCGGCAGGTTGAGCTCCGGACACGCGAAGTGATTCGCAGCGAACAGCTGGCGAGTGTTGGCTTCCTGGCTGCCGGTGTTGCTCATGAAATCAATAATCCACTTGCATCGATCGCGATGTGTGCAGAGTCGCTGGAGAGCCGTGTCGCCGATACGGTTGATGACCCCGGCGAGAAGCAGCTCACCCTCCGCTACCTCCAGCTGATTCAGAGCGAGGCCTTCCGCTGTAAAGAGATCACCGAGAAACTGCTCGACTTCTCCCGGCTGGGGGAAGTAAAGCGACAGGCAACGGCGATCAAGGCGATTGTGAGTGATGTCGCGGAGATGCTGCGGCATGTCGGCCGCTTTGCCGGCCGGTCGATTGAGATCGCTGACGGGCCGGACCTGTTGGTGTTCGTCAATCCCCAGGAGATCAAGCAGGTGGTGCTGAACCTGTTGGTCAACGCCTTGGACTGTATCGAGCCATCAGGTTGCATCAGTGTCCGAGTGGCACGCAATGGCCGCGAGGCAGAGGTGGTGTTCGTCGATGATGGCTGCGGGATGACCGACGAGGTGCTATCGCATCTCTTTGAGCCCTTCTTCACCCGTCGTAAGAACGGCCAGCAGGGCACGGGGCTTGGACTTTCGATCGTGCATCGGATTGTCGTTGACCACGGTGGTCGTATTGAGGCGGTCAGCGACGGGCCAGGCAAGGGGGCGACGTTCACGCTGACCCTCCCATTGGCAGTTGTCGGAGAGAATGCGAGTCGTCCCGCTGATGCAGCGGCAGCCGGTCAGCGTCACCAGGAGGTGGATTATCTCGGAAAGGCCGCTTAAACAGCTCCGGGTGCTGTTTGCCGACGATGAAACGTCGCTTCAGGAACTGATGAGGATCGAGCTGCCGAGGCTCGGTCATGAGGCCACCGTCTGCAGTGATGGCCAGGAGGCTCTCGAAGCCCTCGAAGAAACCTCATATGACTGCGTGATTGTCGACCTCGACATGCCACGCGTCGGCGGGCTCGATGTGATCCGTCGTGTTCGTGAGGTGTCACCCGATACCGAGACCGTGGTGATCACAGGGAAGTCGTCGCATGAGACCGCGGTCGCTGCCATTCGGGAAGGTGTGTTCGACTACCTGACAAAGCCCTGCAAGCTGGCCGAGATTCGGTCCGTGCTGGAGAGAGTACGAAAGAAGCGGGAACTCACTGCTCGGCTCCGTGCCCTGGAAACCCGTGTCCGGCGAGCCGAGGGGGATGCCAGGCTGGTCGGCAGTTCTACGGGGATCGAACGGGTACGAAAACTGATTGCCAAGGTGGGGCCAACCGAAGCGGCGGTCCTCGTTCGCGGTGAAACAGGCACAGGCAAAGAGCTTGTGGCTCGCGGGATTCATGACGCGAGCGAGCGGGCGAGCGGTCCGTTGGTGGCGGTGAACTGTGGCGCGCTGCCCGAGCAGCTGGTCGAGAGCGAACTCTTCGGCCATCGCAAAGGAGCCTTTACGGGCGCGAGTGAACACCGCGCTGGTCTGTTTGAGGTTGCCGATGGCGGCACGTTGTTCTTGGATGAGATCGGTGAGCTGCCGCGTTCGCTGCAGCCCCGGCTCCTGAGGGTTCTGGAGAGTGGCGAGATTCGCAGGGTTGGAGAAAACACACCGATCCGCGTGAACTGTCGGGTGGTCTGTGCGACACACCGGCCGCTTGAAGAGATGATCACCGACGGGGCGTTTCGTGAGGATCTCTTCTTTCGCATCAACACGTTCGAAATCCGCCTGCCGTCGCTTCGCGAACGGCTTGAGGATCTCCCTCAGCTTGTTGACCATCTGGTGCGAAGACTGAGACCGCAGCTTCCGGAGGCCCAGCAGGTGGTCACCGACGAAGTCCTCTCAACGTTTGCCGGCTGCCCGTGGCGAGGCAATGTCCGCGAGCTCGCAAACGTGATTGAGTATGCCCTCGTCGTTAGCGAAGGCTTACCACTGACACGCGACCATCTTCCAGAACGGCTCTTCCTGGTGCGTTCGCCACACAGTGTGCATCCGTCACATAGTGTGCATCCGGCGCACAGCAGCCAGCCATCATCGTCTGCCGTCGTTGGCCTCCCGGAGGTCGGTGGTGCGGGCGTTCGCCTGGGAGCCGGCGGGGCAACGACATTCCCTGGTATGGCAGACAGGGGCAGCCAACAGCCTGCGGCCCAGCATCCCGCCCCGATAGGGCAGGCAGCCGTAGATCAGGCCAGTCGACCTGTCGACACCGGCAGGCCGCTCTCTCTTCGTGAGATGGAAATGCAGGCGATCTTCGAAGGACTCGACCGCAATGAGGGGAATAAAGCCCGCACTGCGGAAGAGCTCGGGATCAGCATTAAGACGCTCTACAACAAACTCAACCAGTACTCAGAAACCACGTCCACCCCGACGGCCTCATAGCTGCCAAGGCACTGCCTTCACGAACGCTGCCTTCACCGGCCTCACTGCCGCTGCCTGTATCACTGCTGATACCTGCATCGTCGCGTTTGCCGTTGGAACATCGACACAGAGTCACAACTGGAGTCGTGATCCCGGGCCGTTCAGCCGGTTTTACGGACGACGCCCACCAAGATGCCAAGCACCCGTGGGTTCTTCACGTACATCGGCTTCATCTCCGCGTTGGCCGGCTGCAAGCGAACACGATCACGCTCTGGAAACCATTGTTTGAGCGTGGCATCTCCTTCTTCGGTCTGAGCGACAACGATGTCGCCGCTGTGGGCCGTTCGCCCTTTACGGATCACAACCCAGTCGCCGTCAGCGATCTGAGCGTCGATCATCGAGTCGCCCGTTACCTTAAGGACAAAGTGGTTGTCTTTATTAAACAGTTCGGCGAAGTCGATCCGTTCTGTCTGTTCTTCTGCTGGTCTCAGCGTGCCGGCCGCCACGAGACCCGCCATCGGCAGCCCACTGAGGTGAGCGGGCTCCGTGACCAGTTCGATCGCTCGCGACATGTTCCGGCCGCGGGTGATGTAGCCTTTCCGCTCCAGTGCCTTGAGATGGCAGACCACGCCGTTTGGTGAGCGAATTTTGAAGGCCGTGCCGATCTCGCGGACCGTCGGACCGAAGCCTCGTGAACGGATCTTGTCACGAATGAACTCATAGATCGCCATCTGGCGACTCGTAGGACTGCCTTCCCCATCGGTATGCCGTTGTGGAGAAGAGGTGCCAAATAGCTCCGCGAGAGGCTCGTCACCCCTGTCCGTCGCGGGCTCACTCGATCCACGGCGAGGGCTTTTCGACTTTCCGCGTGGCTTCCGGCTCATCGTCGAGGATGGGCTGGGGCTGGCGTCGGTGGCGGACGACAAGGCAGAGCGGGTGGTAGATTTTTTGGCCATGGCTGGCATGATGCGAAAGGATTCGCCTCCCGAAGGGGTGCGGCCGAAGTTGTGAACGACGGTATCCTACTATACTGCTGTTCATTGTCAAGGCTGGGTCCTGTTGCACGAGCTATGCGTGACGCTCGGGGGAGACCGTTGCCTCGATGTGTCCGACGCGCAGGTGGGAGAGTGGTGTGCCGGAGTTGCCCGAAGTGGAAACGATGCGACGCGGCATCGCCTCCGCGGTCGGAATGCGGATCGACCAGGCGGTGCTTCCGCAAGGGCGGTTGCGGCCGTTGTCGACAACACCATCTCCTGGTTTGCTCGCCAAGCAGCTTCGCGGGTGTGTGATCGAGGGCACCGAGCGGTATGGAAAACGCATCGCACTGCGATTGTCGATGTCGGCTGGCGATCGACAGAAGGAAGACCGCTGGCTTGTTATCGAGCCGCGAATGACGGGTTTGTTACTTGTGTCCGTGCCGCCCACGCAGGAGCATGTTCGGCTGCGGCTCTCTGGCCCGACGCCGGCGATCACATCTCACGAGCTGCTCTTCTGGGATCGACGCGGACTCGGCACGCTCCGCCTCGTCAATGCCAAGGGGCTCGAGGAGATCTGCGGTGAGGCACGTCTTGGGCCAGATGCTTTGATGATCAGTTGTGAGTGTTTTCGCGAGCGACTGTGTGGTTCTGCGCGAGCGGTGAAGGTGGCCCTGCTCGATCAGCATGCGGTCGCTGGGATTGGCAATCTGTACGCGGCCGAGATGCTCTTTCTTGCCGGTATTGATCCGCGTGTGCGGTGTCAGCAGATCAGCCGGCCCCGTTGGAAGCGACTGCATGAGGTGATGCAGGCTGTGCTGCATGAGGCGATAGAGCTCGAGGGCTCAACGCTTTCGGATGCGACGTACCGCACGGCACTCAACGAGCCAGGGCGATACCAGGCCCGCCACAGGGTGTACGCTCGAAACGGGCAGCCGTGCCAGCAGTGCGGCACCGTCGTGCGGCGAATCGTGCAGGCTCAGAGGTCCACTTTTTTCTGCCCGAAGTGCCAGCGCCGCTAACAGGTTGTTGCCCGCTCGAGTTCACGTATTCGGTGGTGATGAATAAGGAGTGTTGTGTCATGTGGGTTCAGCATCAGATTCAGCTTGCTGCCCGAAGTCGGGGCTTTCATCTGATCACGCGAGAGGTTGTGGAGTCCATACCTGAGCTTGCTGACCTGCGGGTTGGCCTGTTGCATCTGTTTCTTTGCCACACGTCCGCGAGCCTCTCGATCAATGAGAATGCGGATCCTGATGTGCCGGTCGACCTTGAGATGGCACTGAATCATGTGGTGCCAGAGTCGTTGCCGTATGTGCACACGCTCGAAGGTCCAGATGACAGCCCGGCGCACCTCAAGGCCTCACTGGTGGGCGTGTCGCTCACGCTGCCGATTCGCGATGGCCGGCTGGTGCTCGGAACCTGGCAGGGAATCTATCTCTGCGAACACCGTGATCGAGGAGGCCGACGCCGGCTGCTGGCAACGCTCCACGGAGAATGATGGTTCGTTGATCGTTCAGCCTGCGGGGGTGGCAGTCAACGACCGCCCAGTCAACGAGCAGGCCCAGTCAACTACCAAGCAAAGTGAGCAAACGCCTTATTCGCGTCAGCCATGCGATGGACGTTGTCCCGCCGAGTCACTGCCGCACCTTCACGCTTGTAGGCGGCGATGATCTCTTCGGCGAGTTTCTGATGTGTCGGGCGGCCCTTCTTTTCACGAACTGCCTGCAGCACCCAGCGAATGCCGAGTGACTGCTGACGGTTGCGATTGACCTGCATCGGCACCTGATAAGCAGCACCACCAACTCGCTTGCTTCGCACCTCGACAGCTGGCTTCACGTTGTCGATGGCGCGATTGAAGACCTCAATCGGCTCAGCGTCGGTGATCTTCTCCGCCACAATGTCCATCGCGTCGTAGAAGACTCGCTGCGCGATGCTCTTCTTGCCATCGAGCATCAGGCAGTTGATGAACTTGCTTGCGAGCAAGGATCCAAACTTGGGATCCGGGCTAAGGGACTCGCGGCTGGCGGTGATTTTTCCCATCGTCGGTCTGGTCTCAGGACTGTTGTCTGGAAGTTGTGAAGTGAAAATGTTGAGGAATCAGCAGGATCCCACGGGCAGTTTCACGAGGACTAGCCTCGCTTGGCACCGTAGAGACTGCGGGACTGCTTGCGATCCGAGACACCAAGTGTGTCGAGGGCACCGCGGATCACGTGGTAACGCACACCAGGAAGGTCTCGAACACGGCCGCCGCGGATCAGGACGATCGAGTGTTCCTGCAGGTTGTGACCTTCACCAGGAATGTAGACCGTCACTTCCTTCTGATTCGAAAGCCGCACTCGAGCGATCTTCCGCAGAGCCGAGTTTGGCTTCTTTGGCGTCATCGTACGGACCTGAAGGCAGACGCCCCGCTTCTGAGGGCAGCGTTCCAGCACTGGTGACTTGGAAAACTTCCGCTTCGGATGGCGTCCGGTGCGGATCAGCTGGTTGACGGTTGGCATAGTCGCAATCGATTCCGTACGTGTTCTTTGCGTCGTTTCGTGGGTTGCGTTATCTGTCTGGCTCGCGTTGCACGGGCGTTTGTCGTGCAAAGAGTTCAGTCGTGCAGTAAACGCCGCACAACTATCCTCTTGTCTCTTCGCCGACTTTCCGCCGCAACGCGCGAGCCTCGAAGAATACCCCAGCAAAGCGGTCGACGGAAGCCCCAGCCCGTTAAAAACTCTTGGGAATGCATAAGGCACCGCCAACACCGGCCACAGCGTCAGACGCGGCAGAAAAGTTCGCCTTTTCCGCCAGTTGTCAGGTCGCCATGCCACTGTTGCCAGGGGCCCCGAACGCTCGCCGCCGCTGATTTCCATCCCTGGCTCGCGAGCCATTTCAGCATCATCGACACAACTGGTGCGTTCCAGACAGTCCCGCGGGCAAACGCTGGCCAGATGTCCGGACTTGGGCCAAGAGCGACGAGGGAGCCCCGACGCATCCCGGCACCAGCACGCCTGCCCACGCGGCCTGCCACCACGACGGTGCCGGCCCGAAGCTGATAGGCAGCCGCTTCTCCGCAGTCTCCGCCGATGGCGAGCATACCGCGTCGCATGCGAGAGCCTGCCAGCAGGCCGACAGAGCCTTCGATCAGCACTGTGCCCCCGGTCAGCACTGTGCCCCCGGTCAGCACCGTGCCCCCGGTCAGCACCGTGCCCCCATTGACCCCCTGGTCGCAGCGGGGCAGAGCAGCTGCAGCATGGTCACCTGCCGAGCCGAGCAGGTGCACAACCCCCCCCCGTATGCCGGAGGCGAGCCAGTCGCCTGCCGAGCCACCGATGTTCAGGCGGCCCCCCTGCATGGCTTCCCCTGCATGGCGACCGACGTCTCCTTCAGTCTCGATGACACCGACAGTCATGCCTGCGGCAATCCGGTGGACGCGGCGGGTGTCGCCACGAAAGAGGATTCGACCGTCGTCACAGCAGCCCGCAACCGAGAACAGCTCTCCCAGCGCACATGCCTGCTTCGCCAGGTGGGCTGGCCCCAGTTGGATTGGGTATCGTGCGACCTCGACGGCAGGTGCGTTGGCGACCGCGGAAGGGAGAAGTCCGGCGATGTCTGCCTCAAGGCAGCCGCTGCCCAGCACGTCCTCGCGGGCGGTCAGCAGCAGTGGCATGCGGTGTCCTTTCGGGGCTCACGTTGGCACAACGGCCCCGATCATACGCCTCGCCAGAGTAAATGCCGAACCTCTCCCCTTCCGTCGCGTCGCCCTCAGGCCGAGGTCACAGCGATCTTTCGAGGTTGCGCCGCAGCCGTACGAGGGACGTGGATTGTGAGCACGCCATCGCGGGCTTCGGCCGTAATCTGCACGGGATCGAATCCTTCGCCAAGCTGGAAACTACGACGATAGTCTCCCACTCCATATTCGTGCCGCAGCATCCGCCCTGGCAGTGGTCGACTTGCGACTGGTGCATGGAGCGTCAAGATTCCGTCGTCGTAACGGATGTCGATCTCCTCTGGCTTCGCACCTGGGAGATCGGCCACGAGGGTGACCTCACGACCGGCGTCGCAGATATCGACATTGGGTGAGTAGTGCAGCCGTGTTGTCTCTGACGACTGCTCGACTGCACGTGGCGATGGCTGTTGCTGGTGGGGTGTGTTCATCAGGTTTCTTCTCCTTGGCTGCGTCGGGTTCTCTGCTATGTCGGGGATGCTTCGTACACAAACCCGTGCCACTTAGGATGCGGTGACACGGATCTTTTGGGGCTTGGCTGCAGCCGCCTTGGGGCATGTCACCCGGAGCACACCGTTGGCCAGATGGGCCTCGACCAGTGTTGAATCGACGCTCACCGGCAGTGACAGGCTTCGTTCGAAACTGCCAGTGCCTCGCTCCTGACGATGCCAGACGGCCGTCTCACCTTCTGCGGGGGCTCGACGGTGCGGGCGGCTGCCGCTGATCTGCAACTCGTCGCCATGAACTGTGACCTCGACCTGTTCAGACGAGATGCCGGGAAGTTCTGCCTCCACGATCAGCGCGTCTTCCGTCTCACTGAGGTTGAGGGCTGGAAACCGGCTGCTGCGTTCGGCACTGCCCCAGCCGTGGAGAGGAGGGGCAGCCGTGAGAGGTGCCCAGAGACGATCGAGTTCTTCGCGGAGCTCGCCGAGTGGGCGAGCGAATCCACGACGGAGGGTCGCTTGTAATGGATGCATGAGTCGCTCCTTTCGGATTCGGTCTGAAAACACGTCACCGGCCACCGAAGGCCTGTGTGAGTGAACAGATGTGCAAAGTCTGTGCCGAAACCTCGTGAGTCTGCGGACGTGGGGCCTGAGAGCAGCCGCATGATCACGAAACGCCCTGGGAACACAGGTTTTGCGACCAAAAACGTGTGAGGAAGCGATTAAATCCAGCGATGCAGGCCTGTCAGCTTGGCAGTCGGCTGGGACCGGTTGGGCAGGTCGCGTGTGTCGTAGGGAACAGTCGGTACCGCTGATGACCGTGGCTGCTTTTCACCAGTGTTTTCTCTGCCGTCGAACCGGGAAGCGGACCGATATGCATCGGTGTGGTCGTGAAAGCGTGCGGCCTGTGTTCGTGTATTGAGTTCCTGCTGCGAGCCGCCATGCGTTTCTCCCTCATCGACCGCGTCACCGCTATCGAGCCCGGCAAGAGCATCACGGCCGTGAAGGGTGTGTCGCTTTCCGAGGAGTATCTGGCGGATCATTTCCCCAGATTCCCGGTTTTGCCAGGCGTGCTCATGCTCGAGGCGATGACTCAGGCCTCTGCGTGGACGATTCGTCTAGGAGAGGATTTCGCCCACTCCGTGGTCGTGCTCAGAGAGGCACGAAATGTGAAGTATGGCGATTTTGCCCAGCCAGGCAGCATGCTGACGGTGACCGCTGAGGTGACCTCGCAGGACGAAAAGTACACCAAGATCAAAGCGTCGGGACTCGTGGGGGGGCAGCCAAGCCTTAAGGCACGCCTGGTGTTGGAGCGATACAACATGGCTGACCGTACCAGCCACGGTGATGCGATCGATGCCCGCGTGCGTGCGAAAATGCGTCGTTTGTGGAGCCTGCTGGCACCACCGGTGCGGCGGGGTGACCGTCAGCAGCCAGTTCCGGCTCGCTATGTGTCCTCAACAAATGGGCACGCGTCGGCCTCGGCGACCATGCCAACGGCCGACTGAGATGCAGGTGAGACCCCCGAAATCTGCGGATTTGGGGGTCTTTTCGGGTTTCATTCTCCGCAGATCGACCCTATAAATCGGCCTTCAGGGTTTACCAAACCCGTACTGTTTTCCCTTCCTCTGTAAGGTGCCATTCGATGCCGTCGCGTGATGAAATCTTCGAAAAGGTCAGAGCCGCTCTCGTGGACGCCCTCGGCGTCGACGATGAGGACGTGACGCCTGAGGCCACCATGGTGGGAGACCTGGGCGCCGAGTCGATCGACTTCCTGGACATCGTGTTCCGCCTTGAGAAGGCCTTCAGCATCAAGATTCCTCGTGGTGAGCTGTTCCCAGAGGACGTGCTCTCGAGCAGCGAGTTCGTCGCCGATGGCAAGGTGAATGAGGCCGGCATTGCCGAGCTGAAGTCACGGATGCCGTTCGCCGATCTCTCGAAGTTTGAGGCGAATCCCAGCGTGCAGAACTTTGCCAACACGCTGACGGTCGAAGACATGGTGCGATACGTCGAGTCAAAGGTCGCCGGCTGAGTCAGGCTGGCGTGAGAGCAACCGCCCACAGCAGGAGTTTGCATGCGCTGGTTCTGGATCGACCGCTTTGAAGAGTTTGTCCGAGGAACCCAGGCGGTCGCGATCAAGAACGTATCGCTCGCCGAGGAGCATCTGCACGACCACTTCCCCGGTCTGCCGCTGATGCCCAACTCACTTGTTGTTGAGGGCATGGCTCAGACCGCGGGTCTGCTGGTGGCGGATGCGATTGACTTTAATCGACGCGTTGTGCTGGCGAAGGTGGCGGCCGCCACCTTTCATTTCGACGCCGAGCCAGGTGACACCCTGCGGTTTGAGGCGGGGGTGCTCGATCTGAAGCCAGCCGGTTCGCTGACAAAAGTGACCAGCAGGATCGGCGATCAGGTGCAAGGCGAGGCGGAACTCTTCTTCGCGCACCTGGAGCCTGGGGAGGGTGTGCCCACGCTCTTCTCGCCGGAAGAACTGCTCACCTGGCTGGACCACCTCAAGATCTTTGAAGTGGGAAAGGATCAGGAAGGGAAGCCGCTGCAACGCCGTGACTGGTAGCAGCGGTTGCCGACTGGCTGAGCTGACGGCATTTGGGCAAGATGAACGAGGCAGCGATCCGGCTGCCATCCCACCGCTGCAGAGGCCGTTCCGCTGGTGGGGAAGACGAGACGGAGTCAACGAGGCTCCGCGTAACGGCACTCCAGTGGGATGGATGGATTGACAATGGGCAGCAGCAGACGACGTGTCGTGGTGACGGGCATGGGCTGCATCACGCCCCTGGGCACGCGGGTAGACACGCTCTGGGATCACCTTAAGAAGGGCGATTCCGGTGTGGGCCACACCACCATCTTCGACGCCTCGAACTTTCCCACGAAAATCGCAGCCGAGGTTCGCGACTGGGATATCACGGACGAGGGCTACAACGCAGAAGACTGGAAATACTGCGGTCGCCACACCAAGTTTGCCGCGGGCGCGGCGATGCGGGCGATGACCGACGCCGGGCTCGCAGACGGCCTTGAGGACCCCACTCGGCTCGGCGTCTACCTGGGCAGTGGTGAAGGGCAGCAAGACTTCAACTCGTTCACCGCCATGATGATGGAGGCGATCGACGGGGAGACGCTCGACATCGGCCGCTTCACCAAGCTCGGCCTGGAGAGACTGCATCCGCTTGCTGAGATTGAGCAAGAACCAAACATGCCTGCCGGGCATCTTGCGGGGGTGTTCAACGCGCAAGGCCCGAATGTCAACTGCTTAACTGCCTGTGCCGCATCGAGCCAGGCGATCGGAGAAGCCACAGAACTGATCCGTCGTGGCGAAACGGATGTGATGCTCTCCGGTGGCACGCACAGCATGATCCACCCGTTTGGAGTGACGGGCTTCAATCTGCTCACTGCCCTGTCGACACGAAACGATGAGCCGGCCCGAGCGAGTCGGCCTTTCGACCGCGACCGGGATGGCTTCGTGCTCGGCGAAGGCTCCGCAATGGTCGTGCTTGAAGAGCTTGAGCATGCCCGCAAGCGTGGAGCCACGATCTACGGCGAGCTCCTCGGCTACGGCTCAACAGCTGACGCTTACAGGATCACCGACACGCATCCTGAGGGGCGAGGTGCTTCCGCCTGCATCCGCATGGCGTTGGAAGATGCAGGCCTTGGTCTCGGTGATATCCACTACGTCAACGCCCACGGCACAAGCACGAGCGTGAACGACCGGGTGGAATCGTTGGCCATCAAGCAGGTCTTTGGCCCGCAGGCCTACAAGATCCCTGTCTCCAGCACGAAGAGCATGATGGGGCATCTGATCGCAGCCGCTGGCGCTACCGAACTGATCGTCTGCCTGCTCGCGATCCGCGATCAGATCCTGCCGCCAACGATCAACTACGAGACACCCGATCCTGACTGCGACCTCGACTACATCCCCAATGCGTCCCGCGAGGCACCTTGTCAGCGGGCCCTCTCCAACAGCTTCGGGTTCGGTGGCCAGAATATCTCGCTGATTGTTGGCCGCTACGACGGCTAGGCAAGCCGCATGCTCGTTGATCCACCGCAGCACCACGACGTGAGGCGGAATACGTGGAGGCGGAGGGGTCGGCGGGTGCTCGAGGAGCGTTTGAGTTTTTCGCCCTGTGTTGATTGCGTGATGCCGCAGGAGTGCGTGGCGAAAAAATCACAGCGACGCGACATCTGCCGCCCCGCAGGCGGGGCATACCCCGCTCCTCACTCCGCCAGTTCTGCAATCCCCACCGGTTTTCTCAACCCGCAGGGGCGGCACGACCGATACCACCGGTGGTCTCGGAAGAACTGGTCCGACGGCCCATTGCTGCCGGTCGCCGCTTCCGTCAGGAGGGGATCTCACTATGAAACACATGCTCACTTTGAGCCTCGCTGCCGTGGTCCTCGCGACGGGAAGCGGCTGTTCGCTGATCGATCGGTTGTTCCTGCTCAACGCAGACGGCCCCTATGCGTCCCAGCCGGGCGGCCCGCACGCCGTAATGGCGGAGGCTGAAAGCGGGGACACCGGCGTTCAGCAGGTGGGGTACTTGCAGAGCTGCACGGATGACTGTGCAGATGGCGGCTGCCGTGATGGCGCGTGCCGGAACAATGGCGGTGGCATTGCCGGCTACTTCGGCGATGGTGGCATGGCCTGCCGTGATGGAGCCTGTGGCAACATGGGCTGTCGCAACGGGATCTGCGTGCATGGTGGCTGCTACGGTCGGGCGTGCCACGATGGCTCATGCCAGGCATGCCGTCAGCACTGCGGCCGCTACGGCGGGCTGGCTCGGCATCGGCTCACGCCTGGTGAACGGTGTGCCCACGGTGGCTGTCAGCAGATGGGACCAGCCGGTCCTCCGACTGGCGCTGTGGCCTACCCGTACTACACGACCCGCGGTCCTCGCGACTTCCTGGCGAAGTGCCCACCGTCGATCGGACCCTGAGCCACACAAGATGAACGATTTTTTGCAGCCGGCGCACGAAAGTGTGCCGGCTGTTTTCGTTTCATGGGTGGGTCCCAAAGCGAAGGCTTCGCTAGCTCGAGGCCTGCCGGCGACCAACGATCGCGACGCCGACGAGCATGCCGAGGCCAGCCAGGTCGACAAACGAGAAGCCTGTGCCCGCAATGCTCAGGCTGTCGGGCGCAAGTGCACAGGCAGCCGCTGCGAAGCAGACCAGACGCAGAGGCCATGTGAGGCGGGCATTCAGGTAGCCAGCCATCCCAGCGGCCAACGCCACGATGCCGATCACCGCCGCCGCGACGGCGCCGAGCACCTGAATCGGAGCCGCCGTACCACCGTCGTGATTCATCAGGCAGAGCGCTGGGCGGTAGACGAACATATACGGCAGCGTGAAGCCGACCAACGCGAACCGGAATGCTGCCAGGCTGGCTCGCATTACGTCGGCTCCCGCGATCGACGCGGTGGCGTAAGCGGCCAAGGCAACCGGCGGGGTGACCATCGCCATCATGCCGAAATAGAAGATGAATAGGTGGGCGGCCAGGATCGGCACGCCGAGCGCGGGATCCGTAAAGACCGGTCCGATGATGGTCGCCAACAGCAGGTAGGAGACCGCGCTCGGCAGTCCCATCCCGAGCACAAGCGAGCAGCCCATGATCGCCAGCAACGCCAGAAACAGGCTGTTGCCAGCCAGCGGAATGATGGCTGCGGGCACGCCTGTGCCGATGCCGGTGCGGGACACCAGGCCAATGATGATTCCCACGCAGGCTGCCGCAGCCACCAGTGGCACGCCACCAATGGCCGTCGTCTTCACGAGCGTGATGATCCGGCCGCCCCACAGCGGTACGCACAGGCTGACCACCATCAACACAACGAGGAGGCCTGCGAGACCCGCGATTGGAGCCTCTCCCCAGCCCACCTGGTTGGGCCAAAGAAATGCCGCCAATGCTGAGAGGCCTGCCCACGTTGCCGCGGCAGCCACTCGTGAGAGCCACGAGCCACCAGTCCGCGGGTTGATGAGGATCATCAGCATCGCAAAGCAGGTCGCCATGCTCACTGCGCGAAACGGCGAGAAGCCCATGAACAGCAGCACCATCAGGCCGCCAAGAGCGCCCACGAATGTCAGCCCTTCGAGGCTGAACACGGCTGCCTGCTCGGCCGGGAACGCGTCTGCTACGGCGGTGTCTCGCTCGACCGCATCGGTGGCAGTGCTGTCGGTCGAAGAGCTGGAGGCCTCGTCAATCCGACGCGCGTAGAAGTGCACCAGTAAAAAGATCGAGAGGTAGTAGAGGATCGCGGGCACGATCGCGGCCTGCACAATCTCGAGAAACCGCACCGGTGGGTCGCGGTTAATGATCTCGAGCATCATGTAGGCCCCGGCTCCCATGACCGGCGGCACCAATGCTCCGCCAGACGAGGCCGCCGCCTCGATTCCTGCAGCGATCGCGGGTGAGAAGCCGATGCCCCGCATCAGGGGAATCGTAAACGTGCCGGTGGTGGCTGCATTGGCCACAGCACTTCCGGAGAGGGAACCCATCAGGCCGCTGGCTAGCACGGCGACCTTGGCCGGCCCGCCGGCTCGTTTGCCAAACAGTCGCTGAGCCACCCCGATCACCCAGCCTGTGGCACCGGCGGCTTCGAGCACCGCACCGAAGAGCACAAACAGAAACACGTAGCGAAACATGACGCCCATCGCGGTGCCAAACACGCCTTCGCTACGCAGCCAGCTCTGGCCGATGATCGCTTGGAGGTCTTGTCCACGGTGCGGGAAGAGCCAGTCTGGCAGGCTCCTCGCCACACTCTCGTGGGCGTAAAGCAGGAACAGCATCGCCAGGATCGGCAGAGACCAGCCAACCGAACGGCGCGCTGCCTCGAGCACGAGCAGCATGCCAAGGCCGCCGACGATGAGGTCTGGTGTGGTGTAGAGCGCCGCTCGCTGACCAAGCGTCTCTGACTGCAGAACGAGATAGCCGCAGCAGAGGGCCGACAGGACTGCCAGCACGATGTTCACCGCAGCAGCGACGCGACCTGCCGGTACCGCGGCGCCAAGAAAGCAGAGTACAAGTCCGAACCCGCCAAACACGGCAAGCTCGCCCAGTGGCGGGAGCATCGGAATGCTCACCTCCACGAGGACGTACACCGCCAACGCCGTCGCGATCAGCAGCCTGCTGAGCTGATGGGGGCCAAGGGGCTTCGTGGCTTTATGGCCAGCGGCCTCAGGACCGGTGCCCTCTGTCATCGATGATCACTCCGCAGGCCAGAGGCCAGCTTCCTTGTAGAAGCGGATCGCGCCAGGATGGAACGGTGTGCCGTTGTTGCGGACAGCATTCTTCTCGTTGATCGCCCGGGCTGCACGATGACGCTCGGCGATCTTCGCCCGGTTCTCCCAGACGAGCTTCGTGAACTGGTAGACAAGGTCTTCGTCGACACTCTCGTCAGTGACCAGATGGGCCGAGCCGACGTTGAGGCCGGTGAAGTCTTCATCGAGCCCGTCGTAGGTGCCGCCGGGAACCGTTGCGGCCTCGAAGAACGGATAGTCAGCAATCAGCGCCGCGTGGGCGGCCTCTTCGAAAGGCACCAGCCGCACAGGATTCGCCTGGGCAATCTGCGAAAGGGCAGGGCTGGGGATGCCTCCACCGACCATCGCGGCATCGACCGAGCCGTCGCCAAGGAGGTCAACTGCTGCCTGCTGGCTTCCGTAGCGGGCATCCACATCGTCGAGCGACAGGCCGTGGGCAGCCAGGATCGGCCTCACGAAGTATTCAAAGCCGGCGCCTTCTGGGCCGAGGTAGACACGCTTGCCCTTGAGGTCGGCGATCGACTGGATGTCGGACGTGGCCGGCACCACAAACTGGGCTACGTTGGGGAACAAGGTCATCACGCTCTGCGTGGCATGCTTCTCTTCCCAGCCCTCCTCGCCACGAACCGCGAAATAAGTGATTGACGAGTTGGACATTGCAAACTGCAGTTTGCCTTGGGAGAGGAGGCGGATGTTCTCCATCGAGCCGCCGGTGCTCTCTGCTGTCACCCGCCAGCCGAGGTCGCCCTGGGCCTCATTCACCACATCGCTAACCGCGCTGCCCACCGTGTAGAAGACGCCACCGATCGGTGCCGTTCCTACGCTGATGAACTCCCGCTTGCCTTCACCACCGTTGCAGCCAGTCAGCGAGACCAGGCACACCGCCATGACGGCGAGCCAGGAACACGCGGGCCATGACAACGGAGAGAAAGCACGAGCGAGGGGGGCGACTGCAGGCATGGAAGATCTCCCGTGGATGCCGATCCCGGTGGTGGGGAATCACTGAAATGTGGTCCACAGCCTACGTCCCGCCGATCGGATTCGCCACGGTGCCCCTTCCGCATGGCGATACGGCTGCGGTTGCGGCTCTCAGCCGGCGGTCATCCGCGGGGCCCTGGGGGCGTCGTCTGGCAGCGTTGGAATCCGCCAGATCACCACCAGGCCAATGCTGACGAGCACCAGCAGTACGAGCCGGAGCCAGTCAGGCAGGCTGCTGAGCACGAAGCTCACCGTGACCACGGCAGCCACCATGGCCACAGCTCGATACTTCAGCGACTTGCGGATGCCACGGTAGTGGTGCCAGTCGTCGAGCGTCGGTCCAAACGACTTGGAGCGGTGCAGCCAGGCGTGGAGCCGAGGAGAGCCTTTGTAGAAGCAGTAGCTGGCCAGCAGCAGGAACGGGGTGGTGGGCAGTAGAGGTAGAACGGCCCCCACTACGGCGAGGGCGACGCAGCACCAGCCGCCGACAACGAAGAAAAAACTCTTGATCGGTTCGGTCGTGGGCTTGAAATCCATGTGAGGTGCCGGCCCAAGGGGCCCTGCGAGGCATGCGAACTGCGGCGTACCAAGAGCATACGTTTCCGCTTTCGCCACGTCGCGGTCAGCCTGTGGCTCAGGCGGTTCCCCAGACGCCTGAAAAAGCGTATGCTCCCGCACGAAACGGCATTTTCAAAGAACCACGATCCCCACCCCTTCGGAGAAGAAATCCATGCCCCTGGTCCCGATGCGAACCCTGCTCGATCACGCTGCCGAGAATGGCTACGGCATTGCTGCCTTCAACGTGAACGACATGGAGCAGATCCAGGCGATCATGGAAGCTGCCAAGGAGACTGAAAGCCCGGTCATCGTGCAGGCCTCTCGAGGCGCGCGGAAGTTCAGCCAGGATGCCTACCTGCGGCACCTGATGCTCGCCGCTGCCGAACTCTACCCGTGGATTCCGATCGCCATGCACCAGGACCATGGCAACTCACCTGACACCTGCCAGAGTGCGATCGACAACGGCTTCACCAGCGTGATGATGGACGGATCACTGCAGGAAGATGGCAAGACGCCTGCTGACTTTGAATACAACGCTCGCGTCACCAAGCAGGTGGTCGACAGCGCCCACGCTCAGGGCGTGTCGGTTGAGGGTGAGCTGGGCTGCCTCGGTTCTCTCGAGAGCGGCACCGGCGAAGCGGAAGACGGCCACGGTGCCACCGGCACCCTGTCGCACGACCAGCTGCTGACGGATCCTGATGAAGCGGCCCGCTTCGTCGAAGCCACGGGTGTCGACGCACTCGCGGTGGCGATCGGAACCAGTCACGGTGCCTACAAGTTCACCCGCAAGCCTGACGGCGAAGTGCTCGCCATGGGACGGATTGAGGAGATCCACAAGCGGCTGCCCAACTGCCACCTTGTGATGCACGGCTCCTCGAGCGTGCCACAGGAACTGCAGGACATCATCAACGAGTTCGGTGGCCAGATGCCGCAGACCTGGGGCGTGCCGGTTGAGGAGATTCAGCGGGGCATCAAGCATGGTGTTCGCAAGATCAACGTCGACACCGACAACCGGATGGCGATCACCGGTGCGATTCGAAAGGTGCTCAGCCAGCATCCGGAGAAGTTTGACCCTCGTGACTACCTCAAGCCCGCTCGTGAAGCGATGCAGAAGGTCTGTGCCGAGCGGATGGTGCAGTTTGGCCAGGCGGGCAACGCTCGCAAGGTGCCCGTGGTCACGCTCGAAGAGATGGCAGCTCGGTACAAAGCCGGAAACTGAGCGGGGGTTGGCACCCGCCAGTGACGGTAGCGTCGTGATGGCAACGATGTGAATGGTGTTCGCAGGATCTTCTGGGTAGTCGTTCGGCTGTTGCTTCGGCTGCGGTATCGGGTGACGACTGATGGTTGTGAGCAGCTCGAGGGCCTCCGCGGGCCAGTTCTCGTGCTGCCCAACCATCCGGCTTATATCGATCCGCCGACGGTCCTCTCACACACCGCGTCGGGCCTCTTCCAGAAGGGGCTCCGACAGCCGTTGCGGCCATTGGTGTTCTCGGGCACTTACCGGGTGGCTCCACTCCTGCCTCTGATGAAGTTGGTGCGCGCGTTTGAGGTGCCAGACCTCAGCTCTGCGAGCCGTGAGGCTGCCTCGCGGACCACGCAGCTGATCGACGCGGTGGTTGAGCGGGTGCAAGCGGGCGAGAGCTTTGTGATCTACCCCTCGGGCCGCCTGCAACGCGGCAATCATGAGGTGGTGGGGTCAGCTCGCTTGGTGCATGAGCTCGTCAGCCGCTGCCCAGAACTGACGGTCGTGCTGGTTCGTACACGCGGGCTGTGGGGCAGCCTGTTTAGTTGCGCGGCGGAAGGAAAGCCACCCGATCTTGTGCGGTGTGGACTGCAGGCTGCCGCCTGGGTGCTCGCAGGACTGTTCTTCTTTCTGCCGAAGCGAAAGGTGCACCTGCATGCTGAGGTGATGCCGCGAGAGCAGATGCCCCTGGAGTCACGGGAGGCGTTTAATCGCTTTCTTGAGAACTGGTACGACTCCGACGGCGGTCAGGAGCCAATCTTCGTCCGTTACAACGCGTTCTTTGGGCCGAGCGAGGGACACTACCGGCCGGCTGCCACGCCGCGAATCGATGCCGACGCACTCAGCGAAAAGACCATCGGGCAGGTCAACGAACTGGTGGCATCGTTCCTCAAGCGAGACCTTGAGGCGAGTGAGAACACGGTCGACACCACGCTTGAGCAGCTCGGGCTCGATAGCCTCGACCGTATGGAACTCGCGCTGCGGATCGAGCAGCAGTTTGGCTTCCACAGCAGTACGGTGGTGAGCACGCTCGGAGAGCTCTGGGCGCTTGCTGATGGGAAGCTCTCCGATGGCGAGGGAGGGCTGCCGCCGCTCGACATTCCGTCCTCCTGGTTTGCGGCCGCCCGGCAGCCGGTTTCTGCAGACCCGTCCTCCCCTGAGAGTCGCTGGCTACTCGCGTCCACCGTTGCGGAGGCGTTTGTCAGAAGGGCGCTTGAGCGACCAGACGAGGTGGTTGCGGCAGATGGCGTGTCGGGCGCGATCACCTACAGACGGATGCTCGTCGGGGCAGTCTTGATGGCACGGCGATTCGCCAGGCTGCCTCAGGAGCACGTGGGGGTGATGATGCCGGCCACGGTGGCGGCGGACATCGTCTTCTTCGCCTTGCACCTCGCAGGCAAGACACCCGTGATGCTCAACTGGACCACCGGTCCGGCGAATCTGGCACATGCGATTGAGTCGACCGATACCCGCCGCATCATCACGTCGAAGCGACTCGTTGATCGGCTTGGGATCGAGGTGGAGGGAGGGGAATATCTCTTTCTCGAGGACCTCCGAGGTGAGATCGGCAAGGTGGAAGCAGTAACGACGATGCTTGTCGCCCGCTTCGCCCCGCAGCGGCTGCTCCGCACCATGCCCCAGCAGCAGGAAGACGACCCAGCGGTGTTTCTCTTCACCTCGGGGTCAGAGAGTGCGCCGAAGACGGTGCCGCTCACGCATCGCAACCTGCTCACCAACATTCTCGATGGCATCGATGTCCTCAGGCCAGATGCCGACGACACGCTGCTCGGCTTCCTGCCGCCGTTTCATTCGTTTGGGCTGACGGGCAATGTGCTGTTACCCGCACTCACCGGCATTCGCTGTGTGCGGCATGCTGACCCGACCGATGCTCGTGGGCTCGTGCAGGTGATCCGGGACTACAAGCCAACGATGGTGTTCACCACGCCAACCTTTCTCAGTTACATCATGGCGGCATCGGCTGGCGATGAACTGGTGAGCCTGAGAAAGATCATTACGGGGGCCGAGGCCTGTCCGGAATCGGTGTATGAGACCTGCCAGCAGAAGGCATCGGATGCATTGATTCTCGAAGGCTACGGGATCACAGAGTGTTCTCCTGTGGTGGCCGCCAACCGGCTGGCGAAGATCAAACAGGGCACGATCGGCCTGCCTGTGCGGAATGTCGAGTCGCGGATCGTACATCACGAGACCCATGAACCCGTTGATGAGGGGGAGACGGGCATGCTGTTGGTGCGTGGCCCGTCGATCTTCGCTGGCTATCACCGCTACGAGGGCCCAAGTCCGTTTGTGGAGTTTGAGGGACAGTCGTGGTATCGCACCGGTGATCTGGTCGCTGTCGATGAGGACGGCTACCTGCACTTCCGAGGCCGGCTCAAGCGATTCCTCAAGGCTGGCGGTGAGATGATCTCACTTCCGGCACTCGAGGCACCCTTCCAAAAGCGGTATCCGGCCGATGAGAACGGACCACGCGTGGCGGTGGAGGGGATCGAGACCCCCGACGGACGACAGGTGGTGCTGTTCACGACCTTTGACCTGTCTCTCAGAGAGGCCTCGGAAATGCTGCTCGCAGATGGTCTGCGGGGGGTGATGCGGCTGGATGCCGTGCAGCGCCTCGACGCGATCCCCGTGCTCGGCACAGGCAAGACCGACTATGTCAGTCTGCGGAAGCTGGTTGAGGCGTCGGTGGCCGGGTAAGCCAGGCGATCTCCCGGGAAACTCGCGTTGCGTGTACTGGCGGGGCGTCCTATCGTCCCCCGACCCCATGCAGGACTGTGGAAGATGCTGCGCATGTGATGGCAGCGACATCGTCTGGTGGCGACATTGTCTGGTGGATTGATCGATGCAGATGCCGAAACGGGTTTCCAAGAGCGGTGAGAGCGTGGCTGCCCTCGGGGATCGGGAACTGCTCGCCCAAGGCCGGGCGATTCTCGAAGCTGAGGGGCAGGCGGTGCTGGCAGCTTCGGAATCGTTGGGTATTTCGTTCTGCAAGGCGGTGCGACTGATTTATGAGTGCAGTGGATCGGTGGTTGTGACGGGGATCGGCAAGGCAGGGCTGATCGCACGCAAGATCACTGCCACGCTCGCCTCTACGGGATCTCCCTCGCACTTTCTTCACCCAGCCGAAGCGATGCATGGTGATCTTGGCATGCTCCGTGGTGACGATCTTGTGCTGGCTCTCTCGCAGTCGGGAGAGAGCGAAGAGATCACGCGGCTGCTGCCCCATCTGGCGGCTCTCGATGTGCCGATTGTGGCCATCACCGGAAACCCCTCGAGCAGTCTTGGCAAGGCGGCACGCGTGGTGGTGTCCAGCGGCAAGGTTCGCGAAGCCTGCACCCTGGGGCTGGCGCCGAGCACCAGCACGGCTGTGATGCTCGCTCTCGGAGATGCGCTCGCTCTGGCAGCCAGTTCACTGCGTCAGTTCACCAGCGATGACTTTGCCCAACGGCATCCTGGCGGCAGCCTGGGGCGGAAACTGGCCACCGTTGATGAGGTGATGCAGCCTCTCGACGGCTGTCGCGTGGCCAGGCTGGGAGAGACCGTCCGCGATGTGTTTGGCAGAACGCTTCCTGCACGACGCACCGGAGCGGTGATGATTCTTGACGACTCTGGAAGCCTGGCCGGCATCTTCACCGACAGTGATCTGGCTCGGCTCTTTGAGCGGCGAAACGATGCCGCTCTCGATAGCCCTATCGAAGAGGTGATGACGCGACAGCCTCGCACGGCGGCTGCGGGCCTGCGGTTGTCCGACGCGGTCACCCTGCTTGAACAGTATCGGCTGAGTGAACTGCCGGTGGTCGATGCCGAGGGTCGTCCCCTCGGTCTGCTCGACATTGTCGATCTCGTCGGTCTCGTTCCGCCGGAGCTGCTCCCTGAAAGCCTCGGCGACCGCCAGGTCCGCCGGGCGGCCTAACCGCGTGCCACTGCAGAAACACAACGCTCAGCAATGACTTCATCAACGACGGCTGTGCCAGACGACCTCTCCTCCACCACGCAGCTGGATCAACTCGAAGAGCGGCTGCGGGCGGTTCGCATCCTGCTGCTCGATGTGGATGGTGTGCTCACCGACGGCATGGTGACGTGGGATAACAACGGCATTGAGCAGAAGTCCTTTCACATCCGTGATGGCCTCGGCATCAAGCTCTGGGCCAAGAGTGGCGGCCTCGTAGGGATTGTCACCGGCCGGTCGAGTCACGTGGTGGCTGTGCGTGCGGGTGAGCTGGGTGTCGGCATCGTTCGGCAGGGTGTTGGTGACAAGCGAGCCGCGGTGGAAGCGATTCTTCAGGAGTACGGGCTCGGTTGGCACGAGGCGGCGTTTGTGGGTGACGATTTGCCCGATCTTGCCTGTGTGATGTCGTGTGGTGTCGGCGTGGCCGTGGCGGATGCCTGCGATGATCTGCGTGAAGCAGCGGATATCGTGACAAACACGCGTGGCGGCCGTGGTGCCGTTCGCGAACTCGTGGAGCAGCTGCTGCGGGCCCAGGGAGTCTGGGAGTCAGCAGTGCGTCGTTTCCAGACAGGACAGGCATCGTAGGAGCGTTGGCAGTCGAGGCCGGTTTCCATCGCACGTCACTTACGTTTCATTCACCACACGCGTCTGCCACCCGGGATTGGCCATCATGGAACACAGAGTCGGACGTACGCTCCGCGTGTTCCTGATCGCGCTGGCTGCGACCGGGTTCTATCGGCTGACGATAGTGCCACTGGTGGAGCATTCGACAGCAACCGAGGTGGCGCTCGAGCCGACTGCCGAAGAGGCGGCTGCCATCCGTGCCCGCGCGATGAGCCGGCTGGCAAGCCTTGGCAACATTTTCCCCGAGGGTTCGTGGGAGCGGGATGAGCCGATCGTGTTGGAGAGCAGTCGGATGCGGCTGCTGTTCAAGGAGTATCACTCCCTGCCGGATGGTCGAGTAAATCTCGTCCCCTGCACGCTCGTGCTGCTTCCCGAGCCTCCGATGGCTGACGAGCCGGCTGGCCGCACGGTGATCGTGCGGGCACCCCAGGGGGCGGTGCTTGAGTTTGACGAGCCGATCGATCTTCGCCAGGGACGGCTTGCCAAGCTGGTTGGTGGCAACCTGCGGGGCGAGGTGAGCGTGCGTGGCACCGCGACGGCAGCTGATGGTGAAGATGAGATTGAGATCCTCACCCGTGATCTCGAACTTGCCGACAACCGTCTGCAGACGATCGAGGCGGTGCAGTTTCGCTACGGTCGCAGCCGCGGGAGTGGCCGGGGCTTCATTGCACGCCTGCTTGCCAAGCCGGGAGAGGTGAACGAACGCGGGCCAGCGCTCGACGGTGTGGAGTCGATGCGTCTTGAGCGAGACGTTCAGATTCGCCTCGAAGGTCTGGCGGGTGGTTTTCTGCCGGGGAGTGATCCGGCCGATGCCAGTTCTGAATCACCGGTGATGGTCCGCAGTCGCGGGAGCCTGGAGTTCGCGATGGTGAGCCGCCTGATCACGCTCACCGATAGCGTCGATGTGTCGCGAACCCTACAGGACGGCAGCATCGAACAGCTGGCGTGTGATCGGCTCTCGATTCTACTGGCAGGTGAGGGGAGCTCTGAAGATGCTGAAGGCGTCAACACAGGAGGCCTGCAACCGGTCGAGCTTGAGGCCCGCGGGACTCCCGTGGTAGCTCGCAGCACCTCAGGCGGACTTGAGGCACGAGCTGAACGACTCGGCTATGAGATGGCGAGTCGTCGGATTCTCCTCGATGGCGAACAGCCTGTGCTCTTGCTCAGCTCCGATGCAGAGCTCGAGGCCCGGTCAGTCGACTATGTGCCGGGGCCACCTGGTTCGCCGGGCGCGCTGATGGCTGTGGGACCAGGCTGGTTTGAATCGAAGCCGACGGCAGCGCACGGCCCGGTGCGGGTGGCCTGGAAGAAGTGGCTGCGGGTTCGGCCGGATGGTGATGGCCATGTGGCCTCGGTGGCAGGGGACGCGAAGGCGAGTTTTGATGGCCAGGGGAGTCTGGCAGCCTCGGAGATCCACCTCTGGCTGGAGATGGATCAGAACGCGTCTGCACCGCCAGTGCCTGCTGGTCCTGGTGGAGTGAGCCTGGCCGGCGTGAAGCCGTCACGAATGCTCGCTCGGGGCATCGTGGAGACCGATGCCTCACAGCTGGCAGCACGCAGTGATCGGCTGGAGATCTGGTTTCGGTATCCAGAGCCTGTCGCTCCTGTTCGTCCTGCCACCCCGGCCAATGCAGCAGCGGCAGCGGCCCCACGCCAGCCGCCTCCACCGCAGGCTCCTCTCCAGCCGCCCCCGGCGGCACCTCTCGCTGCGGCTGCCGAAGTGAGCCCAGACCGTGGCCGGATTGTCGCCACCGGAGCGCTGATGCGAGGGCTTGTCGACATGAAACCCTCCGGGCCGGAGGTTGCCGAGATCTCACTCGAGGACGCCGTTCAGCTGATCGAGGAGCCGCTGCACGGTGAGTCGGAGCCGCCGCTGGTGATTGTGGGAGATCAGCTGCAGGTGGTCCGTCCGACCGGCTTTGACGCACGAGCGACTGTTGCTGGACGGCCTGCCCGAATTACCGGCCAGGGAATGGAGCTTGAGGGACCGCTGGTTGAGGTCGACCGCGGCCGAAATCGGATGACGGTTGATGGGGCAGGGCGGATGCGACTGCCAGTGGCAGACGGCGGGCTTGGGCTGGAAGCGTTGGCCGCGGGAAGCGTGCCGGCTTCTGCCGCAGCAGTTCCGCCAGGGGTGGGAGCTCAGTCGCTTGACGTGACCTGGCAGGGGCGGATGGACTTCGATGGGCTGACGGCTCGCTTCATCGATCGCGTGGTGACCTCCAGTGGCGAAGGCACGCTGGAGGCAGGCTCGCTCGATGTTGTGCTCAACCGGCCTTTTGACTTTGCCGCGATGACTGCTGGGGGCAGCACGGGAGAGGCGGATGTGGCTCGCATCGCCTGTGGCAGTGGCGTCAAGATCCACAATGTCAGCCACACCGATACAGGCTCGAGGTCGGTGGAACGCCTCTACGTGCGTGATCTGCTCATCGACCGCACGACCGGGCAGGTGGTGGGCAATGGCCCTGGACGTCTGGAGAACGTGAGGCTTGGTCAGGCTCCCGGGTTTGCGACACCGTCTGAACTCACAGCCACTGCCAGCGTCCCGCCCTCTCCTCGTCCGGACGAACTGACCTACCTCTCGGTTGACTTTCAGCGTGGGCTCGCCGGCAATCTCGGTCAGCGGACGCTTGAGTTTCAGCAACGCGTTGAGGCCATCTTTGGGCCGGTGACCAGCTGGGATCAGACGCTTGATGTTCACGACGCCCGAGGACTGCCCCCGCGGACGGTCCGCATCTCCAGCGACGTCCTCAGTGTGGGGCAGACGCCACCACTGCCTGGTGTGCGTCAGGCGAGCCTGGAAATGTCTGCGCTTGGCAACATTCTTGTCGAAGGGGATACCTTCACTGGCCGCAGTTCACGGCTGAGCTGGAGTGAGGCCAAAGACCTGATCGTGTTTGAAGGTGACGGCCGCAGCGACGCAGAGCTCTACCGGCAGGAGCGCGTGGGCGCTCCCACATCAACCGCGTCGGCCGGCAAAATCTCCTATTGGCGAAGCCTCAATCGTGTTGACGTCCACGATGCTCGCTACCTCGATCTCGACCAGATCAACGCGTCTGCTGCGGGTTTTCAGTCACCTGGGATTCGGCCTCAATAAACTTGATAAGCTCGGGCTCTCCCGAGTCTTCTAAAAACTTTCTAGCTGAATGGCCATCATCAGACTCGGCATTGAGGTCACCCCCGTGCTCAACGAGCAGTTTGATTATTTCAAGGTACGTCTTTTGGTCTTCTTTGTTTTGTGCTGCTTGGAACGCTGCCGCGTGAAGTGGCGTCGAGCCGTTGTAGAGTTTGCTGCCAACCTTCGCCCCCTTCTCGAGGCAATAAAAGACAACCTTGGGGTGCCCCCAGAAAACTGCCTCGTTTAGCATGCCGCCTCCGTGCCCCATTCTCCAGTGAAAGTCTGCTCCCGCAGCGAGGAGGACGTCAATCACTTCGATATTGTCGCCGCCCATAGCAATAAGGAGGGGTGTCTTGAGGAAAGGGCCTGGACGGTTGACGTCAGCGCCGCTTGCAATGAGTGTTTTCACCGCGTTGACATGACCTGCTGCTGCGGCGTACGCCAACGGCGTGTAGGAGTTTTGCACCTGAGAGTCGACGTCGACTCCTGAATCGAGCAGTTCTTTAATGCTGTCGACATCGCCACTTCGGGCTGCGGAAATGAGGCGGTTGACCGGGTGACTGGCCCGCCTGAACTGCCAGTCTGTTTCCCAGGAGTCGGTGTTTGCGGCAATCCACTCTTCTGTGGCTTGGCGGTTGTACTCAAAGTAATAGCCGTTGATTAACTTAAACGCATAGCGGTCGAATCGTTCGCCCGTCTCTGTGTTTATCTTTTGGTAATACCTAACCTTTCCCTCTTGTTCGATAACCATTGGGTTTGAAAATGTGTTCCAGAGTTGGCCGTAGAGGCTGTGGATGTTGTGTGTTTCGTGTCCTTCGCTGATTATTTTTTCAATTATTGCGTTGCCGTTGTAGCGAATCCATGTTCCAGAAAACTCTTTCCAGGTCGCCTTTGTTTCGGCGTTGCTGTGTGTGCTGGTGTCGGCAGCCTGTGCGGGCTTATCGCAGTTGAAGGAGGCAAGGCCTGTTGCGATGAAGAATACAGCGAGAGCAGGGAGGCGAGGCATGAAGGCACTCCGAGTGATTGGAAGAAAGTGTGTTCGTGATGGATGACGAGTTGATGTTGGTGGCTGGAGGAAGCCGTTACCTTGCGCCAGGGAGGCTCGAGGGAGAACCGACTATTCACTGGGACACGTCAGGAAAGACGTGTCCCAGTGGTGCATTGGTTTCCCCTCGTAGTAGAGGCTTTGACGGGTGCGACCTGGAGGCGGCGAAGTGCCAAATGCAGAGCACGGTCATCCTCACGGAGAACAGTGCGAGCATCCTCACGGAGAACAGTGCGAGAAATGGGTTC
>JADHNY010000001.1 GCA_016779265.1 Pirellulales bacterium | reverse complement strand
CATCGTCTACGCCTTTCGGCCTCGACTAAGGAACCGGCTAACCCTGGGCGGATTTACCTTCCCCAGGAAACCTTAGGCTTTCGGCGAGCAGGATTCTCACCTGCTTTATCGTTACTCATTCCGGCATAATCACCTGTACACCCCGACACCACTCCTTACGGTGTGGCTTGTATCTGATGTACAGCGCTCTCCTACCGATCCACTAGGTGGATCCCACTGCTTCGGTGCAATACTTGACTCCCGTTCATTATCGGCGCGAAGTTGCTCGACCAGTAAGCTGTTACGCACTTTTTAAATGATGGCTGCTTCTAAGCCAACATCCTGGCTGTCACTGCAACTTCACTTCCTTAGTGACTGAGTATTGCTTGGGGACCTTAGCAGGTGGTCTGGGTTGTTTCCCTCTTGACCGCGAAGCTTATCCCTCGCGGACTGACTCCCGAGATAGACATAACGGTATTCGGAGTTTGGCTCGGTGGGGTACCCGGGAAGGGCCCCCATCCAAATCAGTCTCTCTACCCCCGCCATGCAGTAACTCGAGGCTAGCCCTAAAGCTATTTCGGAGAGAACGAGCTATCTCTGCGCTTGATTAGACTTTCACTCCTCCCCACAAGTCATCCCCTCGGTTTTCAACCCAAGTGGGTTCGGTCCTCCGCGCGGTTTGACCCGCGGTTCAACCTGCTCATGGGTAGTTCGTGCAGTTTCGCGTCTACCACCAGTGACAAAAATTCGCCCTATTCAGACTCGGTTTCCCTTCGGCTTCGGCCCTGAGAGCCTTAACCAAGCCACTGACGGTAACTCGCCGGATCATTATGCAAAAGGCACGCCGTCATGCATTGCCAAAAAGGCCATAGCACTCCGACCGCTTGTAGGCACATGGTTTCAGGTTCACATTCCTCCCCTAGCAGGGGTTCTTCTCATCTTTCGCTCGCGCTACTTGTTCACTATCGGTCATTAGGTAGTATTTAGCCTTACGGGATGGTCCCCGTCGATTCAGTCGAGGTTTCACGTGCCTCAACCTACTCAGGGTACCCTCCAGAGACAGTCGATTTTCGCGTACGGGCCTGTCACCCTCTGTGGACGACCTTTCCAGATCGTTCCGCTAACCAACTGTTTGATAACTCCGGTGGAGGGCCCTACAACCCCGCGGTGGAAACCACCACGGTTTGGGCTATTTCCCTTTCGCTCGCCGCTACTGAGGAAATCGATTTTTCTTTCTTTTCCTGCGGTTACTAAGATGTTTCAGTTCGCCGCGTTGGCTGCATGCACCTATGAATTCAGTACATGCCAGTTCGGGAATCCCGGGATGATCGCTTGTTTGACAGCTACCCCAGGCTTATCGCAGCCTTCCGCGCCCTTCAAAGCCTCCTAATGCCAAGACATCCCCCATGTGCCCTTGGTAGCTTGACCACCCGAATCGAATGCTCGCGAGTAAACTCACGAGAGACGAACGGGAGGCCGCCACCCCCTAAATCATCGCCCCTGCCGGAAACACGATGCCGCAAAGCACCGCAAGTCCGCCAGAAACACCATTCAGGGTGTAACGTATTTTTCTCGTTCTTAAGCCTTGGGAGAACGCCGTCGAGATAACTGCCCACGAGACAAAAGCCACAAAGGACCAAAGCCTCAAACAACAGCACTCAACGGCATTCAATACAAGATGCCAGTTACCACAACCGAATTGTCAAAGAACAACACAAGCCGACACCTTAAAGGCCGCATCACCATCGAGAGGCCCGCGTGCGAACACGCAAACCACCCTCAACAGCAACGTCGTTGCCCTCAGGGAGCCGGCTCGTGACTTCTGTCATGGACAGAGGCTCAACTCGACTGCTTCAGTGGAGACGTTTCTCCAGTCAGCAACCGAACCGAGCCTCAACCCACGGCAACCGCCACGAGCCTCGCCAGGGAACCGGCGTCCGTCTGATGCGGCACCGGCCTCGCGATGGTTGAAAGTTAGCGAAGCTCGATGGGGTCGTCAAGCGGCTCATCAAAACAACGCCAAGAAACATGTTTTCGGCCGGTTTTCCCCGAGTCTTGAACGCTTTTTCCTTCCAGACACATCTCCTGATCGAAACGATTTTGAGCCCATCCTGGCCGCCCAGCGGCGGTTGCCCGAGGTATAAATGAGCGTCTGCCAGCGGTGTGTTGGCTGCATGCATACCTGCGGGGAAGAGGCTGTGGCAAAGCGAGGAAGAGTGGCACGCGGAACAACGGCAGTCGTCCAGCGACTCTTGGGAGTCGCGTTCCTGCTCGCGACGCTGCCATGGCTGCCCGGCAGTCGGGTGCTTGCACAGACAAGCTCCGAGGCCGTCCCTGTCGTTGTGGCTGAGGTCAGCCGCATGGAACTCTCCCGTGGTCAATCGTTTGTCGGCACCGTCTACCCATTCCGGGAAAGCGATGTCGGCAGCGCCGTCGACGGACGGCTGGTGAGCCTGCCGATTGAAGATGGCCAACAGGTTCGCAAAGGTGACACCCTGGCCGAGTTGCTGCGTGGCCTGCTGGAAATCGAGCGGTCTGGAGCGGTCGCCGAGCTCGACAAACGCCGCCAAGAACTCGCCGAACTCGAGGCCGGCAGCCGGCCTGAGGAAATCGAACAAGCCTCAGCGGAGACAGAGGGGCTCGAGGCCCGCTTGACCTATGCCGAAAGCCGACTCGCTCGGCTGGAGAAGCTCTTCGAGCGGGGCACCGCAACCACCGACGAGCTGCAAGATGGACAGACCGAGCTGCGACAGATCAAAGCGGAGCTCCGCGCCAAACAGGCCGCACTCTCCATGGTCGAAGCGGGCCCTCGCAGAGAGGTCGTCGCTCAGGCCGCCGCTGCGGTAGCGGTCCAGGAAGCTGCCGTGCAACGCATCGATGACCAGTTGGCCAAGCACACGATCCGAGCCCCATTTGACGGCTGGGTGGTGGAGCGACACGCCGAGGAAGGTGAGTGGGTGATTCGCAGCGGCTTGATCGCTCGAATTGTCGAACTCGATCGGGTGGAGGTGGTGGTGCAGCTGCCTGAGATCTATGTCACCTCGCTCAAGCCCGGTACCGAAGTCCGTTTAGAGTTTGACGCTGCTCCCCTGCAGACCTGGATCGGCACTGTCGAACGCATCATCCCGCAAGCCGACCTCCGCAGCCGCTCGTTTCCCGTGCAGGTCGTCTTGGAGAACCAGGTTGTCGAGGATCAGCCAGTGCTTCGTGGCGGCATGCTCGCCCGCGCCTGGCTTCCCGTCGGCGCCCGCGGCGAGGTCACCGTTGTTCCCAAGGATGCCCTCGTCCTCGGTACTGGCACTCCCGTTGTCTATGTCGTCGACAGCAGCCCGTCAGGCGGGAACACTAGTCCCACCGGCACCGTCAGGCCCGTTCCTGTCACTCTCGGGGCCACGGTAGCGCAGAGCGTCGAAGTCACCGGCGGCGTTGAGCCGGGCCAGCTCGTTGTCACGCGTGGCAATGAGCGGCTTCGACCGGGCGCTGCTGTGAAGTATGTGAAGGCACCCACACCATGAATCTGATCCAGGCCTGCGTTTCAAACCCGGTGAAAGTGGCTGTCGGCGTTCTGCTTGTCGGCCTCTTCGGCATCCTCGCGCTGATCACGATGCCGATCCAGCTCACGCCGGAGGTGCAGATCCCCACAATCACCGTCGAAGCCCGTTGGCGGGGTGCGAGTCCACAAGAGATCGAACGAGAAATCGTCCAGCCACTGGAGGAGCAGCTCCGTAGCGTCGAAGGCCTCGCCAAACTTTCAAGCACCTGCAGCGACTCCGTCGGCGAAGTCACGCTCGAGTTTGGCATCGGGGTCGACATGGATCAGGTGTTGGTGAAGACCAACACCCGCGTGCAGCAGGTTCGCGACTGGCCGATCGATGCCGATCGCCCGGTGATCAAAACCTCAAACTCCAACGACCGCCCCATCGCATGGCTGATGCTTGGCCAGGCGCCACCAGATCCGGACGCGGTGTCGAAGGCCGCCGAGCAATACCCTGCCCTGGCCGCCGACCTCAACCGCGTGCTTTCGGGCCGCACCCCCGATCTCCAGCTCTTCCGGCTCACCAAACTCGCCGAAGCCCATCCCGAACTCGCCGACCTGCTTCCACCCGTGATCGACATTGAGTCGATGCGGCGGATGGCCGAAGATGAAATCGAAAGCCGACTCGAGCGGGTGGAAGGTGTCTCGAGCGCCGATCTCGTCGGTGGGCGTGATGACCAGCTGCAGGTCATCGTCGACCCGCAGAAGCTCGCTGCCCGCCAGCTGACGATTGAAGACCTCCGCTCAGCCCTCGCCGGCCAAAACCAGGACACCTCGGGTGGTGACTTCTGGGAAGGCAAACGACGGTATGTCGTGCGTACGCTCGGTCAGTTCCGCTCACCTGAGCAGGTTGAGGCGGTGATCATCGCTCGTCGAGAAGGTCGGCCGGTCTATGTCCGGGACGTCGCCTATGCCCGCCTGGGCACCCGCAAGCCCGACGGCATCGTCCGCCGCTTCGGAGCGGGCAACATCGCCATCCGTGTCACCCGCGACCAGAACGCCAACGTGCTTGAGACGATGGCCGAACTGCGGGAGGTGGCCCGCGACATCGATCAAGGCGTGCTGCGAAAACGCGGGCTGACGCTGACGCAGGTCTATGACGAGACCGACTACATCAACTCTGCGATCGGCCTCGTCCGCAGCAACATTGTGATCGGTGGCATGCTGACGATCAGCGTGCTGCTGCTGTTTCTGCGGAGCCTGCGGAGCACCCTGGTGGCCGCCGTTGCCATTCCGATCAGCGTTGTCGGAACCTTCCTCGCACTCTCGCTCTTTGGCCGGTCGCTCAACGTGGTCAGCCTCGCCGGCATGGCCTTCGCTGTCGGCATGCTGGTCGACAATGCGGTGGTGGTCTTGGAGAACATCGTCACCAAGTGGAATCAAGGACTCGATGCTCGCTCGGCTGCGATCCGTGGAGCCAACGAGGTCTGGGGGGCCGTGCTAGCCAGCACGCTCACCACAGTCGCCGTGTTTCTCCCCGTGCTGTTTGTGAAGCAGGAGGCAGGGCAGCTCTTCGGCGACATCGCGCTGGCAATCAGCGCGGCTGTCAGCCTCTCGCTGATCGTCTCGGTGCTGGTTGTGCCGACGGCAACAGCGTCGGTGCTGTCTGGACGCAAGCCGAAGGCTGCCAAGAGCAACGACGTGGCCAGCCGCCTCGGTGGCTTTCTCCTCGACCGCCTCGTCGGCGGACTGCGGTTCTTACTTGCGGGGCCCGTGCGGCAGATCGCTGGTGCCGGGGCGATCGTCGCGGTCGCCGTCTGGGCCACCTGGCTCCTGCTGCCGAAGGTGGAATACCTGCCTGAAGGAAACCGGAACCTCGTGTTCGGAATCCTGCTCCCGCCGCCTGGTTACAACCTCGACGAGCTGCTCCGTATGGGCGATGTGGTTGAGGAACGGCTGCTGCCCTACTGGGACGTTGACCCTGGCACCCCCGAAGCCGAAGCTCTCGACTATCCGATCCTCGGTGACTGCTTCTTCGTCGCCCGTGGCAAGAGCGTGTTTCTTGGCCTGCGAGCCCTCGATCCGCTCTCCGCGTCAAAACTGATTCCGCTGATCCGTTCGATTGCGGCAGAACTCCCCGGCACGTTCGGCATTGCCAAGCAGTCGAGCCTGTTCGAGCAAGGCCTCGGATCAGGCCGTTCGATCGACGTCGAGATCACCGGCCCCGACCTCGAACATCTCGTCGGAATCGGCGGTCAGATCATGGGCCTGCTTGGCGAGGCGACGCCGGGCAGCCAAAACCTGCCCAAGCCATCGCTCGACCTCTCCAGCCCTGAGGTTCAGCTCGTTCCGCGGTGGGAGCAGTCGGCCGACATGCAGCTCGACGCCCGCCAGCTCGGCTACATGGTCGACTGCCTGGTCGATGGAGGCTACGCGACCGACTACTTCCTCGGAGCCGACCGGATCGATCTCGTGATCAAGGGCGAAGACCGCTTCGTACAGCGGACCCAAGACCTCCGCAGCCTGCCGGTGGTAACCCCGGGCGGGCAGCTTGTGCCACTCGAGAGCGTGGCAGAGATCCGTGAGTATTCCAGCGGCCCTGAGCAGATCATCCACCGCGAGCGGGAGCGAGCGATCACCGTGCAGGTGTCACCTCCTCCCGGCATGCCGCTGGAGGAGGCGCAAGAGCGGATCCAATCGATGGTGGTGCAGCCGCTTCGCGATTCCGGCCAGCTTGACGGCGGTTATCAGATCAACCTCGGCGGCACTGCCGACAAGCTCCGCGACACCTGGGACTCCCTCTGGTTCAATCTCGCGCTCGCAGGTCTGATCACCTACCTGTTGATGGCAGCGTTGTTTGAGAGCTGGTTCTATCCGCTGGTGATCATTGCCGCGGTGCCGCTGGGCAGCGTTGGCGGACTCCTCGGGCTCGCCGCGGTCAACGTCTTCGGCGCCTCGTTTGGCATCTCTCAGCCACTTGACGTGCTCACGATGCTCGGCTTTGTGATCCTGATTGGCACCGTGGTCAACAACCCGATCCTGATCGTCTACCAGTCGTTGAACCTGATTCGTAACGAAGGCTACTCCCGTGAGGAGGCGATCCTTGAGGCGGTCCGCAGCCGACTGCGACCGATCTTCATGACCACGCTCACGACCGTGCTGGGCCTCCTCCCGCTGGTGCTCTTCCCCGGTGCCGGTAGTGAACTCTATCGCGGCCTTGGCAGCGTGCTCTTAGGTGGGCTGCTCGTCTCGACGCTCGTCACGATCGTGCTGGTGCCGCTGCTGCTGGGCCTCTGCTTCCGCGTGTTTGAGACGGTCCAGGCCCCTGCCGCTGAAGCCGCCCCACTGCCCTCGCGTGAAGTGGCTCCCGTGGTGACTGTCGGGGCGTGAACGCATGCCGCGTTGCAAGCCTCACTTCGCGGCAAGGTGTTTCTTGAGTAGGTCGGTCCAGAGCCGATAGCCGGCGTCGTTGAGGTGCAGCCCATCGTCGGCAAACAGCTCTGGCTTTGGCTCACCATTGTCACCGAGCATCGGCGTTACCACGTCGAGGTAGGTCAGCTGCGGGCTCGCTTCACAGATCTCACGGATCGCGTCGTTGGCCTGCTGCTGGGTAGCAAACTGGCCCCAGCGTTTCAGACTCGGCTTGATCGCCACAAAGATAATGCGAGTCTCTGGAAGATCTCTGCGGACCGCAGTCACAAAGGCATTAAAGTCGTCGGTCACACGGGCCGGTGTCTTCTTGGCATTGATATCGTTGTCGCCAGCATAGAACACGATCTGCGACGGCTTGTAGGGGAGCACGATCCGCTTCAGATGGCGATTGACGTCCGCGATCTGCGAGCCACCAAAGCCTCGGTTGATCGCGGTCAGATCGGGCAGCCACTGTGGCAGTTTCCAGAGCCGAATGCTCGATGAGCCGACAAACAGCACGGCCCCGGTCGGCGGCGGCGACTCGCGGTCACTCGCCTCAAAGGCTGAGATGTCGTTTTCCCACTTGTCACCAACTGCTTCCCACACAAACGTCCCATACCCACTGTTGCGATCACGGATTGAACGGCTACCTCGCCAGAGGATCTCAGCAGCCGGGCCGCTCGGATCGTCAACATCGTGGAGCATGCCGGCGAGTAGAAAGTCGTCCACCGGCGTCTCACCACGACGAAACGGCTCAAGCGGCAGTGCGATCCGCAAGGTGTAGCCACCCTCAACACGAACACCTTGAGCCGAGCAGTTCTCCAAAGGCCGTCGCGTGAACACCGCGTCGACCCCACAGATGCCCTGAGCGTCTGGCGGCGTTGCCAACACTCGCACGGTGCGGCGGCCGAACCGGGTGTCGCCGCGTCGCTCATTCGCTGGCCGCGGATCGATAAAGAACTCGATAGCATCGCCGTCTTCGATCCGCTCATCACGCACGCGGACATCGATTACAAAAGATTCGCTCGTGTGGCCTGTGGTGAACACAAACGAGCCGTCTTCTGGGCCGTTCCAGCTGCTCGCCTCACCAAGCACAAGGGCGTTGGCATCGGTGGCATAGGTGTCACCACCGACTTTCGCTGCCGGAAAACTCGGGGCGGCCAGATTCACTTTGCCTGCGAGCGGACCGCAGACATGCCGGCGGTCGATGATCACCGGAATCAGCCGCTCAGCGGAGAGGCCTTCCGCACCAGGCGTCCGCAGCGTGGCCCGCAGCACGGCACCTGAGAGCCGCGCGAAGTCGATCGTCTCTCCAAAGCGAACCCGCACCGACTGGGTCATCTCACTGCCTGGCTCAACAGCCACCCGCACCCGTTCCGGATCGACCGATAGTCCACGCAGCGGGAGCCCGTTGAAGTCACCTGCAAACTCAACTGGCTCGCTGAAGCTGTTGCTCATCCGCACATGCACGTCACCCTCGAGAAAGCCGTTGGCGTCGTCGACCAAGATCGGCGCAACCTCCACCACGGTCTGTGAGAGGAACGCCCGAAACCGCTGCGACTCTTCCTCCGTGACCACGTCTGGCGGCAGAATCCCATCGAGTTTGAGGTTCACTACCTGCGGTCCGTCTTTCTCCATCGTCAGCCAGGTCACATGGTCAAACTCACCGTAGGGCACACCCCGCAGCTGCGACGAGCCGCCGGTGGTGGCGAGCGAGTAGTAACTGCGACCGCCGTTGCGGCTGTACTGCACGTAGTGGTGCACATGGCCGGCAAACACCGTGTGGGGCCGGTCCGCAAGCATCGCCTCGACCTTTTTCCAGTTGGTGCTGTCTTCATTGCCGGCGGCCAGCTCACGTTCGGCGATGTTCCAGAGCGGCTTGTGCAGAAACACCAGCGTGTGACGTGCATCGGCATGGGCAGCCAAGTCATCACGAATGAAGGCCAGCTGCTCCTCACCGATCCGCTGCAGCGGGTCTTCGCTGAGCAGGCAGAGAAAGTGCACGCGTTTGTAGTCGAAGGAATACCAGCCGGCTCCAAACTTCTCCCGCCAGAGTTCCTGGAGCATCGGGTTGGTCACATCGTGGTTGCCCGCCACGAAGAAGAACTTCATGTCGAGCTGGTCGATGAAACCGTTGAACTCATCCCACTCGGCGAGCGCCCGAGTCCGATCGTCGGTGTAGCCCTCGATCAGGTCACCGACCGACATCACAAAGCTCGGCCTGAGCATGTTGAGCTTGCTGACCGCGTCCATCCAGATGCCGGGGCGATGGCCACCGGTGCGGTCGGTCATGATCGCGATCTGAAACCGCTCGGGGTCGTCAAAGACGGGCTTCGTGGTCCACGGAGCTGGCCCCGCCATCTCTGGGAGCACCATCGCTGGCGACAGGGCTGGAGCAGCCGCAGCGTGCTCGTGCGCATGCTCGTGTTCGCCGTCGTGGGCCGAGGCGGAGCACGCCACTAGGCCGCAGGCCAACAGGACCACACCACACAACACCGGGCGATTCAGGAAGCGGGACACGCGCATCAGGAGCCTCGAGCAGGACAATGGGCCAACAGCAAAGACCACGAAACGGTGGCTCATGCTACCCGCAGACTATTGGCATTGCGCAAGCCGACCGTTCACGGCTCACCACAGCCGGGCAGCCGCCGCACCGAGCAGGGTTCCGCACGCCGCCCCAACAACGCCCCCACCCAGTCCCCCAAACACCGCCGCAAAGTCGCGGGGCGGCAGATCGGGATTGAACAGCGCGATCATGAGCGGACCAAACGACGTGGTCGCACCGACAACGCCGCCGATCGCCACGCCAGTCAGAAGCCCCACAATGATCGGCCAGCGTGCTGCGGAGATCACTCCGAACTTTGTGTTTCCTGCCAGGCCAGCCACGCATCCCCCCGCCACCGCCAGCAGTCCACCAAGTCCCGCGACAAACAGCGAAGCCCGCGGATCCCCTTTGCCCACCGCAACGCCGACGAGTGATCCCAGAACAGCCCCAAACGTCAGCCAGACAAGCAGCCGCTTCATCCCCCACCCCGCGCGATTCGCACCGCGAGCACGGAGAGGAAAGCGACCACGCCTGCCGCTAGCAATCCCCACAGCACGGGCCTAGAAAGCCGCGGCTGGCCTTCACGCTGCATGAGCAGCGGAATCAGCGTTCCGCTCAGGCCCGCACCCACAGCAATCGCCACGACAAAAAGTTTTTTGTCCATCGGGAGACTCCAGCTGCCAGGTGGCTGAGGAATCTTTCCAGTATGGACGGGGGCCTCTCAGCGTGCGACCGTGCTGCCGCGTCTGCCAGGAAGGTGGGCGGAAAAAGACACCGCCCCAGAAAAGAAAAAAGAGGCTCCGGTCGGAGTCGAACCGACGATGGCGGATTTGCAATCCGCTGCCTTAGCCACTTGGCTACGGAGCCTTGACCGTTGCGGGGGCCAAACCCACGCATTGTCACGCTAGGACATCTCTGCCGATCACGTCAAGTTTACCGATTCGGCAAAGCCTGCGGAGCGTTCCGTGGCCTCGCGTTCTGGCAGTCTTGACGATTGACTGAGACGCACCTGTCGTGGCGATGGTATCGGCCTGCCGACCGCCTGGGCTTGAGCCGGCTCTGGGAAGATGCGCCCAGGGAAACGACGGACCGGCAGACGACGGCTGGTGAAACCCTGAAAAAAGGCGGCTGGCGGTGGTCTGCGGGCTGCAGCAAGGGCGTTTGGTTCCGTCTGAAAAACCCCGTATAACCCGCTTCCCACCTTTGCCGCGGCCGGTGTGAACTGAGTGACCCGCGGCTCCATGAACTGAGGAGCACCGCATGCCCCCCTCCGCTGACTGCGACATTGGCCTCGTTGGCCTGGCCGTGATGGGAGAAAACCTCGCCCTCAACATTGCCAGCCGTGGCTTCAAAATCGCGGTCTATAACCGCACCACAAGCGTCACCGACGCCTTCACATCTACCCGTGGCAACCAGCCGAACGTCGTGGGCTGCCACTCGCTCGAAGAACTCGTGGCGTCTCTCAAGGCTCCCCGCAAGGTGATGCTGATGGTGAAGGCAGGCCCAGCGGTCGACGCGATCATCGAACAGCTCACGCCGATGCTCTCTGCGGGTGATGTGATCATCGACGGCGGCAACACGCTCTACACCGACACCGAGCGACGGACCACCACCGTCGAAGCGGCAGGCCTGCAGTTCATTGGCACCGGAGTGTCCGGCGGAGAAGAGGGCGCACTCAAGGGACCGAGCCTGATGCCGGGTGGCTCCAAAGCTGCCTGGCCGCTGGTGCAGCCGATCTTCCAGGCGATCGCGGCGAAGGTCGGCCCCAACGGCGACATCCCCTGCTGTGACTGGGTGGGCCCTCGGGGTGCTGGCCACTACGTGAAGATGGTTCACAACGGCATCGAATACGGCGACATGCAGCTGATCTGCGAAGCCTACTCGCTGCTGAAGCACGGAGCGGGCCTCTCCAACGACCAGCTCGCCCACGTCTTTGATGAGTGGAACCAGGGCGAGCTCGACAGCTATTTGATCGAGATCACCCGCGACATCTTCACCGTCCTCGATCCCGATGGTGATGGGCATCTGGTCGATGCGATCCTCGACACCGCCGGCGCCAAAGGCACCGGCAAGTGGATGAGCCAGCTGGCCCTCGATCTCGGTGTGCCGAGCACGCTCGTCACCGAGGCGGTCTACGCCCGCTGCCTCTCGGCCCTCAAGGAACAACGGGTGCGAGCGAGCAACGTGCTCACCGGACCAGACCTGCCCACGCATGACGACCCCAAGACCTTCATCGAGCAGGTCCGGCAGGCACTCTACGCCTCAAAGATCGCCAGCTATGCCCAGGGCTTTGTGCAGCTGGCCGCCGCCGCCGCAGAGCACGACTGGCCGCTCGACTACGGCTCGATCAGCATGCTCTGGCGTGGCGGCTGCATCATCCGTGCCCAGTTCTTAGAGCGGATCGCTGAGGCCTACCGTGATCAGCCAGACCTGGAAAACCTGATGCTCGCCCCCTACTTCACGGAGGCCCTCTCCAACGCCCAGCGGGCCTGGCGACACGTGGTGGCCACCGCAGCCACAATCGGGATTCCCGTGCCTGCCTTCATGACAGCTCTGGCCTACTACGACGGCTACCGTCATGCCCGCCTGCCGGCGAATCTGCTGCAGGCACAGCGTGACTACTTCGGTGCCCACACCTACAAGCGAGTCGATCGGGACGGCACCTTCCACAGTGAATGGCTCGAACTCAGGCGGCCTATCTCGGAGGTACACGGATGAGCGACACATCGGCAGCATTTCTCGACGGGCTCTTCGGGCTCTCTGGCAAGACCGCCGTCGTGATCGGCGGCACCGGCGTACTCGGCGGTGCGATCGCTGAGGGCCTTGCCAAGGCGGGAGCGTTTGTGATCGTCGCTGGTCGTGGGGCAGATCGCGGTGAAGCCCGTGTGGCTACGATCAAAGAGGCGGGTGGCCAGGCTGCGTTTGCCAGTGTCGATGTCACCAGTCGTGAGAGCATTCAGGCATTGCTCAAGACCACGCTGGAGACGACCGGCCAGGCAGACATCCTGATCAACTGCGCAGGCGTCAACTCGGCGATCCCTTATCTCGATATCCCGGACGACGAGTGGGAGAAGGTGATCAGCACCAACCTCACCAGCACTCATCTCGGCTGCCAGATTTTTGGTGGCCACATGGCGGAGCACGGTGGCGGTGCGATTCTCAACATCGGCAGCGTTTCGGCCGACAAGCCGCTCTCGAAGGTGTTTGCCTATTCCGCCTCCAAGGCAGCCGTCGTCAACTACACGAAGAACGCGGCACGTGAACTCGCGCTCAAGAACGTGCGTGTAAACGTGCTCTGCCCAGGCTTCTTTCCGGCTGAGCAGAACCGTAAGGTGCTCTCACCCGATCGGATCGCCACGATCATGAGCCAGACGCCAATGGACCGATTCGGCGAGCCTTCCGAACTGGTTGGAGCGGCAATCCTGCTGGTCTCCTCCGTCGGCGGAAGTTTTATGACCGGCTCCGAAGTGTATGTCGACGGTGGCTTCACCGGCATGCGTCTGTAACTACCTGCGAGGTGCCGCATGCCCCACACGATCGTCATCCTCGGAGCCTCCGGCGACCTCACCAGCCGCAAGCTGGTGCCGGCGATCTACAACCTGATGCGATGCGGCAAACTGCCGCCCGAGACCCGCATCGTGGGCATGTCACGCACGCCCCTGAGCGATGAGCAGTGGCGGGTGATGCTTAAGGAGTCGACGCAGAAGTTTGCAGGCGAATCTCGCTTTGATGCTGACAGCTGGCGGGAGTTTGCGGCGAACATCTATTACCAGCCTGGTGACATCCACATTGACGACGACTTCGCCAGTCTGAAGACCAGGCTTGCCGAGATCGAAGCTGGCACGGCAACCACGCGGGTTTACTACCTCGCCACCGCGCCACGCTTCTACGAGCCTGCTGTGGAGGCCCTTGGCCGCCACGGATTGACCGAAGAGTCCGAGGGCCCGCGTCGCGTGGTTGTCGAAAAGCCCTTCGGTACCGACCTGGCCACCGCGAAGCATCTCAACGCCTGCCTGCACAGCGTGTTTCATGAGAACCAGGTGTTTCGTATCGACCACTACCTCGGTAAGGAGTCGGTGCAGAACCTGCTGGCCCTACGGTTTGCGAACACGATCTTTGAACCGGTCTGGGACCGTCGCTACATCGATCATGTGCAGATCACGGTTGCCGAAGAGGTCGCCGTTGGCCGTCGCGGCGGCTATTACGACTCGGCCGGCGTGCTGCGGGACATGTTCCAAAACCATCTGCTGCAGCTGCTGATGGTCACCGCGATGGAGGCGCCCGCAAAGTATCGGGCCGACACCGTTCGCAACGAAAAGGTCAAGGTGCTCGACGCGATCCGCGTGCTGACACCAGAGGAGGTGCTCGACGCGAGCGTCCGCGGTCAGTACGTCGGCTACCGGCATGAACCGGGTGTGGCCGACCACAGCCAGACGGCCACCTTCGGTGGCATCCGCTTGGAGATCAACAACTGGCGATGGCAAGGCGTGCCGTTCTATCTCCGCAGTGGCAAACAGATGAGCTGCCGCACAACGCAGATTGTGATCGGCTTCCGCCAGCCACCACTCCAGCTCTTTAGCGGTGGCCTTCCCGGCTATAACGAAGGCAATCGGCTGGTGATTCAGATTCAGCCTGCCGAGGGCATCCAGCTCCACTTCCACACCAAGGTGCCTGGTGCCGGCATGCGGCTGCGGATGACCGACCTCGACTTTAGCTACTCCGAGGAGTTTCGTGATCGGCTCCCGGAGGCCTATGAGCCACTGCTGCTCGACGTGATGCAGGGCGACGCGAGCCTGTTTGCCCGATCTGATGAAGTCGAGAAGTCGTGGCAGATCATCGATCCTTTCATTGGGGCCTGGCGTGATCCAGAGGCCCCTCGCATCGACCTCTACGAGCCGGGCGAATGGGGCCCTGCCGAGAGCACCCGCTGGATGGAGGAGCAGGGTCGCAGCTGGTTCGATATCTGCCCGATCCTGTCGTAATGCCGTCACTGAGCCACACGCTTTCGATCGGACCGATCACGCTCGATGCCCCCATCGTGCAGGCGGCGCTCTCCGGCTATTCCGACCGAGCGATGCGTGTGCTCGCCCGACGACACGGAGCGGCCTACACCATTGGCGAGGTGTTGCTTGACAAGTTTGTCGTTGAGGCGGGAGCCAATCGCCGCAACCGCAACCGGATCTCCGTCGATCCCGAGGAGCATCCCGTCGGCGGCCAGCTGATGGGAGCCAACCCAGATGACTTTCCGCCTGCCGCCCTGAAACTGGTTGAGGCGGGCTTCGACGTCATTGACATCAACTTCGGCTGCCCGGTGAAGAAGGTGCTCGGTCGCTGCCGAGGCGGCTTCCTGCTGGGTGTTCCCGAGACTGCTCTGGAGATCGTCACGCGGGTGCGTGATGCGGTGCCCGCTGAGATTCCTGTCACGGTCAAGATGCGGCGGGGGATCGATGCAGGCGCTGAGAGCACAGACAAGTTTTGGCAGATCTTTGAAGGGGCGTTCGCCGCTGGCGTGGCAGCGATCACCGTCCATGGCCGCAGCGTTCAACAGCGGTATGACGGACCGAGTTCGTGGGAGTTTCTCCGCGAGGTGAAGCGGGTCGCCGGCGACCGCACCGTGATCGGCTCAGGCGACCTGTTCTCAGCCCAGGCGTGCATGGCGATGCTCGAGGAGACTGGCGTTGATGGCGTGAGCATCGCCCGCGGTGCAATCGGCAACCCGTGGATCTTTGCAGGACTCCGCCGGCTGCTTGCCGGCCAAGAGCTGCCCACGCCGCCGAGCCTGTTTGAGCAGGCCGACATGCTGCGTGAACACTACAGCCTCGCCGAAGAACTCCACGGCGAAGAACTCGCCTGCCGCGTGATGCGGAAGTTTGCCATCAAGTATGCCCGACTGCACCCAGAGCACCTGGCCACCCGTGATGCCTTCGTGCAGGTCAAGAAGCGGGCCGACTGGATGACGGCGCTCGCGGGTCTCTACGCCGAAGACCTGCCTGGCCGCGTGCCCGATGACGACATCGACGAGACCGTCAACTGTTTCTAGGTGGTAGGCCGCTCGCTGGGGCCGCTGGGGCCCATGTCGTTCTCAGCCTCCTGGGTCCGAACGGCCTCCTGCAGCTCCGCGCAGACCTCCGGCTCGGTTTCGCATGTGAGCCGAGCAGCGAGCTTCCGGCGGGCCCAGTCTGCCGACACGCCTTTGCGAATCCAACGTCCGAGTGCCCAGGCGGCAGCGCCGCGAACCACCGGCTCAGGGTCAGCCAACGCCGCCGCGAGCGCCTCAGCCGCCTCCGGATCGGGCGTGTTGCCCAAGGCGATGGCGGCCGAACGAGCTAGACCGTGCCGCTTCGCACGCAGGATCGGCGACCCGCGAAACCGCTCGCGAAACCCCTGTGGGTCGAGCGTGAGCAGGTCTGCCAAGGGGAGCGTGGGCTCGCCATCACGAGCCATGAACGCACGTTCTTCCACCAGCGGGGCATGCCGGTTCCAGGGGCAGACATCCTGGCAGACATCGCAGCCAAAGACCCAACTGCCGAGTCCGTCGCGGAGCTCGGCAGGCACAGGCCCGCGGTCTTCAATGGTCAGCGTGGCGATGCACTTCGTCGCGTCGAGTACCCTCGGCTCGGGAAACGCATCGGTCGGGCAGGCGTCGAGGCAGGCGGTGCAGGTGCCGCAGTGGTCTACCTCAAGCGGCATGTCCGCAGGCAGTTCCACACTCGTCAACAGAGCCGAGAGAAAAAAGAAGCTGCCTGACTGCGGGCTGATCAGCATCGTGTTTTTCCCGATCCAGCCCAGACCGGCGAGCCAGCCGAAGTCACGCTCAGCCAGCGGTGCCGAATCGACAACACCGCGGCTCGTGGAGCCAGGCACGGCCACTGTCAGCCAGTCGGCCAGCCGGTTGAGCCGCTCCCGCAACAGATCGTGGTAGTCGTCGCCCACCGCATACCGGGCCACGTGGCCCCGCCCTAGCGTTGCCGGTGCACCACCTGCGGGCTGGCCTGCGGCAGACAGCGAAGAGCTCTTCGCTCCCACGGCATGACGATCAGCGAAGCACGGCCATGTGCTGTAGTCGGTCGCCAGCATCACGATGCTGCGAGCTTCCGACAGCACCATCCGCGGGTCGGCCCGCAGCGACTCGTGACGCGAGAGCCATGTCGCCATCGGGCCGGCAAAACCGTTCTGCAGCCAGGTCGCAAAGGCCTCCTGCCGCGGTGGCGTGGTGACCGGAGCAATCCCACAGCGAGCAAACCCGAGCGTCTGGGCCTGTTTCCGAACCGCGTGGGCGATCTCGGCAGGATGGGCAAAGCCATCTGGAGCCGCTGCCGTCGGCAGCTGTGCATCTCGTTCGGGCGTTCCCTGCGGAAACTGATCTGGACGCTCGCGTGTCACTCGCTATTTTCCCGACCTTGCTTGGTCAACCAGCCGCGACTCTCGGCAGGAGAATTTCTAATGGTGCCGTCGTCGACCCCACACCACTCGTCGCCATGGCCCGTCTTTGCAGCAGCGATTCTGGCTGTAATGGCCTCCGGCTGCCAGACACCTCAGACCAATCCCTACGCGACCACCGTCGCACCACCCGCCACAGGCATGGCTGGCCAGCCCGCTCCCTACGGCTACAACGCCGCGGTTCCACAGGGCTCAGGCTACCCAAGCTCAGCCCCGATGCCCGGCCCAGCGATGCAACCGCCGGCAGCTGGGCAGATGCCTCCACCCGGTCAGATTCCGCCCGCAGCGTCCACCGCCACGATGCCGCCGGCAGCGTCCACTGCCACCATGCAGCCCCCCGCCCTTCCACCAGGCTCACAGCCACAGGGCAGCTCGTGGAGTTGGGCTCAGACGAGCAACACGCCTCCCCCACCCACCTCGCTCCAGCAAGCTGGCGCACCGCCTCCGCAGAGCTTCACCGCCCAGGCTCAGCAGCAGGCCAACCAGTATCAGCAGCAGCTGGCGGGCCAAGCTCAGCAATATTCCAACCAGGCTCAGCAGGCCACCAACAACACGATCAACGGCTACCAGAACCAGCTGAACAACCAGTGGCAACAAGCCAACCAGCAGGTGCAAAACGGCATCCAGCAAGCTGTCCCACCGGCTGGCCAGCCGGTGCCACAACAGGCACAGTATCCGCCTCAGTCATCCACCAGCAGCTGGTGGCCCTTCGGCGACCCGAACCAGTTCCCTCCAGCCCGCGCCACGCCCGCACCACCCCCGAGCTACTAAGTTCCAAGTCGAGGTGCCGGCTGCGTGCCGAGCTCGCCAGGGCTCCTTCACGCTCCTTCAGCGAGGGGGAGCCCGATGCGGATCCGCCGGCGTTGGTCTGCGAACGAAGCCTGGAAGGCGAGAGTGAGCAACCTCGAGTGAGCGCAGGCAGGGAGGCCGGAGCGAACGCCCGGAGGAGACGCATCGGGCTCCCCCGAGCGACCCCTAGCGACGGCTTTCAAGATGCACCAACACCAGCGCCAGGTCTGCCGGGGTAATCCCACTGACGCGGCCTGCCTGTCCGAGCGTACGCGGCTGCACTGTGGCGAGTTTCTCACGTGCTTCTGCACGGAGATGCCGCACGTTTCCGTAGTCGAAGCCGTCGGGGATTGGCCGCTCAGCATGCTGCCGTTGCCTGGCGATCCGCTGCCGTTCGAGTGCCAGATATCCCTCATAGCGAACGTCGGTGATGATCTGTGTGATCACATCATCAGCGACCTCGCCGAGCTCAGCCGCAACGGCCACGCAGTCGCTCCACTGCATCTCCGGACGTCGCAGCCGTTCAAGCAGGGGCACCCCTTCCATACGGTACGCTGCGAGCGTTGCACGAGCAGCTTCGATCGCCGCCTGCTTTGCGTTTAAGGCAGCCACACGATGAGGCTCAGCCAGCCCGACCGCAGCCGCACGCGGCGTCAGCCTGCGGTCGGCGTTGTCATGCCGCAAGGCGAGGCGATGCTCTGCACGACTCGTAAACATCCGATAGGGCTCATCAACGCCACGCGTGACGAGGTCGTCAATCAGCACGCCGATGTACGACTCCTCACGCGAGAGCGTGAACGGCTCGCGACCGGCCGCCAACAAGGCAGCATTGGCTCCAGCCACAAGCCCCTGAGCTGCCGCCTCTTCATAGCCGGTGGTGCCGTTGACCTGTCCGGCCATGAACAGCCCACAAACCCGTTTCGTCTCTAGGGAAAGCTGCAGCTGATTGGGCGGACAGTAGTCGTACTCGACCGCATAGCCATACCGCATGATCTCGGCACGCTCGAGGCCCGGGATCAGCCGTACCATGCCCTCCTGCACATCACGGGGCAGACTCGTTGAGATCCCGTTGACATAGATCTCCTGCGTGCGACGCCCCTCAGGCTCAAGAAACAGCTGGTGGCTCTCACGGTCAGCAAACCGCACGATCTTGTCTTCGATACTCGGGCAGTAGCGCGGACCACGCGAGGCAATCTGTCCCGAGTACATCGGTGAACGATGGAGGTTCGCCCGGATCAACGCATGCACCTCTGGCGTGGTGCGTGTGATCCAACAGACGAGCTGTTCGCCACGGATCGCGTCTGTCAGAAAGGAGAACGGCTGCGGTGCGGCATCACCCGGCTGAACCTCGAGGGCGGCAGTGTCGATCGTGGAAGCAGCCAGCCGGCAGGGCGTGCCGGTCTTAAATCGCTCAACGCCAAAGCCGAGCCTGGCCAGGGCACCACTGATGCCCGACGAGGTGCCCTCCCCGGCTCGTCCACCAGCCGTCTTCGCTTCTCCGGTATGCATCACCGCTTGCAGAAAGGTGCCCGTGGTGAGCACAACCGCTGCCGCGCGATACTCTGCCTCCCCTCGCACCCGCACACCGGCCACCCGCCACTGAGGCTGCTGGGCTGAGCCACCCGCCGCCTCTTCCACGATCAGGTTGTCCACCTGCTCCTGCTTGAGCACCACGCCTGGCGTGGCCTCGAGTTCTTCTTTGACCCACGACTGATACTGCCGCTTGTCAGCCTGGGCTCGTGGGCCGTGCATCGCCGGCCCTTTCGAGCGATTGAGCACGCGAAACTGCAGACCTGCTGCATCGATCGCCCGGCCCATCAGCCCACCAAGGGCGTCTACCTCACGGACCAGCTGCGCCTTGCCAACGCCGCCGATCGCGGGATTGCAGCTCATCTGGCCAACCGTATCGAGATTGGCTGTCAGCAGGGCCGTCTTCGCCCCGAGCCTCGCCGCTGCTGCTGCTGCTTCGGCCCCGGCATGACCGCCGCCGACAACCAGGACATCGTAGTGATAGACATTTCGCACGCTGTTTTTCTCCGCGGAGCGAGTGTAGCACCGAGTTGGAGTACGCCGAGGTCAGCTCTCCCTGATCGGCCATGGAGACGGCGAGCGTTTTCCGTACACTCAAGCACTTGCCCGCCCCTGTTTCCCCCAATGCCTACGAGGCCATGGACGACCTCACCTCCGTCGACGACTGGCCGTCCGGCCGTGTGCTCGTCGTGATGGCCACCTTCAACGAGTGCGACAATGTCTGCCCGTTGATCGAAGCGATCCTGGCCGCAGACGATCGTGTGCAGGTGCTGGTGGTGGATGACGAATCCCCTGACGGCACCGGGCAGCTTGCACTCGACACCGCAGCTCGCTCTCAGCGGGTCCACGCGCTGATCCGGCGGGGGCGGAAAGGGCTCGGCTCCGCAATCCTGGAGGGCTTTCAGCTGGCCGCCGCACACGGCTTTGAAATCGCGTTCAACATGGACGCCGACTTCAGTCACGACCCTGCCGACCTGCCGCGGCTGCTCGCGGCGATGGAGCCAATCGGTGGCCGACCGCTCGACATGGTGATCGGCTCGCGCCGGGTGCCAGGAGGACGGGTGGTCGGCTGGCCACTCTCGCGGCATCTCTCCAGCCGTCTGGTTGGCTGGTTCACACGCCTGATCCTGCGAGTACCGATCCGCGATGGCTCAAGTGGCTACCGCGGCCTGCGGCTCGCCATGCTCGACCGTCTCTCCAAACGACCGATGTGCACGGGCTATGCCTTCCATGAAGACCTCGTCTGGCGGGTTCACCGTGCCGGAGGTCGAATGATGGAGGTGCCGATCTGCTTCACCGACCGAACGCGTGGTCGCAGCAAAGCCAACCTGCCCGCCGTGCTCGAGGGCATCCGCGACCTCTTCCGTCTCGGCTGGTGGAACCTCCGCAGCGAGTAGAGGCGAAGCCGCTCGACGGCTTTGTCTTCACTTTCATGCCGAGTCCCAGTTCTCGATCCTGAGCTCCCACATCTCAGCTGACTGCGTACCAGGTCACGATCAGCCCCAGCAGAGCCATGTAGGAGAGCGGGAAGGCCCAGCGGCAGGCGTGGTCGATCGTCTTCGCCCGCTCGTGCTCACCCCCACGCACAAGTCCATAGATGACGAGGCTCTGCGGAATCGTCAGTGACATCGTCACGAACGACACCAGCAGCAGCATGTCGGTGAAGGTCAGATAGCTCATCCTCGGCATATTGTCGATCACGACAAACTGATACGCCACGATTGTCAACACACCGACAAAGGCCACATTCAATCGATCCCCGAGCGAATCGATGTCGATCCAGAAAATCGACCAGATCATCGACACGATGACGAGCAAAGGAAACAGCATCTGCCAGACGAGCTGCCAGCTGCGACGCTTCAGATGGATCGTGGCCGTCAGCCGCGAGATCTGTCGATCGATTGTGGTGCGATTCAGGAACGTGGTGTCGGTGCTAAACACAACCCGTTCGAGTTCCCATCCCGCGACGTTCACCGTTGAGTTTCGGCTGACAAAGTCTTCAGTCGCATCGGCATAGGTTTCGTTGACAGTGAGCACCACATCACTGGTGACATCGCCGAAGGGAACGAGCTGCACCTGCAGTTCCTGGGAGTCAAACGGATAGTCCTCAAGATTCATCGGTGTCTCAAGAACCGCATTGTGTTGATCGAGATAGCGGACATGCCCATCGGGATAGACCTCGATCTTGACGGCACTGGGATCCGCAGCCCCCACTTCATTGACGAGCAGAAGCTGCGGCCACCATCCGGTAAACACCTCCGCAAACTGAAAGTCACCCTGAAAAATCTTTCGATCCACACCCTCTGCCTCTGCGTCAAACGCAAGACGGGGATCATCCCACTCCGCCAACACGACAACCTCAGCCTCAAACGACTCGTTGACGTCATCGATGTCGATCACATCCAGAATCATCAGCCCGCAGGTCACCTCCGTGGGCGAGGCTGGGGGGTTTGGCATACCCGCCTCGATCGCTGAGGCCGGTTTGGCAAGGCAGACTGTCGCGAGGAGCCCGGCCAGTACCACCAGGCTCGTCAGGAAACGGCTCGACACACGGCCAGCCTGCAGGCACTCGGGGGCACAAAGTTTCTGGGGAGCAGTCATGATGGGTCCGTGTGCACTCGAGGAAAAAACTCGGCAAGACAGCCCGTTCCGGCAGCTGCCTCCCCACTTCGGGGTGTGGAACATCGGCGTTGCGGCGGGTCTGTCAACGTACCATCATCGAAACGATCCTCTTTTTTCGGTTCGACTGGCTGCTCTCGCACCACAGTATCTTCCCCTCCCCGCAGGCTGGAAACGCATTCCCGCGAGCTTCACGCCGCGGCGGCGCGACGTGCAGGTGGCGGCAGGTTAAAGAGGCTGAAGAGTTCTTCCTGTGTGAACCCCTTCATCGACCGCTGGCTATCAAGAGCAAGCCCCTCGGCCGTGGAGAGAATCATCTCCGAGAGATCTCGCTTGCCGGCAAGCACTCGGTCAATCCGCTCCTCGATCGTGCCGGTGGCCAGAAAGCGTGTCACGGTCACGCCTCCCGTGCCGCCAATACGATGCGCCCTGTTGATCGCCTGATCCTCAATCGCCGGATTCCACCACCGGTCAAACAGAAACACGTACTCGGAAAACTGCAGGTTGAGCCCGACAGCCCCTGCTCCGTAGGAAAGCATCAGCACCGAGTGCTCAGACTTTTCACGGAACCGCTTGATGGCTTCATCCCGTGCTGAGGTCGGCATCCCACCGTGATACTCAAGAGGTCCGAAGCGGGCGAGACGTTTCGAGAGTTTGCCGAGCGTCTCCACCCACTGGCTAAAGACGAGCGCCTTGCGGCCACTGGCAGCGACTTCTTCCAGCTCCGCTTCCAGCCGATCAACCTTCGAGCTGACCTGCGTTGCCGGATCGAAGTTGCAGATCTGCTTCAGCCGCAGAACCAGCTCAAAGACATGCTGAATCGTCGCCCCGGGGCCCATTTCCGTGAGCCGAAACACGCCCTCTTCTTCAGCCAGGCGGTAGGCTTCGCGTTGCTCCGGTGAGAGTTCGAGTGTCGCGTCGCGATCGATCCGCGGCGGGAGATCTTTGAGCACCTTGTCTTTGCTTCGCCGCAGCACATGGTCTGACACCGCCTCTCCCAGCATTCGCGGCGTCATTCCGTCGTGCACCATGCCCGGCGACACAAACTCAAACAGGCCCACCAGGTCTGCCGCAGAGTTTTCGACGGGCGTGCCCGTCAACGCCCAGCTACGGCGTCGACGAAGCCCCCGCACCGCTTCACTGGTGCGGCTGCCGCGGTTCTTGATCCGCTGAGCCTCATCGAGCACCACCAGGTCGTAGGAGAGCTTCAGCTCTTCAACGAGGCGTTCATCCCGGACCAGCACCTCGTAGTTGGCCAGCGTGACTGGCACGTCTTCGAGCTTCCACTGCCAGCGACGACGGGCCGGCTCTCCTTCGATCACCGCCACCACAAGCTCTGGAGCCCATTCTGCGAGCTCTCGCTTCCAGTTGGAGACGAGTCCCTTCGGGCAGACCACCAACACCCGCCTCGCCTCGCCACTGCGAACCAACAGCCGAATCGTGGAGATGGCCTGCATCGATTTTCCAAGGCCCATCTCATCTGCGAGCACGGCCCCATGCCGAGGCGCGAGAAACGCCATCCCCTCGTACTGAAAGGGATACGGATCATGCGGGAAAACCAGTTCGCTCGTCTCGAGAATCGTCTCGAGATCGGGCTGCAGCAGGTAGAAGATTCGCTCCGAGAGCTTGACGACATCCCCGGGCGGCTTAATCCGCGCTCGTGGCCGAACGGGCTCGGCCGTCTCTGCCCCTTGATCTCCCTTCACTGTCGGCGGGGACGCAGCGGCAGCACGCGGCTGACGACTCGAAGGTGGAGCAGGTGGGAGATGGAAGGCGTAGCTGCGAACCGTCACGCGAGGCAGCGACACCGCCAGCGACATCCGCTCAACCTCAATCGGCTCAGGACGCAGACAGACCGGCACCGGCTGCGGCAGCGTGAGCCCATCCCAGGACAGCACCTGTGGCGATGCCGAGGAGGAGACAGTCTTCGGAAGTTCCAGTGGTGGAGTGGCCATCGCGGCAGAACTTTGCAAACGGGGAAGCAGAGTGGTGAGAGCTGTCGGCGTCAGCCATGCCGCTGCGCCTCAGCGATCGCCTCACGAATCCGTTCGAACGGCTCGCGTAGATCAATTTCTGGCAGCAGATCGCCAAACCGTTCCCGCAACGGCTGCTCGGAATCCACCACCGCTACCGGCAGGTCTGTCTCTTCCTGAAGCTGCATCATCTGCTGGCTCTCCACGAGCACCAGCCTCGGTTTCACGTTGCCGGCCTGCACCAGTGAGCCGCCGATCCGACGTCCATGCAGTTCGCCATAGAGCGTTGGGCCGTAGAGGATTTCCTGGGCTCGCGACACTCGCACCGGAGCAGTGCAGTGGAACTCCAGCGGCCTACCCACCTCGTCAACGAGGAGATAGCCCCCAAAGACCCCATGCGATGCCGACGCGACCGTTGTGAGAAAACCGATCGCTGCCCGTCCCTCTTCCGGCTGCTGCATGCTTGCCCTCCTTGGCTTGCCATTCCAGCCGCTGATGGCCATGCCAAAAGCGGTCCGCTGCGGTTCATCCATCGGGTGCCCAGCGAACCGACTTGAACGGTTGCCCCTTGATCTGCCGTCACTCGCCCGATCTGCACCGTTTCCTTGGCAAGGTGCGCAAGAAAATCTGGTGGTAACGAGAAAACCGCATGCCCGGCCCCCGATGGGTGAACGCTCAACGGGAGCGGGCTACACTAGAAGGAGTTGTTACCAAGGCAGATCACATGGCTGACAATCCGCACATCTACACGACCCAGGTCGACATCTCATCTGGCTCCGTTCCGCAGCCTGCGGCAGCGGAAAATGTCAGTGGTGACCAGACGGCTCTGCTGCGGGAGATGGTCATCCTCCAGAGGAAGACCTGCGAACTCCTTGGCGACCTGCTCACCCAGGTTTCCCAGCAGCAGCGGCAACGAGCCGCAGAACTGAAGGCCTGGAAAGAGTCGCATCCAGAACTGGCGCAGTCGTGCCGAAAAGCATCTGAAGCCCTCACCAAAGTGCACACGCAGTTTCTGGCCACGGTGGCCGAAGAGGCTGCCGAAAACTCTGAAGTCTTCGTCGATAGCGAGTATGCCTTGAGCGATTTTATTGACCGACACGGACCGCGAATCGCTCACTTCAACGGCGTGATGCAGCTCTTCGCTCAGCTCGGCAGCCCACCGGCCGTTCGAAAGGGCGATGACTGACTCCCCAGCGGCAGCCGTCGCGACAATAGTGTCTTTGTCCGGCGTGTGATCTCGCACCCTGCGAAACGAGCCATCGCAGTTTTTTCACCGTTCACGTTTCCACGCACCCCACGACCTTCTTTTTCTTCCCTGAGGAGTTCTTGCCGTATGGCCGAGACTGACAAGCCGGTGTTTGAGGTTGCTGACGACGCCTCTGTCAAAGCTGCCCGCGAAACCCTGGACGCCCACACCGTCGAAATGATGGCCTGGCATTTCCATCCCTCCACAGGCTGCCCTTTCTGGCTTGAATATGCCCAGTCGCTGCCGTTCGACCCGATCAAGGAGGTCCACTGCTACGACGACCTCAAGAAGTTTCCTCCGTTTCAAGATGAATGGCTACGTGGTGGCCCTGTTCGGCGTTGGGCCCCTAAGGGCTTCGAGGGGCAGCCGCTCTACGTGTTTGAGACCGGTGGCACCACAGGCGTCCCGAAGTCGCGAGTGAACTCCCGGGATTTTCGCACCGACTACGAGATGTTCAGCGACACCCTGCCAGAGGAATACTTTCCCAAGGGTGCCAACTGGCTGATGCTCGGCCCGTCAGGCCCTCGTCGCCTACGGCTTGCGATTGAGCATCTCGCTCAGTATCGCGGTGGCATCTGCTTCTGTGTCGACCTCGATCCACGCTGGGTCGTGAAGCTGATCAAGAAGGGCTGGATGGAGCACCTTGAGGCCTACAAGGAACACTGCATCGATCAGGCGATCACGATCCTTGAGGCGGGCCATGACATCCGCTGCATGTTCACCACTCCGAAGCTGCTTGAGTCGCTCGCCTTAGCTCTCGAAAAGCGGGGCAGCTCGATTCACAAAGCAGGCATCACTGGCATCTTCTCAGGGGGCACCGAGTTCACGCCGCAGTGGACACGGTTCGCGACTGAAGAACTGCTCGACGGTGCCTACATGACGCCCACCTATGGCAACACGCTGATGGGTCTGGCGGCGAGCCGTCCGGTCACCCCTGCGGACGGCTACACGATCGCCTACTATGCCCCTCAGCCGCGAGCGGTGATCGAACTGGTCGACTTCGACGACACCAACTCCGTGGTTCCCTACGGTGGCACGGGCCGCGTCAAACTGACAACGCTGACCAAAGAAACGTTCGTTCCTGGGTTCCTGGAACGAGACGAGGGCGAGCGTGAGCTGCCGTACGTCAAATACCCATGGGACGGCGTGAGTGGCGTTCGCCCCTTCCACAAACTCGCATCAGCAACGACTGTCGGCGTCTACTAGTCGTCGCTTCCTAGGAGCCCAGCATGCATCTTCAAGCCCTCCGTTTTGGCAAGTCGTACGAGTCGCTTGAGCGTGAGACGCTCGTGCACTTTCTCACTGGTGAAACCGTGGCTGAAGTCAGCCAGGTTGGCGGTGCGATGGTCGGCCGTGACCTCGCCAAGTCAGCCAAGGCCGCTCGTGCCGCACTGATGGCCATGGATCCCGAAGACGTTGTGGAACGGCTGCAGACAGCCGGCAACCTCTACGCCCTCGGCACCGTCGAGGTGGGTGGTCAGCAGCAGTCGCCCGACGACTTTGTCCAGCAGCAGTCGGCGACTACGGGCCTTCCGGAAAGCCTCTGTCGAGCAAACATGAAGAAGAATCTCTTCGTGCTCTCCAACATGGATCGCATGCTCGACGCTCTTTCCCGAGGACTCTCGCCTGAAATTCTCTGGCAGGGCTACGGTAAAGAACACCGTGACGTGATCGTCAGCTACCAGGCGCAGTCTCCCGTGCTCGGCCTCGTGCTGCCGTCCAACTCGCCGGGCGTCCACACGCTCTGGCTGCCGGTGATTGCCCTCGGCGTGGGGCTCGTGCTCAAGCCGGGCAAGCAGGAGCCGTGGACGCCATACCGGATGGCGGCAGCGATGCTCGAGGCGGGCATCCCGCCGGAGGCGATTGGCCTCTACCCAGGCCCGACCGACGTCGGTGCGGCGATCCTCAACGGCTGTGGCCGCAGCATGATTTTTGGCAGCGCCACCACGGTCGCGCAGTATGCGGGCGACCCGCGGGTTCAGGTGCATGGCCCTGGCTTCTCCAAGATCATTCTCGGCGACGACTGCGTGGATGACTGGGAGAACTATCTTGATGTGATGGTGGAGAGCGTAGCTGCCAACAGCGGCCGAGGCTGCATCAACACTTCGGCCATCTTCGCTAGCCGTCACACACGGGAGATTGCCGCAGCGATTGCTGCTCGGATCGGTCCTGCTGAGGTCAAGCAGCCCGACGATCCAGAGGCGACGCTGGCAGCCTTCACCGTTCCCGGTGTAGCCAAGGCCGTCTGGGAACAGATCGAGAAGGGTGTTGCGGCGGATGGTGTCACACACGCCACTGCCGAGTACGGCCCACGGCTTGTTGAAGGTGAACGCTGCGGCTGGCTGCGGCCCACCGTCGTGCACTGCAGCTCACCCGATCCAGAGATCGCCAGGGCGGAATACATGTTCCCCTTCGTGAACGTGGTGGAGTGTCCGCAGAACGCGATGCTGGAGAGGATCGGCCCCACCCTGGTGGCCACGGTGTTCAGCAACGACCCTGAGTTCCAGCAAAAACTGATCGACAGCACCCATGTTGACCGACTCAACTTTGGGCCGATCCCCACAACGAAACTCGACTGGCTGCAGCCCCACGAAGGCAACATCATCGACTTCCTCTACCGCTCCCGGGCGTTGCAGGTTGGCGATGGTGTCATGCCACCCGGCCTCAACGCGGCGGCTGATGTGGCAACGACCTGATACCCGTTGACGCGCGATGACCGCTCCTGCGACGCCCTGCCTTCACAGCTTTGAGTTCCAGGCCGCCACTCGGCTGGTCGTGGGTGCAGGGGCGCTCGCGCGGGTGGGTGACATCGCTCGACAACTCGGTGGCAGCCGCGCACTGCTCGTGAGTGATCCTGGCCTGGTTGCCACAGGTTTTCCTGCCAAGGCTGAAGAACTGCTGGCATCTGCCAACATCGCCTGCCGGCTGTTTCAGGACTTCTCCGAAAACCCCTCCACCGACCATGTGACAGCGGGCGTGGCTGTCGCCGAGGATTTTCAGCCTGACATCCTGATCGCTCTTGGCGGTGGCAGCTCGATGGACTGCGCGAAAGGCATCAACTTCGTGCACTGCTTCGGAGGCTCGATGCACGACTACCACGGTCGTGAACGAGCTGGTCTCAACCGTGGACCTATGCTGCCTTCGATGGCCGTGCCCACAACTGCCGGGACGGGGAGCGAGACCCAATCGTTTGCGCTCATCTCGGATGCCGCCACCGGCGCCAAGATGGCTTGCGGAGATCCACGGGCTGCGTTTCGGGTGGCCATTCTTGATGTCGAACTTACCCTCACGCAGCCAGAGCGGGTCACCGCACTGACTGGTGTCGACGCGGTCTCGCATGCCTTGGAAAGCTATGTGAGCACAGCCGGGACAGCTGCATCACGGCTGTTCGCTCGGGAGTCCTGGCAACTGCTTGCCACCCATCTTCCACGCGTTCTCAGTGACGGGGAGGATGTGGAGGCGAGGGCAGCGGTGCAGGTCGCTGCCGCCTGGGCTGGCGTGGCGATCGAAAACGCTATGCTCGGCGGTGCCCACGCCATGGCCAATCCTCTGACGCAGCTTCATGGCATTCCGCACGGTCAGGCAGTGGGACTCGCCCTGCCGCATGTGGTGCGGTTCAACGCTGCTGCATGCGAGCGCGACTATGCTGAGTTGTGCCAACTGCTCCCCGATGCAGATCATGCCACGGCAGGCTCAGCCCAGCTGGCCGAGTGGCTTGTCGCTCTCCTGCAGCAGGCAGACATGGCCAGCTCGCTCGCAGACCTCGCGCTCGCGACCGCCGACAGCGACGCGCTCGCCTCGATTGCCACAAAACAATGGACCGGTTCGTTCAATCCGCGCCCTCTGACCGCGAGCGACTTTCAGTCACTCTACGAGGAAGCCCGATGAGCTCTGATCACTCCGCGTTCCACTGCTGGGCAGATGCTTGTCTTTTGCGGTCGTGTCGAAGCCACTGGAGAAGCGATCGGCTCCTGGGCGCAACGCTCTGCCTGGCGGCTGTCCTGATCACCGCAGCGTCTGCAGGGGCAGCCGATCTTGCTGCTGCCTCTGCGGACAGCTGGGCGAGCTTCCGAGGCACTGCTGAAGGCACAGGCCGATCGAAGACCGTTCTCTCGCTGCCGCTGGAGGTGCGGTGGAAGCAGCAGGTCTCCGAACTCGGCTTTGATGCCACACCAGTGATCGCCAACGGAGTGATCTACCTCGGCGACCTCGACGGACGCTTCACGGCACTGAGCCTGACCGATGGCATGCTGCTCTGGGAAACGACCGGCAGTCTTGGCTACACCGCCTCGGCGGCAGTGTGTGGCGATGTGGTCGTGGTGGGGGATATCGATGGCCTGATCCATGGGCTCTCCGCGGCCGACGGCACGACACTCTGGACCCATGAGTCGGCCGGTGAAATCTCTGGCGGGCCGACGGTGCTTCCTGCTGCAGGTGAGCTGCCACTGCGGGTGCTCGTGGGGAGCCAGGATGCCTCGCTCTCATGTCTCGCAGTGGCCGACGGCAAACTCCTCTGGACCCACACGATCGCAGACCAGATTCGCTGTTCCCCCACGGTCGCAGCAGGACGGGTGTTTCTTGCAGGCTGCGATGGCAAGCTGCATGTGATCAACGCTGATGATGGCACCACGCTTGGTGAGGTGATGATCGATGGCCCGACCGGCACCACACCGGCGGCCTGTGAAGATCACGTCTACTTCGGCAGCGAAGGGGGCACCTTCTACGCGATCAACGTCACCACTCCCGATGTCCGTTGGCAGATGCGGCCTGCCGCTGGCGGACAGGCCTATCGCTCCAGCGCCGCCATCGGCATGTCCGACGCTGGCCCGCTGGCCATCGTCGGCTCACGCAGCCGAGTTGTGGAGGCGTTTCACCTTGAGGATGGGAGTCGGCCTTGGAGGCAACGGATGCGTGGCCGGATCGACGGATCTCCCGTCGTGCTGCCGGCAACCGCCGGTTCCTCGGAGCCTGTTGAAGTGGCGATTGTGGGTGACGCCGCTGGCAACGTTGCCGCGCTACAGACCGCCGATGGAGAAATCCTCTGGGAGTTTGATGCCGGGAGCGGCTTCATCGCGTCACCCGCCGTGGCCGAGGGCTGCCTGGTGATGGCCACCGACGACGGCACCGTTTGGTGCTTCGCCTCGGAAGCCAGCGATCGCTGAGCCTCTTCGTTGAGCAGCCCTGCAAAGGGCACGCATTCCCATTGCTCACGCGACCAGGCCCGGCCGCCCACTTTCAGGCAAGCTGGGAAGCCTGGGCAGCCCCCCCAACTGTCGGATGCAGTTTTTCTCGATTTTTCGGCGGTCGTGGCCGATGCAATCGGAAAATCCGGATTCGCGCTGACGGAGCGCGAACTGTTTTTGGGGCCGCTGCGTAGTATCTGATTGCCACCTGTCCGAGGTTCTTCTCCATGGCAAAGAAAAAAACTTCACGGGCAAGGGGGACAGCGAAGCACACCGCAGAGGACACTACCATGGCACGCAAAGAAGCGATTCTGAATCTGAAGGCGATTCTCGTTCGTCGTCGTGACGCGCTCCGCAGCGCGCTGGCTGGCGACTTGACGCTGCTGAGAGAACTTCGCAGCGGAGAGCCCGGCGACGTGATGGACGCCGCTCTCGACTCTGCCCAGGATGAAATCAGTTCCCAGTTGGCAGAGGTGGAAAGCCGCGAACTCGGCTCGATTGAGCATGCGCTCGAGCGGATGCGGGACGGGGAGTACGGGCTGTGCGAAGTGTGTGGGGGCAAGATCCCCATGACGCGGCTCAATGCCCTGCCCTACGCCACCATCTGCATCGAATGCCAGCGGGAAATTGAGCGGACGGGCATGTCTGCAGCCTCCCTGCGAGAAGAAGCAGAGATGGCGTCCGATGAGGAGGAGGTCGATGTCTCCTGATGAGGCGTCCCTGAAGTGAGTGGCGTGGCGACCCGATCGCGGGTGTGCCTTTCGCTTCGGGCGGAATTTCCGGATTCCTCTGGGATTTCGTCTTTTCTGGGTTTCCGTTTTTCCTCCGCATGCGGTCCGACCGGGGCTCGGTCTGTAGGGTATGCTCCGTATGGAGCAGATTCCGCCCGAGCCCTGTCGCCATGCTCTCATTCTCAGTGACGTTATGGGCTGACGCTGTCAGCCGCCCTGCAGTTGCCACCCTCTTCGGCGTGGCAGCGTTCGCGATCTTCAATGGCCCTTTTCTGTCTCCGCAGGCAGTCGGCCAGGAGCCCCTCTCGCCGATTGTGCTCGAGGGTGAGCAGCCGCTGATCGATCCTTTTTCAGGGCGTGGCCTGACCGACTCTGAGCGGGATCGGCTCTACGCTGAGATCGCGATTGAGGCGGACGAACTCGAACGGCGGACTCGCCTGCTCCGCAAGGTGACCGCTCTGGTCACACCCACAGTGGTCCACATCGACACCAAAAAGCCTGGTTCCAACGATTCCAGCGGAGAAGCGTCAGAGGATGAGTCCGGCTCCGGCGTGGTCACCACCGTTGCTGGCCAGACCGTCGTGCTCACAAACCGCCATGTGATTCATGGAGCCGGCCTCGATGACATCCGTATCCGCATGGATGACGGACGCGAATACCGCCCAACCCGTGTCTGGACCGATCCCGCCACCGACATCGGTGTGATGGCAGTTGCAGGAGAACGCCTCCAGACGGCCCGCGTGGCCACTGAGGGCCAGCTGCAGATCGGTGACACCGTGCTCGCCATCGGCAGTCCGTTTGGCCTGGCCCACTCAGTCACGCTCGGCATTGTTTCGGCGAAAGGTCGTCGCGATCTCGATCTTGGTGAAGGCAGCGTTCGTTTCCAAGACTTCATTCAGACCGACGCCGCCATCAACCCTGGCAACAGCGGCGGCCCTCTGGTCAACATGCGTGGCGAGGTGGTCGGCATCAACACCGCAATCGCCAGCAACTCAGGAGGTAGCGAGGGGATCGGCTTCGCGATTCCGGTCTCTATGGTGATGTTTGTGGCCAACCAGCTCGTCGAGCACGGCACTGTGTCGCGGGCCTATCTTGGCGTCACACTTGACCGTCGCTTCTCGCAGCGAACGGCTACGCGGCTCGACCTCGTGCGTCCGATGGGCGCTCGCGTCTCAGGCGTCACCAAAGGCGGGCCTGCGGAGAATGCGGGCATCCGCATCGACGATGTGATCCTGGAATACAACGGCCTGCCCGTCGAGGACGACGACCACCTGGTCAGCCTGGTGAGCACCACGCCAGCCAATCGCACGGTCGCCTTGCGGGTGTTTCGCGAGCGTCGCTCAGAAACAATTCAGGTACCCGTGGGCACGCGAGCGGCCTTCGAGGAGTAGCTCAGCAGAGCCTGCCCCAGACCACAGACGCAGCCCCAGCAGAGACTCGGCTTCAGGTCGCCTGAGCAGCCTTGGCGAGTCCGCGGAGGATGCAGTCTCGGACCGCGCCCACCTCGACGTCGACCAGGAGGTCGACATTTCGCTTCCAGCGGTTGCGCGGGCGGCGGTCGACCACAAGCATTCCCGTGGTCAGTTCACCACTGGTCTCCACGTCGGCCCCGACGGTCGTCCGCTCGAAGAGCTCTGGGTGGAGCAGAGACACCAGCGCCACCACGTCATGCAGGCAGATCCCCTCGGTGCCCAGTAACTGCCTGTGGGCACGGAAGGCATGTGGCAGCATGCGGTGCAGCATCGCGCCTGCCCGAGAAAACTCGTCGGGCATCTGCTCCAGCAGGTCGAAGCCGAGCACCACTTGCGACGTGGTCTCAAGCGGCACGAGCGTCTTCGTCAGCGGCTCACGGATCACCTGCTGAGCGGCGGTGGGATTTGCGAAAAAGTTGAAGTCGGAAACCGGCGTCGTGCTGCCATGCCCAAACGCCGTCCCGCCAGAAATCACCACATCCCCCACCAACTCTGCAAAAGAAGGCTCACGAGCAATCAGTCTCGCAAGATTTGTGAGGGGGCCGAGCGCCAGCACGGTGACCTCGCCTGGATGGGCCTTGACCGTCTCCAGGATCACCTTTTCAGACGGATTCCCGCCGTGCAGCCGAGCCTGTGGCAGGTCGGCACCCCCGAGCCCATCCACGCCGTGCACACTCGCCCCACGCTCCGGTAGCGGCACATCCGTGGCCGCCACGCCGATTCGCGGCAGGCGGGGAGGATCGAGCAGGCCGACAATCGTGCGGGCATTGATCGTGGCCTGCGCGGGCTCGACGTTCCCCCCGGTGGCGGTCACGGCGAGCACCTCGAGCCGCGGATCAAACAGCGCGATCGCCAGCGCCACAGCATCATCGATGCCAGGATCGACGTCGAGAATTACCTTCCTCGGCACGGGCCTGCTCTCTCGCCTAGAACTGCGGCCGTGATCGTGATCACTCGGGAGTCGGCCACAACGCCTCCTTTTGTTCAATCGTCGGAATCAGGGCGATTAGAATCAAGCGGCATTCTCATCCTCGGTATAGCCGGACACGACATGACCGCATTTTCGACACAGATTCAGTCAGCCCTCCAGGACGTTGAGGCAGGCAAGCCACTCGCACGCGAGATGATGCGGTCGCTGGTCGAGGGTGTGCTTGATGGCCTCGTGGCCGATGACGACGCCCAGGCTGCCTTTGCAGCACTGCTGACAGCCCTCGCAGACCGCGGAGAGGCTGCCGCCGAGATCGCCGGAGCTGCCGACGCCCTGCGGGCTCACATGACACCCCTGACGCCATCCGGGGACACGCCGCTGGCCGACACCTGCGGCACCGGAGGCGACGGATCGGGTTCGTTCAACATTTCCACCGCCACCGCGTTGGTGGTCGCCGCAGCTGGGCAGCCCGTGGCTAAGCATGGCAACCGGTCCGTCACCAGCCGCACCGGCTCGGCCGATGTGCTCGAAGTCCTCGGTATCACCATCGACCGTTCCCCAGAAGACAACGCCGCAAGCCTCGAGGCAACCGGCATCTGCTACTGCCACGCACCCCGCCACCATCCCGCAATGGCCCGGGTTGCTCCAGTCCGCAAGAAGGTTGGCCGGCCCACCGTCTTCAATCTGATTGGCCCCTTGTGCAATCCGGCCTCAGCCTCGGTGCAGGTGATCGGCGTTGGACGTCCGTCGAAACAGCGTCCCGTCGCTGAGGCGGCGGCGATGCTCGGCGTACCACGTGCATTGGTAGTCAGCGGCAATGTGGCCGGTAAGGAACACCGCTGCCTCGATGAGATCAGTCTGTTCGGCCCCACCGATGTGCTGGATGTCCACAACGGTCGCGTCGAGTCACACCGCTGGACTCCGGAAGACTTCGGCCTCGCCACGCGACCAGCCAGCGATGAAGTCGAACTGGTGGTCGATGGGCCCGAACAGAGTGCGGAGGCGATCCGCGAAGTGCTCGCCGGCGGCCGCGGCCCCAGGCGGGAGATCGTGGTCCTCAATGCTGCTGCCGTCCTCTGGGCAGCCGGACGAGCCGACTCTTTGCCAGAGGCTCGTGAACTTGCCGAAAAGGCTATCGACTCAGGTGACGCCGCCGTTGTCTTAGGACGGCTCGCTGCCTGCTGTCGAACAGCAACGGAGAGCACCGATGGAACTGCCAATCCTTCAGCCTGACCCCTCGCCACCCGGTGCTGAAGCGGGGAACGCTGCTCCTGCCCCATGTTGCGCCCGGCATGAAGCGGGCTCGCTGGGCTGGACCTGTCCAATGCATCCAGAGGTCACTAGCCCCACCCCTGGAAGCTGCCCCATCTGTGGCATGCCTCTGGAGCCTGTCGGTGGACAGGCTGACGACCATGGCGGGGATGACTTCCGCCGGCGTCTCTCCAGAACGCTCCTGCCAGCGGGGATCGTGTTTGTGGTGAGCATGCTGCCGATGCTCGTCGGCATGCTCTCTTTCGATGAGCAGCTCCCATGGATCGCCTCTCTCGAGCAGTCGGCCTGGACTGGCTGGATCGAGCTTCTTCTCACCAGTTGGGTGATCTTCTACGGTGGGTGGCCGATTCTCACGGGAGGGTTGGCTGCGTTTCGTCGCGGTCGACCGACGATGTTTTCACTGATCACCCTTGGGGTGCTGACCGCCTGGGGGTATAGCGTCGTCGCGATCGCAGCACCGCAGCTCTTCCCCGACGCCTTCCGCAGCCATTCAGGTAGCGTGGGGCATTCAGGTAGCGTGGGACGGTTCTTTGAGTCCGCGGCGATGATTGTCGTACTCGTGCTCGCCGGACAGCTGCTGGAGAGTCGTGCCCGTCGCGGCACCACTGCTGCCATTCGCAGCCTGCTGGATCTCTCCCCTCCCGAGGCTGAACGCCTCGATCCCCAGGACACGTCCCGCAGCGAAACCGTGCCGCTGGCCGCCGTTGGCCCCAACGATCTGCTGCGTATCCGGCCGGGTGGTCGGATCCCTGTCGATGGCACGATCATCGAGGGGGGCAGTGAGTGTGACGAATCACTGCTGACTGGCGAACCGCTCCCTGTCTCCAAGCAGATCGGTGACCGGGTGCTGGGGGGCTCATTAAACGGTGCAGGGGCGCTCGTGATGCGAGCCGAGGTCGCCAGCGTTAGCTCTCTCGTCGCCAGAATCACGCGACTGGTCCGCGAAGCCCACGCCGCCCGCGCTCCGATTGAGCAGCTGGCCGACAGCATCTCCGCCAAGGTGGTGCCTGTCGTGGTGGCCACGGCAATCCTGACCCTCGTCACCTGGCTGATCTTCGGTGGCGAACAAGGCCTCTCCATGGGCATTATCTCTGCCGTGAGTGTGTTGGTGATTGCCTGCCCATGCGGACTCGGCTTGGCGACCCCGCTCTCGATGACTGTTGGCATCGGCCGTGGTGCCCGCTCAGGCATCCTTGCCAGATCGTCTGCCGCCATGCAGGCACTCGCGATGGCCGACACCATGCTCTTCGACAAGACCGGCACCCTGACATGTGGACAGCCGCAGCTTGCCGACAGCGGCGCCTTGCCCGGATCTCTGCTGACGAGCGACGACCTGCTGCACCATGTCGCTGCAGTTGAGGCTGCCAGCGAGCATGCCTTGGCAGCTGCCTTGACGGCTGCCGCCAGCGAACGAGGGATCGTCTGGCCAGCTGCCACAGGCGTGCATGCGGTGGTCGGTCAGGGTGTCACGGGTACCGTTGACGGCCACCATGTCGACGTGGGCAACCGCACGTTTGTTGAGGAACGAACTTCGGCATGGAGCGATCCGCCAGAAGCCGAGGCTGCCCTCCGCCGTGGAGCCACCCTGGTATATGCCGCCGTGGATCGTGTCGCAGCAGGCTGGTTTGCGATCGAAGACGCTCCACGGCCCGAAGCCGAGCAGGTTGTGAGTGCCGTCAAGAGCCGCGGCCTCCACCCTGCCCTGCTCTCAGGAGATGCCACCGCAGCCGTCCGTCATCTCGCTGGGCGGGTAGGAATCGACGACGCGACCGGCAGCTGCTCTCCTTCAGACAAGCTGCACGCCATTCATCAACGCCACCAGGCCGGCCGGAGCATCGCCTTCGTTGGTGATGGCATCAACGACGCCCCTGCCCTTGCCGCTGCCGATGTTGGACTTGCGGTCGGATCGGCAGCCGACGTGGCCCTGGAAACCGCGGACATCACTCTTCTCTCTGGGGGCCTCAGCCGGCTTCCAGAGGCGATCGATCTCGCCCGTCAGATCATGCGAAACGTGCGGCAGAACCTAGCGCTCTCGCTGGTCTACAACATGCTGGCGATTCCTGTCGCTGCAGGCCTGTTCTATCCCCTCACCGGCATGCTGATGAGCCCGATGCTCGCCGCAGCTGCAATGACCGCCAGCAGCCTATCGGTGATTGGCAACGCTCTGCGGCTCCGCTCGTAGCCTACTCGTTGGCATCTCGCCGCCTGACCTTTTTCGACTTCTTCGCCGGCACGGTCTCTTCCGCGAGGCCATGCTTAGACAGTAGGTCACCATAGGCTGTGATCGCCTTGTCGAGCGACACTCGCAGCTGGTCAACACTCTCTCGCATCGACTCAATGTCCTCCGGCGAGACACGGGCCTTGCTCTCGGCAGTCGCGTGATGGTGTTTGGCATCGGCGAGATGCTGCTCAATCGTGTCAACAGCCGCGAGCGACTTCTTGTCACCGGTTTCTGTGAAATGGTCCCGCATCCCTTCGAGATGCTGCTGTGTCAGGTCGATGTGATGGTTGATCGCACTCCCTGACATCCGCACGATCCGCGGCGATGCCGTTTGTGACTGGCTCAGATACTGGTGGTAGTGGCTGGCATGGGCATGAGCCGCATTGATGTGCGAGCCACCGCTACGGGCATAGAACGTGAAGTCGCCGCGGGCTTTGGCACCTGCATCACGCTGCGCCCACACGGCCTCGGGCATGGCAGCTACCGAGAGCAACACAAAACAACAGACTGCTGGCAAGAACGCCCTTCTCGTCACCATCGGTGCAACCTCCCGTGAAAACGCCGTGAACCCAACACCCATCTGCTGTGAGCAGACACGCGTCCTTTGATGGAGTGTACCAGCCAGATGAGCACCAAGCCGGCGTGTCTCCAGGGTCACCCAGGTCACTTGGCCAGAGGGACCATAAGCCCATCATAGGCAAGCTCCACACCCGCCGGCAGGGTGCTCGCCACGTCGGCATGACAGATGTCATGCGACATGTGCACCAGCAAGGTGCGACGAGCGTTCACACGGCGAGCCACAGCGAGAGCCTCGTCGAGTGAGAAGTGGGTCGGGTGGCGGCTGGCCCGCAGGCAATCGAGGATCAGCACATCGAGGCCTTCAAGCCGTGGCCAGGTCTCGTCGGGGATCATGTTGGTGTCGGTGCAGTAGGCCAGGTCCCCAAAGCGAAAGCCGAGCACTTCGAAGCTGCCATGCTGCAGCCGCAGAGGCATCACCTTGCTGCCCAGCAGCTCAAAAGGGGCGGTCGCGATCCGGCTGAAGGTCACCTTCGGAAGCCCGCCTCCCGGTGACGCTGGAGGCACGAAGGCGTAGTCGAAGGCTCGCAGAATCCGCTGCTCGACCCGTTCCTCACAGTAGACCGGCACTGATCCGCCACGATGAAAGCAGATCGGCCGGAGGTCATCCATGCCATACACATGATCGACGTGGTCGTGGGTGTAGAGCACAGCGTCGATGCTGCCGATCCGCTCCCGCAGCAGCTGCTCTCGCAGGTCTGGTGTGGTGTCAATCAACACCGTGCCGCCGGGCAGGCCAAGGGCGACACTTGTGCGTGTCCGACTGTCGCGTGGGTCGGTGCTGCGACAGGTCGAGCAGCTGCAGCCCACCATCGGCACCCCCACACTTGTCCCTGTGCCCAAGAACACAAGGTGTCCTGAGAGATCACGAAAAGCAGTGGGGACGGAGGACACAGGCACAGCAGCACAGCAATGAGACAAACAGATCAATGGGCTTGCGTACGCGACGACCACGCTAATGTATCGCCGAGCCCCGGCAGACGCAGGCCCTCAGGGGCACTTTCCTGAACCAGCCGCCGGCAGCCGCTCTGCCGCATCTACCCGTCAGACACCGCTGAGGCAGTCTCCACGCACTCCCGCTCACGGCTCATCCATGTCGGCAAAGGGCAGCCGCTGCTGCGGATCTGGGGGCGTGGCCTTCTTCGCGCGAAGCCCTGCTCGTCTCACGGGATCTTGCTGCATGGCCCCGCGGCGATCTCGCCGACTTCCATGCCGCCAGGCCACGTCACGAGCCTCGGCCACCGCAACAGGATCACGCCGCAGCTTCGCAAATGTTGCCTTGGCAGCCCGCACCGCCACGGCATGATCAACCACCGGCAATGGATAGCTGCGGCCCATCTCGCACCCGCTCCGAATCTGGAGATCATGAGGCATCGTCCACGGCTGATGGAGATAGGCGAGCGGCACCCCCTCAAGTTCTGGCACCCAGCGTCGGATGAACACACCGTGCGGGTCTTGCTCCATCGCCTGCTTCGTCGGGTTGTAGATTCGCAGCGTGTTGATGCCGGTCGTCCCGCTTTGCATCTGCATCTGCGACCAGTGAATACCTGGCTCAAAGTCGAGAAACTGACGAGCCAGGTGAAGGCCTGTCGGCCGCCACGGCAGCCACAGCGAGTAGCTGGCAAATGAGACCACCAGGGCCCGCATCCGAAACGTCAGCCAGCCTGTTTCGGCCAGACTCCGCATACAGGCATCGACGAGCGGGTAGCCGGTCTGTCCTTGCTGCCAGGCCGACAGATGCTCGTGCGAGATCGTTTCACGGAGTCCTTCGGCCGCCCGTTGCATGCAGTCAAACTCAATCGCGGGCTCATCTTCAAGCTTCTGCATGAAGTGACAGTGCCAATGTAGCCTCGACTGAAAGCCGCGCAGGCTCCGCTGCCAGCCACGAGCAGCTGCACGCTCTCGTGGAGTGGTTCCCGCCCTTCCTGCGGCCACAGCTTCCAGACGCCGGCCCTCAGCAGCCTGCCACACCTGCCGCAGCGACAGGCTGCCAAAGGCTAGGTGTGGACTGAGGCGAGAGCAGGCTGTCACTGCAGAGACCGGACTGCTGATGCCGCCTGAGTAGGCCCTGCCCCGCTGCGTGAGAAAACTGTCGAGTGTCTCCATCGCGGCCGTCGAGCCTCCCGGCTGACGAGCTGTGCGATCAGGCGGCTGCCCAAGGTCAGCGGGCCCAAGCACGCCACAGCTCGGCACGACTGCCAGCGATGGCGGCTGTGGACGCGTTGGCAAGGGCGAGGGCATCGCCGCTTCCATGCGTTCTTCCCAGCGTCGGTTCCAGCCGTTGCGTTCTCGCAGCCGACGCACGACTCCGGTCTGCGACCGTTCCCGAAAGACCACGCCGCATGCCCGCGCCCAGGCCCGCACCCGTCGATCTCTCTGGTAGGTGACGGCGGTCCCTGTTTCCTCGTGAGCGAAGAGCTGCTGAAACCCTGTTTCCTGACGCAGCTGCTCAAGCGCCGCCACCGCCTCGCCACGGCGGGTCACCAGCCGAACGCCACACCGAGCCAGCTGCGGTTCAAGTGTTCGCAGACATTCGGCCTGGAAGGCCGTGTGAGCCGAACTCCACTCCGGCTGGTCCAGCAGTTCTGGCTCGTAGAGAAAGACCGCCAGCACACCAGCACCACGAGCCTTCAGAACCGCCTCCCCCAGCGGCTCGTGATCAGCGATGCGAAGATCCCGTTTGAGCCAGACACAGACCGGTGGTGCATGGAAAGCCGAAGGCATCGCAGGCCTTGATGGTCAGGACAGGAAACGCCGACTCACCACGGCTTCTGCGACCAGGGTGTTGTCGACCAGGGGGTGCTGCCAGTAGCCGGAATCCCACCCACCCCAGAGCTGAATGGATTGGGGCCCGGACCGAGTGGATAGGGCTGTCCACCACCATAGACCGTTGCCCGAGAGCCGGCGCCCGAACGCACCGGTACACCAACCGATAGATTGCTGAAGTAGCGGTTGGGCCCACGGTCCTCATGCTGATGACCAGAACGCGAGGCCAGGCCGTTGCTGTAGAGCGTGACGTTGCCGTAGGTCATCCCCACGACGCCGTTGTTGAAGAACTCATGCCCACCGATCCGTCGAGAGGTCAGACCGTTGTTGTAGAAGGTGTTGGGGCCAACACCGATGCTGCTGCCCCCCCAGTTCCCAGTGCCAAATCCAGCCGCGTTGGCGGGCGTCATCGTGAGCCCTCCCGTCAGCACCAGCACCACCACGACACGCAGGCACGAGGCCTTCGTTGAGACGAACATCTTCGCATTCCTTTCTCAGGCGGCAGACCACGACACACCAGACCGCTTCAATGTTCCACCCTACCTTCGCTCATCGGCTGCTGCTGCGATTGGCCGCCTCTCTCGGCAGCGATCTCCGCTGCACTCGTCACAGACCGAAAAACCACCTGTCCATCAGCGGCAAAGTCCGCACAATCAGTCTCAGCTGCGGCCGGCACTGGCTCAGCACCACTCGCACACCGCTCACGGAGGTCTCCCCTTGCCACTCCACCGCTCCACCACCCGCCCCGCTAGCAAGCCCTCCGCTCAGACACCAGCCGCCTCTCTGGCATCTCCGCCGGAGTTTCTCCTCACCGAAGAACTGCCGCGGGATCACTTTCCCGTCAGCGGTGGGCAGCCGCATGCGATTCATCAGGCTATCGCTGAAGAACTGTTGCTCGACGGCAACTCGAAGCAGAACCTGGCCACCTTCTGCCAAACCTGGGAAGCCCCCGAGGTGCACCAGCTGATGGATCTCGCCATCGACAAGAACCTGATCGACAAGGACGAGTATCCCCAGACTGCTGAGATCGAAAGCCGCTGCGTGCGGATGCTCGCCGATCTCTGGCATGCTCCCGGCGAGGCGATGGGCTGCTCCACAGTCGGCTCAAGTGAAGCGGCCATGCTCGGCGGGATGGCTGCGAAGTGGCGCTGGCGAGAGAAGCAGAAGGCTGCAGGGAAGCCCACCGACCGCCCCAATATGGTCTGCGGTGCCGTACAGATCTGCTGGCACAAGTTCGCACGTTACTGGGACATCGAACTCCGCGAGGTGGGCATGAGGGCAGGTCGGCTCTGCCTCGATCCCGCGGACGTTCTCGAACGCGTCGACGAGAACACGATCTTCGTGGTGCCCACGATGGGCGTCACCTACCACGGGCTCTACGAAGATGTTGCCGGGATTGCCGCGGCCCTCGATGAGCATCATGCGAAAACCGGCGTCGACATTCCGATTCATGTGGATGCAGCCAGTGGCGGCTTCCTCGCTCCCTTCACGGCGCCAGACGCCGCCGCCTGGGACTTCCGTCTGCCCCGTGTGAAAAGCATCAATGCCTCTGGCCATAAGTTTGGGCTGGCCCCACTGGGCGTTGGCTGGGTGATGTGGCGTGAACCGACCGACCTGCCGGACGATCTCGTGTTTCATGTCAGCTACCTGGGTGGCGACATGCCCACCTTCCAGATCAACTTCTCGCGACCAGCGGGCCAGGTGATCGCGCAGTACTACGACTTTGTTCGGCTGGGACGCGAGGGCTACGCTGCCATTCATGGACAGGCCCATGCGGTTGCCAGAGTCTGTGCGGAGGAACTCGCAGGATACGACTGCTTCCGTATCCTCCACGACGGCGCCGCCGAGAAGGGCATCCCTGCGGTGGTCTGGACGCTCGCGGACGGGGCAGCTCCCGGGTTCACGCTGTATGACCTTGCGGATCGGCTGCGAATGCGGGGCTGGCAGGTGCCTGCCTATCCATTCACCGGCGAACTGGCAGACCAGGCATTCCAGCGAATCCTGGTGCGGAGAGACTTCAACCGCGAGATGGCCGACCTGCTGCTGCGTGATATTCGGACAGCCGTCGACCATCTCAAGGCTCACCCGCCGGCATCCGATGCCTCCCCACGCCGCAGCTACTCCCACACCTAACAGCCGGCGAGCGTCGCACCAGCGTGCCCGCTTGGCCTTCAAACGCGGCCCAGGCGGCACGAGCAGACTCTAGTTGCCAGCGGCAGCGTCTTCGCCGGCCGGTGAAAGTTCCTCCGGCTCGATGGCGTTTTCGATCGCACGCTGCACAAACAAGGGGGCCGTGATCTGGGCTTCGGAGAGCAGGATGTAGTCGTCGGAGACCGCGTGGATCCGGCGTGCGAGCTCGGGATCAAAGCATCGCAGCACCAGTCGGAGTGGCCGGTCGGCTCGCCGTCGCTCCACCGTGTCTTGGGCCATCAGCCCGATCTCGAGATTCAGGGCGTCGTTTGAGGTGCAGGCCACGAGTGCCCGTGCCCGGTCGATCCCCGCTCGCACTAACGCCACGGGCCGGGTGGCGTCGCTGCTGATCAGCGGACAGCGGAGGTGGAGTTCACGGTGCTGGTCATCGCAGGCTGCCGGATCGACGGCCACCACCGGGATACCCCGTCGCTGCAAGTCACGGGCGACTGCCACGCCCACCTGCCCAAGACCACAGACGACCACGTGACCACGCAACCCACGGGCAAGAAACTCATTCCGCAGCTGCATCGCGGTTCCCGAGACGATGAAGTTCGTCAGCAGCGACGCAATGATGGCGACCAGCACGATGCCACTGAACATCAACAGGATGCCGAAGAGTTTCACGCTCGCCGGGGCATCCTGCAGATTGAAGTCACCGAAGCCCACCGTGGTCACGACCGAGGTCGTGAAGTAGGCCGCGTCGATCCAGCCCAGTTGCATCGTCTGTTGAAAAACGACGATCGCGGTCAGATAGACCGCCAGCAGGATTACGGGGATGATCAGATACTCCGCCCGGACTACCCGCCGCGGGAGGTCCACCGGTCGGATGCGACGGCCAGGCGGCCCACTATCGGCGGTCGCCTCCATGGCCGCCTCCACAAACGCACTGGCGGCAAAGTCCGCGGGCGCCATCGCTGCAGCCACACCAAAGTCGGCCTCCAAACGCTTCGCGAAGCGGGTGTCCGAGTGCCGCATGATCACCGGAATCTCACCCGCCTCTCCGCGGATTTCCAACGCCGCTTCGAGGTTGGCCACATCGTTTGAGGAGGTCAGCAGCACCGCCGCTGCCGTCGGCACCCCCGCATCCCGACGGATTGAGGCGTGGCAGAAGTCGCCTTCGACCCATCGCGCGCCGGCCGCCTTGGCCCGATCGATTCGATCGGGTGAACTGTTCGCGTCGGAGATGATCGTGACCTGACGGCCGGACTGCCGCAGGGCCTCAACGACATTGAGACCAAACCGCCCCAGGCCACACACTACGAAGTGGTGCATCGCGGTACTCTACCTCAGTCACCTTCGCTTCGTGACGTCCGCCCTTGTTCACGCCCCGCCCACTCCATGCCTCCCTCCAGCTCCAGCTCCCACCTGCACGATCCTGTGGCCCATCACATGCGGCCCAATTTCGCCCGCCTGGCTCCCGATCAGACGGTCCGCGAGGCGATCGGTGCTGCCCGTGAGAAGCCGCCCGAGGGGCGGATCATCTATTTCTACGTGCTCGATCAAGACGACAAACTGGTAGGCGTGGTCCCCACCCGGCAGCTGCTGCTCTCGGATGAGCAGGCTCTGATCCGAGACATCATGGTGCAGCGGGTGGTGGCGATCCCCAGTTCGGCAACCGTGCTGGATGCCTGCGAGTTTTTCCTCCTCCATAGGCTGCTCGCCTTCCCGATCGTCGACGCGGAGCGGGGGATGCTCGGCGTCGTCGATGTCGATCTCTACACCAACGAACTGGCTGATCTCGACCGTCACGAAGACCTCGACGACCTTTTTCAGCTGATCGGTGTCCACTATCAGGAGTCGCAGTCTCGCTCGTCGGTGGCGCTGTTTGCCAGCCGCTTCCCCTGGCTGGTCGCCAACATCGCAGGTGGCCTGGTGGCTGCCTTTCTCTCCGGTCTGTTTCAGGCGGAACTGGAGCGTGCTGTTGCCCTGGCGATGTTCATTCCGGTGGTTCTCGCGTTGGCGGAGAGCGTCAGCATTCAGTCGGTCAGCATCGCCTTGCAACGGCTGCATGGTCAGCGTCCAACCATTGGAGGGCTGCTTCGCGACATTCGCACCGAGGCTGCCACAGGTATCCTCCTCGGTGCAGCGAGTGCCTCAGCAGTGACCATTGTGGCCCTCGCCTGGCTCGGGCAGGGGCCTGTCATGCTCGCCCTCTTGGGAGGAATCACCGGCGGTGTGGTGGCAGCGGCCATCATCGGCGTCTCGATCCCGAATGTGCTGCGACTGCTGTCCCGTGAACCGCAGGTGGCGGCAGGCCCCATCTCCTTGGCCGCGACTGACATGGTGACGCTCACCGTCTACCTCTGCCTGGCCCGCTGGCTGCTGGGTTAAGGCACCTCCCTGAATCGCCCTGTTTCCGCAGTCCCCCAGTCGCCGCGTTCGCCTTGACCCCCGCGCGACTTCCCCGCGAGAATCGATAGTGCATGCCAGATTTCGGCAGTGTCGAGGCTTCCTCTGCCCCCACTGCCTTCCCCACCTCGCCAGACTTCCCGTCCGGCGGACACGATAGGAATCCATGGAAACCCTCGAACGCCTCTGGGACGCGGTCACCAATGCAGCCGCCGCGTTCGGCGTCCGTATTGAACGGCTGATCACCGGTCTCTTCGGCTCCTCCAACGCCCGCTATCTCCGCAGAATCGAGCCAAAAATCGAGGCCATCAACGCGCTCGAGCCGCGGTATCGCGAAATGAGCGAAGAGGAGCTACGTGCGCAGACCGCGGAGTTCCGCCGCCGTCTCGCCGCCGGTGAGACGCTCGATGACATTCTCGTGGAGGCATTTGCGGTCTGTCGCGAGGGCGGTCGTCGGTTCCTCGGCATGCGGCATTACGACGTGCAGCTGCTCGGTGGCATGGTGCTCCATTCCGGCAACATTGCAGAAATGATCACGGGGGAAGGCAAGACGCTCGTCGCCACGCTCCCTGCCTATCTCAACGCCCTCGAAGGCAAGGGTGTGCATGTGGTGACGGTCAACGACTATCTCGCCCGTCGCGATATGGAATGGATGGGGCCGCTCTACATGGGGCTGGGGCTGACCGTGGGAGCGATCCAGTCGGGCCTCGACTCCGCCGCTCGTCAGAAGGCCTATGCCTGCGACATCACCTACGGCACCAACAACGAGTTCGGCTTCGACTACCTCCGCGACAACATGCGGATGGCCGCTCGCGATGACGACCGCTTCCCCAAGCACATGCAGCAGAGCCAGGGCCGGCTCAACTTCGCCATCGTCGACGAGGTAGACAACATCCTGATCGACGAAGCCCGTACCCCACTGATTATCTCGGGGCCCGCTCACGACGACGTCACCAAATACGCGAGAGCTGACCAGATTGCCCGTCAGCTCAAGGCTGACGTGCATTTCGAGGTCAAGGAGAAGGAGCATTCCGTCTCACTGACCGAAGATGGCGTGCGGACCGCCGAGAAACTCGCGGGCGTGGAAAGCTTCTACACCGCGGGCAACATGGAATGGCCCCACCTGATCGACAACAGCCTCAAGGCCCACCATCTCTACAAGCGTGACGTGAACTACGTTGTGCAGCAGGGAGAGGTGGTCATCGTCGACGAGTTCACCGGCCGTCTGATGCCAGGCCGAAACTGGTCGGACGGACTGCATCAGGCCGTTGAGGCGAAGGAAGGCGTGCGGATCAAGGAGGAGTCGCAGACCCTCGCCACCGTCACGCTGCAGAACTTCTTCAAGCTTTACAACAAGCTCTCCGGCATGACCGGCACCGCCATGACCGAGGCGGGCGAGTTCCTCAAGATCTACAAACTCGAGGTGATCGCGATTCCTCCGAATCGTGGCATGCAGCGAATCAATCATCCTGATGTGATTTATCGCACGGAGCGTGAGAAGTGGATTGCTGTTGCCGACGAAGTGGAGCGGATCAACCGCTGGGACACGCTCTCACTGACGGATGGCTCATGGCGGGCAGGGACGGTCATCACCGAGAGTGACACCGAGGTCACTTTTGAGCCACGGCCGTCAACCGATGGCAACACCAGCCAGAAGGCGTTTGGCCGCGAGTCGATTCCACGAGAAAAGATTCGCCAGATCGAGAGGCGAGGCCTGCCCGTGCTCGTCGGCACCGTCTCCATCGAAAAGAGTGAACGGCTTGCCTCCCTGCTTGAGAAGCGAGGCGTGAAGCACCAAGTGCTCAACGCCAAACAGCACAAGCGTGAGGCTGACATTGTCTCCCAAGCCGGTCGGCTCGGGGCGGTGACGATTGCCACAAACATGGCCGGACGCGGCACCGACATCATCCTCGGCGGCAACCCAGAAACGATGGCCTGGGCCAAACTCCAAGACACGTACCCCACTCGTCTCGATGTACCTCCAGAGGAATGGGACGCCCTCGTTGATGAGATCTCTGAACGCGAGCAGATGAAGCCTGAAGGTGAAAAAGTTCGCGACATGGGTGGCCTGCAGATCATCGGCACCGAGCGGCATGAGGCACGCCGTATTGACCTTCAGCTCCGCGGTCGTTGCGGACGGCAAGGCGATCCGGGAAGCAGCCGGTTCTTCCTCTGCCTGGAAGACGACCTGATGCGGATCTTCGCCGGCGAATGGGTGAAAAACATGCTCACCCGTCTCGGCATGCAGGAAGGCGAAGCCATTGAAAGCAAGATGGTGACACGGCGGATCGAAGCAGCCCAACGCAAAGTTGAGGAACGCAACTTCGAGATTCGCAAGAACCTTCTCGAATACGACGAGGTGATGGACGAGCAGCGGAAGCGGGTCTACGGCTTCCGGCAGGCCATCCTCGAAGGTGCCGACTGCCGCGAGCTGATCCTGGAGATGGTCGATCGCCAGATCGACGAAAACATCTCGACCTTCCTCGCCAAAGACTATGGAGCTGAGACCTACGCGAAGTGGGCCGCTGGTCAGCTCAGCTGTGAACTCGACGGGGCCGACTACCGCGGCCTTTCCGCCTCGGAAGCCGAGCGGCTCGCCGTCGATGAGGCGATGCGGAAGTCAGAGACCCAGATCTTTGAAGCGATCGAGGAAAACCTTCCCGCGGAAGAGGACGAGAGCGAATGGAACTGGGGCGCCTTGGCGAGTTTTGCCAATGCCCGCTGGAAGACATCGCTCCGCGACCGCGACCTGAAGAAACTCGGCCGCGATCAGGTCGATGAGTTCCTGGTCGAACAGGCCCGTGAGGCGATTCAACGGATCGATCTCGACGAAGGTGGGCGATTCCTAGACGACGACTTTGGCGTTCGCAGCGCCTGCGGCTGGACCGAGTGGCGTTTTGGTGCCGTGCTCAACCAGGACGAGGTGAAGAGCCTCGAGGTCAATGACTTCCGCGACCTGGTGAAGAAGAAGGCTCGCGAGATCTACGCCGACCGTGAGATCGTCTACCCGGTGATCGTGGGGCTGGCGCACTTCTCAGGCCGACAGCCGGACGGCTCGCGTCGGCTTAATCGCGAAGGGCTGCTCTCCTGGGCTCGCCGTCGATTTGATGACAGCCTCTCTGAGTCAGACCTGGCCACCAGCGATCTGGAGCAGCTCCGCACTGCGTTGCGGGCGGCTTCAGCACGACGGCATGCGAAAGATGCTGCCGTTCGTGAACAGGCCATTGCCAAACTCGCTGAAGCGATGCCGACCTTCCGTGAGCGTGCGCACATCGGCCCACTTGGTGACCTGGCCTCGTCGCTGGCCACCTGGCTTGAGCAGGAGGCCAACAACCCGGCTGCCGCGGAGGCAGCCCGCTCCGCCACCGTGGAAACGGTCGAGCGGCAGGTGCTCTCGTCGATCGATGACGTGGTCCGAGGTGAGATGCGACGGATGGAACGAGCCGTCCTGCTGCAGATCCTCGACAATGCCTGGAAAGACCATCTCCTCGCAATGGACCACCTCCGCTCAAGCGTTGGCCTGCGGGGCTATGCCCAGGTCGACCCGAAGGTGGAATACAAGCGAGAAGGCATGCGGACCTTCGACCTCATGTGGAAAGGAATCGACGACCGGGTCACCGACATCGTCTACCGTATCGAGCAGGTCGAAGACGACGCTCTCAAGAGCACCTGGCACGAGACCGCCGCCGTCCATGCCGACGCCTCAACGGCGTCACTGCCCTCACCGGCAGCCTCTGAGAGCGATCCCTCACAGCCGGGTGCGTCCGCTAGTGGCGACACCAAAGCTGAGCCGATCCGCAACGCAGGCCAGAAAGTGGGCCGCAACGACCCCTGCCCCTGCGGAAGCGGCAAGAAGTTTAAGAACTGCTGTGCCCGCTCTGGAGGCGGAACACCGGTGCAGGCAGGTCAGGCTGGCTAACTCGCGTTTTCCCGCAGTCCATGCTCGACCTGCTCTACCTGCTGCTGCTGTCCATCGCCCTGCCCTGGGTGCTCTGGCGGCGGTGCGCAGGCCGGCGGCCGGTCGCAGCTCCCTGGCAACGGTTCACCGGCAGCGTCCCGACCATGCCAAAGGCCGCGGGGAGATTCCGGATATGGCTGCACGGAGTGAGCGTGGGGGAAGCGGCCTTGCTCGCGTCACTGGCGACGACGCTTGAGCGGCTGGCTGCCGCCAACGGCACTGACATCGACTGCGTCCTCTCCAGTTCCACCACGACCGGTCTGGAAGTCGCCCGAGTCCGTGTCGGCGATGACCGCGTCTTTCCATGCCCACTCGATTTCAGCTGGGCGGTCCGCCGTGTCCTCCGCCGGGTGCAGCCCGATCTTCTGGTTCTCGGTGAGCTTGAACTCTGGCCTCAGCTGCTTGCCCTGACGGCAGCTCGCGGCATTCCGATCGCTGTTGTCAACGCCCGCATGAGCGAGCGAAGCGCCCGTGGCTACCGACGGATCGCTCCCCTCGCCCGGCGAATGCTTGGGCGGCTGAGCGTTGTCATCGCCCGCAGCGAAGAGGACGCCGAGCGGTTTCGGTCGCTCGGCGCACGTGACGTGGTCGTGGCGGGATCGCTGAAGTACGACGGAGCCCGCGGGGACCGCGGCTCAGCCGAGGTGGCCCGGCTGGCTTCCCTCGCAGGCATCACACACGACGACACGGTGTTTCTCGCAGGCAGCACTCAGGCTCCCGAGGAAGCGTTCGCGATCGAGACCTACCGTACTCTTGCCCCGAGTCACCCCCAACTGCGGCTGGTGATCGTTCCCCGCCACGTGGAGCGTGCGGACGAGATCACCATGCTCCTCAACGCATCTGGGCTCGCCTGGCAACGCCGCAGCCAACTCGCGGCCGATGGCATGTCAGCGTCTACCCGGATTCTCTTTGTCGACGCCACCGGTGAACTGGCCGCCTGGTGGGGTACCGCTGCGATCGCCTTTGTCGGCGGTAGCCTCGACGGCAAACGGGGGGGGCAAAACATGCTCGAACCGGCAGCCTACGGGGCAGCTGTGAGTTTCGGGCCGCACACCCGCAACTTCCGCACTGAGGTTGCCGGCCTGCTGGCTGCCGATGCCGCCCGCGTTGTGCAGAGCCAGGATGATCTGACCACCTTTGTCCGGTGGGCCCTTGAGCACCCGGACGAACGCGACGCCATGGGGCAGCGTGCGGCGGCGGTCATCGCCTCAGGCCGCGGAGCAACCGAGACCACCTGCCAAAGGCTCCTCGGCCTCCTGCCCCCGCCTGCCGCAGCATAACGCAGCACGGTTGCCGACCGGCCACGAGAGCCGATACGCTGTGCACTTCGCCGGTGGCGATGGTCGCCGCGGTTTTTCATTCGTTTTGCGAGCGAGGTTCGAGACGTGGCACGAGGCAAGTATCTGTTCACGAGCGAGTCGGTCAGCATGGGGCATCCGGACAAGCTGTCCGACCAGATTTCTGACGGTGTGCTCGACGCATTCCTTGCCCAAGACCCGATGAGCCGCGTCGCCTGCGAGACGCTCGTGACCACTGGCCTTGCCATGATTGCCGGTGAAATCACCTCCCGCGGCACGATCGACTACCAGCAGGTGGTCCGCGATGTGATCCGCAGCACCGGCTACACCGAAGCCGAGATGGGCATCGCTGCTGACACATGCAGCGTGCTTGTGGCCGTCGGTAAGCAAAGCCCAGATATTGCTATGGGTGTTGATGAGAACGACACCTCCGGCAAGGACATCGGCGCTGGCGACCAGGGCCTGATGTTTGGCTATGCCTGCAACGACACCCCCGAACTGATGCCGCTGCCGATCGCGCTCTCGCATCGCATCCTCAACCGGCTCACCGAGGCGCGTCAGCAGGGCGAAGTCAACTGGCTGCGTCCCGACTCCAAGAGCCAGGTCACCATTGAGTTCCAGGACAACAAGCCTGTCCGCGTCGACACGGTCGTTGTCTCCACTCAGCATGCCCCAAGCGTCGAGAACGACGAGATCCGTAGCTTTATCACCGAGAAGGTGATCAAGCCGATGCTGCCGACAGATATCGACACGTCCAACATCACCTACCACATCAACCCCACCGGCCGGTTCGTGGTGGGTGGCCCACACGGTGACGCAGGCCTGACGGGCCGCAAGATCATCGTCGACACCTACGGTGGCTGGGGCCGTCACGGCGGCGGTGCCTTCTCCGGCAAGGACCCGACCAAGGTTGACCGCAGTGCCGCCTACATGGCCCGCTATATCGCCAAGAACATCGTGGCATCAGGGCTCGCCGATCGCTGCGAAGTCCAGCTCGCCTACGCCATTGGCGTCAGCGAACCGGTCAGCGTGCATGTGGAGACCGAAGGCACTGGCAAGATCGACGATACTCGGCTCTGCCAGCTGATCCGCGAGGTATTTCCGCTCTCGCCACGTGGGATCATCGACCACCTCGACCTGAGGCGGCCGATCTATCGTCGCACGGCATTCGGTGGCCACTTTGGTCGCGACGAGTTCCCGTGGGAGAAGACCGATAAGGCTCAGGCGTTGACCGACGCTGCTGCAGCCGGCTAGTCCGGCCGTTTCGGCCCGTTTTCCTTCCAGGCCCATTCCGTAAGGAGAGGCGTCGCGGTGATTCCCGCAGAGGTCGCTGTCGCTTCCGAGGTGAACTCGGCCGTGGGGCACCGGTGGGAACACCGTGGCTTTTCGGGGATCCTGCCGGCTGACATCCGTGGATTTGTCGCTGCGTTCTTAGGAGCAACCAGTGCTGCTGCCGGGCTCCTGATCGGCAGTCGTCGTCTTGCGGGAGGCATTACTGTGGGCCTTTCGCCAGGGGCGATGGCCGCGGTGATGGCCTGCATGCTCGCCGGCGTGGTGGCATGTGACTGGCTGGTGCGTCCCAACGGCCTGCTCCAGTCACGACGGAGGAGATCGAAGCCGCTGCCAGCAGCCATACTCTGGAGCGAACTGCTTTCCCGGCTGGGGCTCTGGACAGCGGCATGGGGCCTCAGCGGCGGAGGGACCAGCCGAGCTGCGATGCTGATTGCCATGACTGCCGCCGGCGTGGCGGTCCTTCCCTTGGTGGCTCGGCATCTCCCCGCGAAGTCGCGGCTGCGGTCCTTCCTGCTGCAATGGCGAAAGGACATGGCGAGCAGGTGGAGCCCTGCTGTGCGGCCCGGCGGCCTCACTACACACCCGGCTCGACTTCCAGAGATGACCAATGAGTCGCAGGAACGCCCGCTCCTACGAGCAGCCGAGTTGGCCACCGCCGGAATCGACGAAGCCGGCTTTCTCCAGCAGCAGACCCGCCGTCGCACGGCAGCCGGAGAGGAGCGTGTCAGTGGGACCGTGGTCGTGTCGTTTGCCGTGGGAGACCGCATCGCGATCGCCCACGTGGGCTTCTGTCCCCCATTCCCAGAAACCCCCAGCGTTCAGCTGACCACTGCGTACGATGAACTTGATGCCGTGGTGATACCCGGCGAGGTGCTTCCCTGGGGCATCCGTGTTGAGTGCCGCCTTGAGGAAGCCGCTGAAGACCCCTTCGATATTCCTGTCGACTTTGTCGCCACAGCGGCAGGGGCGGCCACCCCGCGCGGCGTTCCCAACTGACACCGCATTGCTGATTCTTCCTGACTTCTTTGAGGACCCCATGGCACGCTGGCCCGAACACCTCTGGACGACGGTCTTCACCTACGCACTGATCTTCCTCGGCTTCCCGATCTTGTGCGTCCTGCTGTGGTGGTGGGTCCGCCAAGGAAGCTGATCCTGTCCCATCACAGCCGAGCCCGCACTCCACGCCCCTCTTCGCCCATGCCCACTTCGCCCATGCTTTCTGATGACCTCCGCCAGACACTCTTCGATCTTGGCCAGCAGCAGCTCCTCGCACACGTCGACCAGCTCGAGACCTCGGCGAGGGATCGGCTCGCAACGCAGCTGAGCACGATCGACTGGCAGCAGGTGCGTGCCATGCGGAGCTTGGCCCGCACGGATGATCCCTCAGCGGCCCTCTCGGTTGATGCGGCATGGCTGGCGGCCGCGCGAACGCCAGCCGGCCCGCGGCTTCGCAGCGGTGGCCCAAGCCCCGCAGGCAAACTCACTCCAGCCGACGCCACCCTCCGCGGTGAATCCCTTCTCGCTTCCGGCGGAGCGGGGGCGATCCTCGTGGCTGGCGGGCAGGCCTCGCGTCTGCGATGCGACGGCCCGAAAGGCATCTACCGCGTCGGCCCTGTTTCCAACGCCAGCCTGTTTGAACTGCTGCTGGGCCGGGTACGAGAAACCGGCGGCCGCTACGGCCACCCAGTTCCCCTGGCCATCATGACCAGCTCAGCCACGGATGGCCCGACCCGCGACTACTTGAAGGAGCACAACTATTTCGGCCTGTCTGCCGAACAGGTGCTGTTCTTTCAGCAGGCTGATCTGCCAGCTCTTGCGATGGGCTCGCTCGACCTTCTGCTCGATGCCCCCAGCCATGTGGCGGTCGCTCCCGATGGCCATGGAGGCCTGCTCTCTGCCCTTGTCGCTGCGGGCGGCCTGGAATGGTTCGCGGACCGCGGGGTCGAGCATGTGGCGTCGTTTCAGGTCGACAATCCGCTGGCGTTGCCGCTCCACCCTGAGTTTCTAGGGTATCACCTGTTGGCCGACGCCGAGTTCTCCACACAGGTGGTGGAAAAGCAGGAGCCGGCGGAGCGTGTGGGGGTTGTCGCTGAACACAACGGGCAGCATCGGGTCATCGAGTACAGCGACCTCTCCGACGAGCGTGCCTCAGCGGTCGATCCCGACGGCCGACTCCATCTGCGGGCCGGCAGCATCGCCGTCCACGCGTTCACACTTGGGTTCCTACAGCGTGCAGCAGCCGAGCCCAACAGCCTGCCGCTCCACCTTGCCCGCAAGGCAGTGCCCTGCCTCGATGCCACGGGCACGCTCCACCGTCCAGCGGAGCCGAATGCCTTCAAGTTTGAGCGGTTTATCTTCGACCTGATGCCGTTCGCTGAACGTGTGCTGACCGTGGAGATTGACGCAGCCGAAGGCTTTGCCCCTTTGAAGAATCCCCCTGGGGCTGCCGCCGATGCACCGGAGCATGTGCAGGAGGCCATGATTGCACAGGCTCGTCGACGGTGTGAGGAAGCAGGCATCGATGTGGCTGAAGAGATCGCCGTAGAGCTTGGGCCGGCCATCTTCGATGCCGATGATGTGCGTGCGGCTGCTGGCGGCCGTGTGGTCACCACTCCTCGCGTGCTGACGCTTCCTGCCAGGCCCGCCTCGTGAGCCCAGGCCACTGCTGTTAGAGCAGCTTGGCCCGGCGAAGAGTGACAACCAGGCCTACAGTGATCAAGGTGGAAAGCCCCCAGAAGAACTTGTAGCCGTGGGTCCAGGCGAGCTCGGGGATGAACTCAAAGTTCATCCCATACACACCGCAGAGAAATGTCAGCGGTAGGAAGATCGTGCTCACCACCGCGAGTCGGTTCATCACGCGGTTGGTGCGATGTGTAGCGACGGTGATGGAGAAGTTCATCGCGCTCTCGAGGACTTCCAGATTACTGGTGATATCTGAGAGCAGCCGTTCCAGTGTCGCGATCATGCCACTCATGAAATCGAGGGTCGCAACGCTCACCAGAGAGGTCTTGCGAGACACAATTTCTTCAAGCACGCGACGGGTTGGCATCACCCGCTTCCGCAACGCCAGCAGTTCGCCCGTCACATCAGCGAGTTCCAGCAGTGTCTCCTCGCAGGCATCGGTCCTGAGTTTCTGCCGCATCGTCTCCACGCTCTGCTCAAGCCTGTTTTGCATTCGCAGATACTGATCGACCTGTTCATTCCAGATCTCGTAAATCAAGAAACTCGGCGTCGCGGCATGTTCGAAAAAGTCACGCAGGTAGCTGCGACGGACTTCTCGCAGCACCGCCGACTCGCCATACCGAAAGGTGACGAGGAAGCCTTCACCGATCAGAAGATGGAGCGACTGCCCGCAGAGACCTGCAGCACCATCCACAACCCCGACCAGGGAGATCAGGAGCAGCTGCTCGTTTCGCCGCAGCTTGAGCTCTGAGACCGCTGCATCACCAACGTCCTGCCGTCGGATCAGACGAGGGTCGAAGCCTGGCAGCATCTCGCCAGGCAGAAGGGCAACGAGCGTTTCCGGAGGAACCTTCAGACAGTCGATATCGATCCAGACAAATCTGCCCGCCCGAAGCTGCTCAGGAATCGCCTCGAGCGGCACCGGCCCGTGCTGGCGGTCATCGCCACGAAAGTCGAGAAACTCCGCCTGAATGCCCGCGGTATCACGAGGCTCACCAGAACTCGCCAGCCTCGCTGGAGACGTCATCTCTCCACACGGCACCGCTTCGTGCCCGACCGCACTCGCGGGGAGCGTGCTGGAACTGCTCATCAATGAATCTCCCGGAAAACCGAGGGGATCTGTACCATGCACGGTTTCCGGTCCCAAGGGCAGTTGGGGCCCACGGCAGATGTGACGAATCAAGGAGGAGAAACGCAAGATGCTGCATGCGATCGTGATGGCGGGAGGTTCAGGAACGCGTTTTTGGCCAGCCAGCCGAGCCAAGCTGCCAAAGCAGCTCCTTCCGCTTGCGGGCTCCCAGACACTCCTTGAAGACACGGTTGCACGTCTCGACGGCCTAGTCCCACCAGACCGGACACTTGTCGTCACCGCAGAGCGGCTCGAAGACGCCGTCCGCAGTCAACTGCCAGCCGTGCCAGCAGCTGGAATTGTGGGCGAGCCCTGCAAGCGTGACACCGCTCCCTGCGTCGCCCTAGCCGCCTTGCTGGTGAGCCGAGACGATCCTGACGCGACCATGGTGGTCATGCCCTCAGATCATGTGATTCGTCCGGAGCAGGCTTTTCGTGATGCGATTTCGCAGGCTGCCGCGATCGTCGACGAGACTCCGGGACGTCTAGTGACCTTCGGCATTCCACCGACGTACCCCGCAGAGAGCTTTGGCTACATCGAGCGTGGCGAGCCATTGGCTGAGGCTCACGGCTCCGCGCGAGCGTTTTCCGTCTGCCGATTCCGCGAGAAGCCCCCGGCGAGCGTCGCCGAGGAGTATCTCGAGGCGGGCACCTTCCTCTGGAACGCAGGCATCTTCGTCTGGAAGGCAGCGACAATCCTGGAGGCGATGCGGGAGCGGCAGCCAGAGTGCATGGCCCATCTTGAGAAGATCGTGCAGCACTGGGATTCAGCAGACAAGCGGCAGGTGTTTGCCGAAGAGTTTGCCGCAATCAAGGGCATCTCGATCGACTATGCCGTGCTGGAGCATGCGACCGATGTTGCGGTGATTGAAGCCCCATTTGGCTGGGACGATCTCGGTGGCTGGTCAGCTGTGGCTCGCCAGCGGGGCCAGGATGCAGAAGGCAACACGATTGCCGGGAAACACCTGGGAATCACGACGACAGGCTCGATCGTGCAGGCTGCCGATGACCATCTGGTCGTCACTGTCGGCCTGGAGAATATCCTGGTAGTGCACACCCCGGATGCCACGCTGGTCGCTGATCGCACCCAGGAAGAGGCTGTCCGCAAGGTTGTGGCAGAACTTGAGTCACGAGGCTGGCATGAGCATCTCTAACGCAGTCGTTCGTCCGTGTCTCGCTGCCGCGTTTGTGTGCGGGATGCTCTCGGCTGCATCCTGCCGAGGCGATGATGCAGATGCGACACCGACGGAACAGACCGTGAACGAGAGCCTGGAGTTTTGGCTTCGCGAGATTCGTGAAGGCCGCGACGCATTGGAATGGTCTGATCGGTGTGTGGCCCACGACTGGCGGATCCAGCAGCACAGCGGTGGTGAGCGGTGGCGTCTGCTCGACCCCACGGATGCAACGGTCGTGCAGGGCAACCAGGGCGACTGCGAAACCACATTCGAAAGACTCCAGGCTGCAGGCACCATCCCCACGGTCAGTGGCCCAACAGTGCTTGTGCTGCACGGGCTTGGCCAGGGCCGACAGTCGATGCAGCCCCTCGTCACGCACCTGCGGAACACACTCGATGCCACCGTGCTCTCGATCGGCTACGCCAGCCCACAGGCCGGTCTCGAGGTCCATGCTGAGACACTCAATGGCATCATCGAACGGCTGCCCGAGGCAACGACGCTGTCATTTGTCGGTCACAGTCTGGGTAATCTCGTCGTTCGACGTTGGATGACGATGGCTCCTGAGCCGGCGCTGAGCCGAGTGCAGAAGATGGTCATGCTCGGCCCTCCAAACCAGGGCTCGGAGCTCGCCCGCCTCGCCTCACGCATCTGGTTTCTGGCGATGCTCTCCGACGGCCCGACGCGACAGCTCGGCGTTGACTGGGATCAGGTTGGCGACCTGCTGGCAGTGCCTCCCTGTGAGTTTGGGATTGTCGCAGGCGGCACCGGTGACGATCGCGGGATGAGCATGCTGCTCACCGGTGATGATGATGCCATCGTGCGGGTTGACGAGACCCGTCTCGACGGAGCGGCTGACTTTGTTCTGCTACCAGTCCACCACGCTGACATGATGCGACACCGGGCCGTGCAGCACGCGGCGGTCTGCTTTCTCCGCGACGGCCGGTTTCCTGAGTTCACGATCACGCGTCGTCAAGCTGAGCCTGAGCAGAAGGGTCTTCAGCGATGACCGCCGAGGAGGCCACCGCCTCACCGGGCGGCATCCCTGGCTGTGGTCGCGTGGCCGCAGTCGACTATGGTCGCCGCCGCATGGGACTTGCGGTCTGTGATCGTGAACGCATCCTGGCAAGCCCTCTCACGGTTCGTCAGCCGGGCAAGAACTCCCGCCTTGAGGCAGCCTTCTTTCAGAAGCTCGCCGACGATGAGGAACTCGTTGGGTTTGTGGTTGGCCTCCCGCTGCACACTGATGGGCGTGAAAGCGACATGTCGGGCGAAACCCGACGCTTTGCTGACTGGCTCGCACAGACCACAGGCCTGCCCGTCGAACTTCAAGACGAGCGGTACACCTCCGCAGCCGCAGCCGGTCGACTCGCGGGGGTTGGCCTCTCCCGCGACTCGAAGAAGGCACGCTCCGATGCCGTCGCGGCTCAGATCATGCTCGAAACCTGGATGGCTCGACGGGTGGCTTCCAGCACGCCACCTTCGGCCTCAGAGGAAGACGCATCATGAGTCGCCAGACTCCTCAGGACGACAGCAGATCACGACCGCCGAAGCGACGGCTGGTGGTGGGCTGCGGCGCTCTGGGCATGCGGGTGGCCCGTCGCTGGCTCGCAGCAGGGGATCAGGTCTGGGGAACCACTCGGAGCCGGCCAGCAGAACTCGCGTCTGTCGGCATCACGCCTGTTGTCGCAGACATCGGCGGAGGCACGCTGCCAGCGCTGCCCGCGGTCGACACGGTTTTCTGGGCGGTTGGCTTCGATCCATCCAGCGGGCTCAGCCCCCGGCAGCTGCATGTCGAAGGCCTGGAACAGCTGCTGGCAGCGGTTCCCAACCCAGACCGTGTGGTGCTCTCGAGTTCCACTGGAGTCTGGGGAGACGGCGATGGAGAGACGGTGAATGAACTGACTCCTGCCTGTCCTGCCCGTCCCTCTGCTGCAGCCCTGCTTGAGGCAGAGGCGCTCTTGAGCAGACACCCCGCGGGACCTGGCGTGTCTTTGCGATTCGCAGGACTCTACGGCCCCGAAAGACTCCCCCGACTCGATGCCCTGCGAGCCGGCACACCTCTAGCTGCCGACCCAGATAGCTGGCTGAACCTGATTCACCTTGACGATGCTGCGCTGGTGGTCTGCCTGGCGGCCGACGCCCCACACGCAAAGTCGCTCTACGTCGTCTCAGATGGCATGCCACTGCGACGCGGTGACTGGTATCGGCAGCTCGCCCACCTGCACGGCTGCCCACCGCCGAAGTTCAACCCTCCAGCTGCCACTGCTCGAGGTGCTACTGCTCGAGGTGGCAGCAAGCGAGCCGACGTCACGCGGCTCTTCACGGAACTCGCCCCGCGGCTGGCTTACCCAAACGCACTGGAGGCTCTCGAGCAGCTCACCGCCAGCTCCTGATGCCGCCGCTTGAATCTGCGTGATGCGTCTCGCCGTGTGGACCGGTCACGAAGCCTACGGAGCCTGCACCGCTGCGGAAGCATCCTCGGGAGGCGTCGTTGACGCCGGCTCTGGCAGCGCCAGGCTGGCAAGACCGCCCTTGAGAGCCTGCAGATAGTCGGCCGTGATCCGCATCGCTTCATCGAAGTAGAAGTCCTGCTTCACGACTGGTCGCCGCAGGGTGTCTCCCTCTTCGAGTTTCTTCTCTTCGTCGTCAGCCGCCTTAAAGTCATTCCAGTGCTTGACGAACTCACTCTCAACGAGCGAGATCTCCTTCTCCTGCTTCCGCAGCTTGTACTTCTCGATGTCCTTCACGACTCTTTCGAACTCCTCATCAGTCGCCACGCGGGCCTGCGACCGCTCACGCAATGCGTTGACGAGTTCGTCGCTGACGCGGCCTGTCGACTCAAAGGTCGCCCGGGGCACCCTGTCGAAGGCGAGTGCATAGTCGAGGTCGGACTCACCCACTTCGAGATGGGTGGTGATGCTCGGGAGTTCAATATCGCTCTTCACTCCCTCGTTCTGCGTGCTGTCGCCCGAAGGACGATAGAACTGCTGCATCGTGATCTTGATCGCCCCGAGTGACGGAGCGTTCGGCAGACGCTGGAACAGCTGTCGACCGAGGTCGAGCAGGCTCTGGACGGTGCCCTTGCCATGCGTCGCCTCATCGCCCACTACAAGACCGCGGCGGTAGTCCTGAATGGCACCAGCCAGAATCTCGCTGGCGCTTGCGCTGAACTTGTTGATCAACACCACCAGAGGGCCGTCCCACTCAACTCCCGGCTCCGTGTCGTCATACTGCTGGACGCGATCGTCCGCATCCTTCACCTGCACCACGGGGCCAGTATCGATAAACAAGCCGGTCAGTGAAATCGACTCTGGCAGCGAGCCGCCGCCATTGTCCCGCAGATCGAGCACGACGCAGTCCACCTGTTCCTGCTTGAACTCCTGAATCAGACGCCGGCAGTCGCGGGTGGTGCTCTTGTAGTCAGCCTGCCCAGAACGGGCACCAGCCATGTCCATGTAGAAACTCGGCAGGTTGATCACGCCAACCCGCCACGGAGTGCCATCAGCCTTGTTTCCCGCCTCGATGACCTCCCCGCGTGCTTCGGAGTCCTTCAGCTCAATCCGATCCCGCACGATGTCGAGAATCTTTGGAGCTGTCTGACCGACCGGAATCACCTTCAGCCGGACCGTCGTCCCCCGCTTGCCACGAATCAGCTTGACGACTTCGTTGAGGTTCATGTCAACCACGTCAACGAGTTCACCTTCGGTGCCCTGCCCAACGGCAACCACCCGATCTTTCTTCTGCAGACGACCGTCGCGGTCGGCAGCTCCACCCGCCACGATCTCGGCAACGGTCGTATAACCGTCTTCACTCCGGAGTGAGGCACCGATGCCATCAAGCTCCAGCCGCATGCTGATCTGGAAGTTCTCCAGTGTGCCTGGGCTCATGTAGGTCGTATGCGGATCGAGGCTGGCAGTCAGGCTCGTGAGATAGGTCTCCAGCAGCTCGTCAGCAGTCATCTTCTGCATCCGCTTAGCAAAACTGCGATAGCGGCGAAGCAGCTTATCCTGGGCCTCCTCAACGGGCGTCTTCTCCATCTTCTGAACCAAGAGGTCGTACTTCACCCGCCGCCGCCAGCGGCCCTGAGCCTCTTCCTCAGACGCTGCCCAGTCGACATCATCCGGGTCGACCACGATGGTTTCAGGCACCGTGAAGTCGAGGTCTGACTGAATCAACTCCTCGATCTGCGGCAGACGCTGACCGATGCGGCTGACAAACCGCTCATAGAGGTCGTAGGCGAAGTCGACATTTCCCCGCCGCACGAGGTCATCCAGCTGGTTCTTCCGCTGCGAAAACTCTGCGATGTCGGCCTGCATGAAGTACATCTTCATCGGGTCGAGCGCCCCGAGGAACATGTCGAACCAGCGGCTAGCGATCTCATCATCGATCTGTCGCCGCGTCAGATGCTCGCGCTCAAGGTAGCTGCGGACAGCGAGGGTAATCTGGCGGTCGTTTGGACCTGGCTCAAGCTCGTCTGGAGCAGCGGTTTCCGCGGCAAAGCCTGCCGTCCAGATCAGGCCCAGCATGGCGATGACCGCAAACATCATGCAGCCAGCCAGTAGCCGACTGCCACGGTTCTGGTCGCGACTCTCACCGAATACTGCCCGGCCAGCTGCCGCCAGGGAGGCGCCTACCTCACCGCTCATCTGTCGTGCCACGCCTGACCTCCTCAAATGATGTCGTTCCCGAGCCTTCGCCAACATTGCATTGTGGCGACTTTCTCCAGCCGTGACGAGGTCGAAACAGTCGGGCAGCACAACCGTCCGCAAGCCTCCTCGCCTGTCCGCATCTCGTCCAACGTAACACTTTAGGCGCCAACGACGCCTTACAGCCCACCCTCCAACTGAGGGACATGCCGCCGCAGCCCCAAAAATGATTCCCGAAACAGAGCGGCTTTTCGTATACTTCCCGGGTCTATTTTCACGTTTTCCCCGTTGCTCCCGCCTGTCACGTCAGTTCTTCCCACCCCATTCGTGACACCCCCCACGAGTTTGCCATCGTGTCGACTGCGTCATCACCTGCTGACGAGACGGCTGCGTCGCGCGAAGAAACCAGCCGCGCAGCATTGGTAATGCGGATCGCGGGCAAGCCAGGCCCAACGTTTGTGCTCGACCCTTCCCGCGAGAACGTCCTTGGTCGCTCCGAAGAGATCGACATCTCGCTGGCGGACCGACTGGCCAGCCGCCGGCACGCGGTGGTGCGTCAGCACGAAGGGAACTGGGTGCTTGAGGACCTCGAGAGCCGCAACGGCACCTGGCTCGACGGCCACAGCGTGCAGCGCGAAATGCTGAGCCACGGCGGTGTGGTGCGGATCGGGATGACGGAACTGGTTTTTGAACTGCTCAGCAAGGAGTCCGCGGCGACTGAAACGTCAAGCCGTACAGTGATCCGCTCTGGCCCCGTCGGCCAGCTGCAGGGCGAAGCGATGCGTCGGTCGCAAGCAGTCGCCTCGGAGGACGGGCGTCGCGGTGCGTTGCTCTACCAGGCGAGCCTGCGTTTGCTGGCCGCACGTTCATCCCAGGAAGTGATCTGCAGCATGCTCGAACTTGTGATCGAGCACACCGCAGCCTCAGGTGTGGGCTGGTTTCGCATTACGCCAGAGAGCGGCCTTGAGCCGGTCTGCGTCGTTCCTCCTGGCGGACAACTCGCCTCGGCCTTGGTCGCCCCGGCGATCCGCAGCACGATCGATCAGCTGGTCTCCCGCGAGGGACACGCGGTGTGGCTGCAGCCCAATCCTGCAGCTGGCGTGCACTCTGAACTCGCCTGCATCCCCCTCCTCGACAGCGGCGTGCCACATGCAGCTGTTGTGGCCATGGCTCCGACAGGCCGGCTGCGGGACTCCGACTTTGACCTCTTGGTTGGGCTGGCCACACTGGCGACAGCAGCTTGGGACGGACACACCGGTAGTGCTCGCGACGCAGACCAACTGCCCTGCACCGCCAGATCGCCGCTGCTGCAGTCCACCAAGCATGCCTCCGAGCAAGACATCGCCGGCATGAGCACGATTGAACTCAGCCCGCCAGGCGACGGCTTTGGCGGCATTGATTAACTGGCGGCGTACTCGTCAGCGTGTGATCAGTCACGCATCACTGATTTCTCATTGCCGTCTCTCGTGAGAGTGGCTCCACACCTCGGTTTACCAACGCTATGGACCGACGAACTCTGGCATCTCCGCATCACGACTTTCGCCCCCTCGAAAGCCGCCGCGGCCTGACCGATCTCGCCTCCCTCGCGAGGGCATTGCTCCTCGCAAGCCTCTGTCTCGCAGCCATGTCTCACTCGTCGGTCCGTGGTAACGACCCGCTGCAGGGCCGTCCTGCTGAAGAGCCCCCTGCTGTCAGATTGCTTGCCCAGCAGTCTGCTCCGCGGCTTCGCACCCGTCTGAAACTGACTGGTGAACGCAGTCCGCTCGCACCACGCAACTGGCCACGGATACGGGGGGGCTCAGGAGCTGGCCTGGGTGGTGAACTGCCGCTGGCAGGCGACCTGGAAACTGCCGGCTGGGCCTGGGCGATCGACCTACCAGGCAGCGGCCATGGCTCGCCGGTAGTGCATGAAGGACGAATCTACGTGACCTCGGCCAATCCAGAGACCGCCGCCCGGATCCTCAGCTGTCACGCCCTCAGCGACGGCCGCCTCCTCTGGCAAGTGGACCGCGAGGCGACCCAAGACCATCACCACGTGCAGAACAGCCTTGCTTCCAGTTCTCCGTTGGTCGACGCAGCTGCGGTCTACTGGAGTTGGGCGTCTGGCGAACGGCTCTGGGTCGAAGCCCTCGATCACAACGGCCAGCGGCTCTGGCAGATTTCTCCCGGCCCTTACGTGGCGGAGCATGGCTACGCCGCCTCGCCGGCAGTCTGGAACGAGGTGCTGATTGTTCCCATGGATCAGGATGGCCCAAGCTCCGTGGTGGGCCTCGATATCCACACCGGCCGACAGCTCTGGCGGATTCCTCGCCAGACGGCCCGCACCTCATACGCCACCCCGCTGGTACTTGAACATGATACGCCCACGGTCATCCTCTCCAGCATGGCCCATGGCCTGACCGCCATTGATCCCCGCGACGGCAGCATCCACTGGGAACGTTCCTGCTTTCCTCGACGCACGGTGTCCTCTCCGATCACTGTCGGCGACCTGCTCGTCGCCACCTGCGGGGAGGGAGGCGGCAACAATCTGCTCGTTGCCGTCCGCCCCGCCGACCTCGCTGACGGAGAGCCCGCGGTGGCCTACGAACTCGAGCGGGGCGTGGCTCCCTATGTGCCAACACCCCTTGCCACTTCTGAACGGCTCTACCTCTGGGGCGACCGCGGCGTGGTCACCTGCGTCAATCCAGTCAGCGGCGAAACCCACTGGCGCGGTCGTGTGGGAGGCAACTACTCGAGTTCGCCCATCGCCCTCGGTGATACGGTGGTCAACGTCTCCGCCGAAGGGGAAGTTGTGGTGATCGCTGACTCCGACGCGTTTGAAGTGCTCGGTCGCCGTCAGCTGGGAGAGCCGAGCCGAGCCACGCCGGCAGTCGCGGATGGCCGAGTCCTCTTCCGCAGCGAGCAGCGGCTCTTTGCGGCGGATCTCTCACACCGGTGACCGCGGCCTCGTCCTTGCTTGCCCAAAGACTCGGCGTGCCGAAAGACTCGGCTTACCCAGAGGCCCGTCGAACAGCCGTCTCAGTCGTTCTTCAGCCGTGAAGCCAGCACGGCCACCACGAACAGAACGCCGACGGCGGTCGCAAACGGCAGCGTCCGGGACGCGTGTACCGAGAAGAGCACCGAACCGACAAAGGGACCTAAGATGCGGCCCAGCGAAGCGAACGACTGATTGACTCCCAGCACCTCTCCCTGTCGGGCAGGATCTGCATGCTTCGAGATCAACGCCGACACCGACGGATTGACGAAGGCGAAGCCGAAAACCGCGATCGCAGCAGCAACGTAGAGCCAGTTCGGCAGCGAGAGGCCGACTGACATTGCCTCGCTGCGGGTGGCAGCCCAGGCAACAGCACCGATGCCAGCCAGCCCGAGTGTCATCATCGTCACCCCGGCCAGCAGCAGCCTGGTCTCGGGGAGTCGTGAGGCGAGCGGGCGGTAACTCCCACCCGCGACCATCAACACTGCCCCGATGAAGGCAAACACAAGAAAGTTGGCGTCGTCGGTCATGCCAAAAGCCTGCTCTGTGAGCCGGGCGAGCGTCGCCTCGAAGTTCGCAAAGGCAAAGATCGATAGGAAGTAGGTCAAGACGAGCAGCCCCACCTGAGGCATCCGCAGCACACTCAGCATCCGGCTGGGCCCAAAGAAGCCTTTACTCTTGCCGCCGCCGGGCCGCTTGGTCTCACGAAACACGGTCGCCGCCAGACACAGAGCGATAAACGACAGCAACGAGGCTAAGGCTCCGACTCCCCAAGGCTGTTGATCAAACGCCGCCAAGCCGAAGTAGGCGATCAACGGCCCGAGGGTGAAACCGGCTCCAAAGGCAATGCCGATTAAGGCCATTCCCCGGGCTCGCTTCTCGGGAGTCGTGCAGTCTGCAATCACCGCAGCCGCGGTGCCCACGCTCGCACCAGCGATCCCGGCACCGATTCTCGAGGCAAGCATCAGACCGATCGCCAGCTTTGGTGATGAGAAGGTCACCGCGTAGCCATACAGGGCGTAGAACACGACCGAGCCAGAGAGGCTCAGCAACAGGATTGGCCGTCGCCCGATCATGTCAGAGACCCGTCCCCAAAACGGGCTAAACACAAACTGCATCAAAGAAAACACCGAGAAAAGCACGCCGATCATCGTGCCCACAGCCCATGGGGGCAGCCCCAACTCCTGCAGCAGCGGCTCGGCCTGACGCGGCATCACAGGCAGCACGATCCCGAAACCGAGCAGGTCGATAAACACCGTTAAGAAGACCACCAGCAACGCCGACCGGGGCGCTGGCTCAGCGGAAGCGGCGGCGGGCTGGGTCTGCTCGGATGTCTGGCTCATAGATTGTTCGCAGCGGGAGGACGGTAAGAAAAACGCGGGGGCGTGAGCGTTGAGCGTCGCCAAGGCCGCTTCTAGAGTCAAGAATCAGCCGAGGCAGACGCCCCTGACGGGATAGACGCCCTCTCTGGCCCGGTCTAAACTTTGAAATTGTGAGACTTTCGGCCGCCCCCCCTCCAATCGGGTGAGGTTTCCGGTGAGGCCTTTTACCGGTTTCATGAAGCCCGCAGACAGCTGCGGGCGAAAGTGTTTCGCAACGGCCTGAGCTTCCGTCCGGCTGAGATTGAAAAAAGCGTTCTAACAGAGATCGAGACAGAACAGCCGAAGCGTTGGCTACGCCTTCGAAGTCGTGGGAGCTGTTTCTGTTCGCAACAGCGAGTCACAGTAACAACGAAGAACGTGGCGACGAAGAACGTTTGAGCCGGAGAACGCGAGGTGCGAGGTCGTATGCTGGAGAAGTCATCCGAATCAGATCTGTCTGCTACCGCAGCCGCATCGCAGCCGCCGCTTGACGTTCAAGCCGCGATTGCAGAAGTCCGGGCATTCATCGATCCGTTGCTCGAAGAGGCTGTCGACAGGCTCGCGGGAGCCCCGGAACGGCTTCGCGAGTCCATCCGCTACGCACTTCTCGCTCCAGGCAAACGCCTGAGGCCAGCCTTGGCCATCTGGGCTGCCGAGGCCTGCGGAGGAAGCCGCCAGCAGGCTGCCGCCGGCGCGATGGCCGTGGAAATGATCCACGCGTATTCCCTGGTACATGACGACCTGCCGGCAATGGACGACGACGACCTGCGACGGGGCCGCCCAACCTGCCACCGCGCGTTTGATGAGGCCACCGCGATTCTCTGCGGAGACGCCCTGCAGCCTCTCGCTTTTGAGACGCTCGTCCGTCTCCTCCCGGCGGACCAGGCAGGACATGCCTGTGGGATTCTGGCGGCAGCAGCAGGGGCAGAGGCTCTTGTCGGCGGCCAGGCGGAAGACCTTGCCGCGGAACAGGCCGCCCAAGACCGTTCCACAGAGGCCGACTCCGCCACCGCACACCTTGCCAGGCTCGAAGGCATTCACCGCTGCAAGACAGGCGCTCTGTTTCTCGCATGCCTCCGGCTCGGTGGTCTGACAGCCGGTGCGTCTCCCGAGCAGACACGGGCCCTGCAGCGATATGGCGAAGCCTTTGGGCTCGCCTTCCAAATCGCTGACGACCTCCTCGACGCCGAAGGGACGGAAGAAGCGGTCGGTAAACGGGTCGGCAAAGATGCCGATCGTGGCAAGCTGACGTTCCCATCGCTGGTGGGTCTTGAGGCAAGCCGTGCCCGTGGCCACGCGTTAGCGGCTGAAGCTGCCGCTGCCTGCGAAGTATTCGGCTCCCGAGGTGCCCCACTTGCCGCACTCGCGCACTGGATCATCCACCGCAATCACTGAGCCCACTGACACGCTCCCACTCCTAGTTCTCGTATTCCTGCCGGACCATCGACCCCCGGCCTCCTACACTGAAAGAGCGGCCGCTCGTCTTTCGTTCGTCCACCCACCGACCCTCAGAGCCAATGCTGCCTCTCCGGCAGCCTTCAGATCATGGAAGAGATTCTTTCCCGCCTCACGAGCCCTCGGCAGCTGGCCGAGATGTCGAACGAACAGCTGGAACACCTCGCCTCGGAAGTCCGGCAGGCCCTGTGCGATGTCGTCGCATCGCGAACCGCCCACTTCGCCTCCAACCTTGGGGTGGTCGAACTCTGCCTGGCTTTGCATCGAGTCTTTGACTTCAGCAGCGACAGGCTGATCTGGGACACCGGGCACCAGATCTACCCACACAAGCTGATCACCGGGCGATATGCGGAGTTTCCGTCCATCCGCACCAAGGGTGGCCTGATGGGCTACCCGAACCCCAACGAGAGCCCATACGACCTGTTTATGACCGGCCATGCCGGATGCAGCGTGTCGACCGCGCTCGGACTGGCAATGGGCGACAGCATGCTCGGCGAGCCGGAGCGTCATAGCGTTGCCGTCATTGGTGACGGCGCACTCCCCTCCGGCATCGTGTTTGAGGCGTTGAACAACGCAGGCTTTCTGAAGCGAAAGCTGCTGGTGATCCTCAACGACAACAAGATGTCGATCTGCCCACGCGTCGGTGGACTCGCCGCGTATCTCGACACCGTCCGCACCAACTCCTGGTACCGCAGCGTGAAGCAGGAGATGGGCGACCTGATCAAGGGCGTGCCGATGGTGGGAGAGTCGGTGGAGCGGGTGCTCACCAATGTCAAAGACTCGATCAAGACATCGATCCATGGCGGCGCCCTGTTTGAGGCGCTTGGCGTGCGGTATTTCGGTCCGGTCGACGGTCACTCGCTGCCGCAGCTGATTCGCTACCTCGAGATGGTCAAGGATGCTGATGGACCCGTGCTGCTGCATGTCTTCACCGAGAAGGGTCGTGGCTTTAAACCAGCAGAGGCCGACCCGGTCTTTTTCCACACGCCAGCCCCTTTTGAGTGTGACGACGACTTTGTTGTCTCCATCAAGAAATCCTCGACTGAGGCGTACACCGATGTTGCCAGTCGAGCGATCGGCAATGCGATGCGGGCTGACAGTCGTGTCAGCGTGATCACCGCTGCGATGTGTCAGGGCAACAAGCTGGAAAAGGTCCGTGAGGAGTTTCCAGACCAGTTCTTCGACGTCGGCATCTGCGAATCCCACGCCGTCGCTTTTGCGGCAGGCCAGGCCAAGGCAGGCTGTCGGCCGATTGTCGATATCTACAGCACATTTCTGCAGCGGTCGTACGACCAGATCTTCCAAGAAGTCGCCCTGCAGAACCTTCCCGTGCTGTTCATGCTCGACCGTGCTGGCCTGACCGGCCCCGATGGTCCGACCCACCACGGTTCCTTTGACCTTGGCTACATGCGGCTGTTCCCCAACATGGCGGTGATGGCTCCTGGTGATGAACATGACCTGGAAGCGATGGTCGCCTGGTCCCTCACACATGACGGCCCAACCGCCATCCGCTACCCGAAGGCTGCTCGCGTGCGACACGACTTTCCACGGCAGCCGATGCAGCTAGGCAAGGCAGAGCAGGTCTGCGAGGGCAGCGATGGCCTGCTGATCGCCTGCGGAACGATGCTCGGTGAGGCGATCAAGGCTGCTGAGACGCTCCGCGGTGAGGGTCTTGAGGTGGCTGTTCTGAACGCCCGGTTTATCAAGCCACTCGATACTGAGCTGATTCTGCCCGCTATCGAGTCTGCACCATGGACGATCACACTTGAGGAGAACGCCCTCCCCACAGGCTTCGGCTCTGCCGTGGTTGAGGCGATCAACGACGCCCGCGCTGCGGGAAGCCTTGGTGACGTGGGGCCTGTGCTGCGGCTGGGTCTCCCCGATCGCTTTGTGGAACATGGCGACCGTGGCGAACTGTTTGCCGATCTTGGCATTGACGCCGCAGGTATCGCTGCGGCCTGTCGTCGACTCGCGGAAAGCTCGTCGAAGTCCACCGCTCCTCCGTCCCAAGTTGGATCTGCTGCCTCGGCTGCTTCACTCGGATGAGCCTTACGTACTCACGCCTGCGGTCGGAGACAGCCCCACCAGCAGGCCTGCGTGTGGTGATTGTCGGCTCTTCAGGTGTGGAGAAGGTCGCCAGCGAAGCCGCTCGGATTCAGGCAGCCCTCGAGACGGGTGGGCATGACGTAACGGTTGAGTTTGCGACAGGCCGCGTAGGCGAGCCTGGGCTATTCAGCCATGCGTTTGACTCGCTTGGGCCGGTCGACCTCGTGATCGTTCTTGGAGGTGATGGCTCCATCCTGCGGACTGCGTCTTGGATGGGGCACAGGCAGGTCCCGGTGTTGGGGATCAACCTCGGCAGGCTCGGCTTCCTGGCGGACTATCAGCCAGACGAGGTTCAGACCACCCTCGACGAGATTGCCGCCGGCCATTTCCGCCTCGTGGATCACCTCCTTTTGGAGTTTTCAATTCTCCGTAACGGAAAGCCCTCTGCCCAAGGCCTGGCGGTCAATGAGGTCTCAGTGCTCGCTGGTCCGCCTTTTTCGATGATTGAGATCATGCTGCATGTGGACGACCAGTTGGCGACCACGTATCGCGGCGACGGCCTAATTGTGAGCACGCCGGTTGGATCGACCGCCCACAGCCTGTCGGCCGGCGGCCCAATCTTGCGAAAAGACCTCGACGTTGTGCTGTTCACGCCGCTCAATCCGCACACGCTGACCAACCGTCCGGTGATTGACGCAGCGGCCCGCCGCTACGACCTTGTTGTTCCCGCTCCCAACGACGGATCTGCCTGCGTGGTCGATGGACGCGTCGTGGCTGGCCTTCTCCCTGGTGACACCATCCGTGTGCACCAGGCGGAACCACATTTCACACTCGTTGAAACACGCCACCACGGGTACTATTCAACGTTGCGGGAGAAGCTTCACTGGGGTGGTGGGCTTCATGATGCCCGCCGCTGAGCTGCGGCTTGGTGAACGACGACCTCATATCAGGGAAGAGAGGGGGCTGTCATGGTCGGAGGATCCGACGACAACAACGGCCGTCACCACGCCACGCGGATATACGCCTGGGCATGCCTTTTACTGGCTTTGCTCTGCCGACAGCCGCTGACGATGGCAGCAGATCAACAGGCAAAGAAAGAGCCTGCACCTGCAGAGGTAACTGCGGAAGGCCCATGGACGCTTCGGTACCAGTTTGAAGACGGTGAGACACTTCGCATGGAGGTGCGGCACCGAGCCGTGAGCGATACCACCATCGCCGGCACGAAACAGTCCGTGGAAACCGCAACGGACTCAACGAAAGTCTGGAAAGTCACGACCGACGCCGAGGGTGGCGTTGTGCTCGAACATTCGGTCGATGATGTGCGGATGCATTCACGCACCAGTGATCGAGGCAGCGTTTCCTGGGATAGCCGAGACACGCAGCAGCCGCCGCCGGGATACGAGCATATTCCCGGCTCACTCGGCGTGCCGATCTCGCGGATCACGATCGACGCCGCCGGGCATGTCCTTGGACGACGCAACCTGCGGCCTGTCCCCGAGTCCAACAGCGGCGACCTGGTGGTCGTGCCCCTCCCGACCGAGCCAGTCTCCATCGGTGACGAGTGGGAGGTGCCGGATGAGATTGTGGTCGAAGTCCAAGGCGGACCGCGGAAACTCGTCCGCACACGACTGCGGTATCGACTCGAATCTGTTGACGACGGGGTCGCCTCCATCCGTGTCGACACGACCGTGCTCACACCTGTTGATGACCCACAGCTCGAGGCTCGCCTGCTGGAACGCATCTGGGACGGCAAGATCCAGTTCGATATCGAAGAGGGTCACGTGCTCAGCCGTGTCACCGAAATGGACCGCAAAGTGATTGGCTTCAGCGGACCGCAGTCGAGCCTGCGATACCGAGCTGAGATGGAAGAAAGGCTGCTGCGATAACGCTGCGGCGATCCGAGCGAGACGCACGGTCAACGGCGGCCGAAAGTCGAGCCGCCGAAAGTTGAGCCTAAGAGCCCGCACGCAGCAGTTCTTCAACCCGCCGGACAGCGTCTTCGGCATCCCAGGCGGCGTCGGCCAGCTGCACCCGCGACCGCGTGGAGAGCCAGCCTGCAACGGTCTTGCGAGCAGCGATCACCGTCGAGTGGCTGCGACGCCCAAAATAACTGCCAATTTCAGCGAGTGCTGCCGGTGTGTGCTTGCGAGCCAAGAACATCGCCAGCATCCGAGGGTGATTCACTGCCCGTGAACGCCGGGGCGACTGGAGGCTTCCTGCCTCAAGCCCAAAGGCAGCACAGACGGCCTTCTCAATATCGGCGAGGCGGACGCCTCGCCCTCCCGCTCGCACCAGATCAGCCAACGCCTCTTCAGCGAGATCGATGGTGACCGGCAGGCCAAGCATGTGGGAGGTGGCCTCAAGCCGGTTCACACCGCCAGTCAGCTCACGGGCATTCCGTGTCAGATGGGTTGCCACGTAATCGAGGACAGCTGGCTCACAGTCCAGGCCACGTCGGTCGGCAAGCGAGGCAACGATACCTCGTCGCACCTCATACTCCGCTGGCGAAATCCGTACGCTCATTCCCCCCTCAAGCCGACCGAGCAGATCTGGCCCGAGGTCAGTGAGCGTCTCCGGTTCCCGGTCACAGGTGCAAATCACCTGTCGCCCCTGCCGTCGCAAAGCATCGAAGGTCTGCTGAAGCTCGACAGCCGTCGCCCGCTTACCGGAGAAAAACTGTAGGTCATCAACCAGCAGAAGATCGAGTGAACGGTAGGAGCGGCGAAACCCGGGCAGACCCGTGCCATGCAGGGCCTGCAGGAAGGTCGTGGTGAACTGTTCTGCAGGCACCAGCATCGCGGAAACGCCCGGATGCCGCTCCCGCACAAGCGATACGATTCCCTCAAGGAGATGGGTCTTCCCGGTCCCACTGGGGCCGTGAATCACCAGTGGCGAAATCTCTCCAAGCCGAGAAACGACCATCTCCGCAGCAGCCCTCGCCATGCGGTTGCTGCCGCCAGTGACGAACTCATCGAGTTGTGCGAGAGGACGACGACGCGACTGCTGCTGAGCCGATCGCTGCCGCGTGGGGACAGCCGACGGTCCGGACAGTCCTCGCTGACCCGGCCCAGGCACCGCCCTGTGAAGTGGCAGCGTCTCGTCAACAGCCTGCTCACCGCCGAAATCTGCATCGGCCCTCGGGTCGGCAACCAAGACATCTGCCGATGACTCAACCGCGGCTGCGTCACAGCGGTTTTCAGCATCATAGCCCTGCGACGCAGAACGGTCTTCCTGCTCAGTGCATCCCTCGCGAAGAGACTTCAGATCGGTTCGTTCTGCCAGCCGAAAGCGAACAGGTGTCCGGTCGCTGCAGAGATTCTCAGCCACCGCTTCGATGTCTGTCCGGAAGCCACGCCGCACCAAGTCTTGGGCAAACTGCCCGTCGCTGATCACCGTGACATGCCCGTCCTCCACCGCAAAGCGGCAGATGCCGTCAAACCATACCGCATACCGCTGCGGCCCGATTCGGTCTCGCAGCGCCGCATGGAGACGCGTGAGAAGATCGGTGCTGATCGCGTCTCCGACGACAGCCCTCGGCCGGTCGGCGCGAGCCGTTTTTCCACCCACACTGTCGAACTGAGCATCATCCTGCGTTGGCTGTGACGCCGGTGCTTGCGATGCGTGGAGGCCCGGTGCGTGAGATACTCGGAGATCCTGTGTGGAAGAGGTCGCATCTTCCGGCGGAGATTGCTCCTGCTGCACTGAGTGCGTCAACACGCGTGCTGCTGAGCATTCTCGAGACATGGCCACTTCCTGCAGCATTCACAGCCCCCACGAAACAGGAGTTGCGAACTGGAGCATCCGTTCTTCCCCCGCGAGCATACCCTCCAAAAAAAGGTTCTGCTCTGCGGCTTTTCCGGCCGTCGCCATCCAGCGAATCGGCCCCAATCGAGCCGGGATTGTAGGGGTGACAGCAGTGCTGTCAAACACGCCGCCGACACCACCGAACGGGTCTCCGCAACCCCTTCACTCACATCAACCTAACACGGCGTTGACGGTTTTTAAGGAGCCCCGAACCGCACGTCCGTGCACCACTTAGGCGACGTGGAAAAGATGTCGAGCGAGCAACCATCGCCTGTGGCTAGGCTGCTGGGGCCTGCGCCAGCCGTATGGCAGTGGCCTCACCAAGTTCATCAGCCAGCGAAACGCCAGGAGGCCCGGGCAAACAGGCCGCATGAGTAGCGAGCCGTGATGGCTCCCTCCGCAGTCTGAGACTGCCTTCTCGTTGCTCGCCCGACGTCGCCCACACCTCCGCCTCATCTGAGAGCCGGGTGAGCAGTTTTTCGATACCAACCCGGTGATACTCAACCGCCTCGCGGTCAAGCTGCGGTGGAACCGTAATCGCTCGGCTGACCACGGCCCGAGCTCGCGACCAAGGCCGCGGAATCGCAAAACGATCCCAGGTTCTCAGACGCCATGGCTTCTGGTATCCGAAGCCCATTGCCACGATCGGAATCTGCAGGGTGCTGGCCAGAAACACGCAGCCGGCAGCCAGTCGTCGCCGAGGGCCACGAGGCCCATCTGGCGTGATCGTGAGATTGGACCGCTTCGCCCGCTCAGCCAGTTCCCTCAGGGCTGCGGAGCCCCCGTGGAAGGTGCTCCCCCGCACCACGCCAAACCCCATCATGCGGGCCACCCGATCGAGGATGTTGGCATCGGTGTGTCGAGACAGCAGCATCGCGGTGTTGGAATGCCCACGGAGCACCAGCGGCATCAGGATGTTCTCATGCCAGAACACAAAAATTTTCGCACCACGGTAGTGGGGATGGACGGGATCCACGGTCGGATCGCGATAGTCCACGGCGTAGTCGAGCGTCGACATCCACTGGCTGATGGTGGCCGTGGCCACCAGCGACGTGGCCCCAATCGCGATAGGAGACTGCAGCTTCACGCGTCGCCCCCCTCTGCGGGAGCATCGGAACCGACGGGCACGGCATGCCAGTGTCCGGTAAACACCTCTTCGGCAGGCCCGGTCATAAACACCGATCCCTGGCCGTCCCACTCGAGATCTAAATCGCCTCCAGGCAGCGTGGCCGTGATGCGTGCTCCACTCTTACCCGTCAGGTAGCCGGCGACACAGACCGCCGAGGCACCTGTTCCACAAGCCTGCGTGATGCCGCTGCCACGTTCCCACGTGCGAACGAGGACATGCGTCGGCGAAACGACCTGCACGACGTGCACATTTGTGCGACGAGGAAAGACCGGATGCCGCTCCACTGCAGGACCAAACACCTCCAGGGGCACAGCCGCCACGTCACCGCAGTAGAAAATGGCATGCGGATTGCCCATGGAAACACAGGTCATCCCCGGTTCCAGCCCGGCAGCTGCCCCCCATTCCGCATCAAGCGGCAGATCCGGGCATGGCTGATCGATCACCGACGCACCCGCAAACTGGGCATGTTCCACTGGCACGTCGCGTGGCAGCAGAATCGGCGGCCCCATGTCGACTTTGACCTGAGACTGCAGGGGACCGCGAGGCATGACCTCGATCGCCAAAACACCTCGTCCCGTCTCGATCGTCAGCGGTCCAGCAGCGGCATAGCCCCGTGCCACAATGAGGTGGGCAACGCAGCGGACACCATTGCCACACATCTCCGATTCACTGCCGTCGGCATTGAACATCCGCATCCGAGCAGCAGCGACCTGCGAGGGCTCAACCAGGATCATGCCGTCACCTCCAACACCGCGGTGACGGTCAGCAAGACGGCGGGCGAGCCCGGCCGGATCCTCAGGAGCAGGATTGGCAAACACGTCGATGTAGACGTAGTCGTTGCCCAGCCCGTGCATTTTCACGAACGCGACATCCGTTCCCATAGCAGGTGTGTTCCTTCACGCCTTCGAGCTTGTGCGGGGAAGCCTCTCGCAGCAGTGCATCGAGGCCTCCAAGAAATCAGTCTACTCACTCGGGGCCTCAACCCCCTTCATCAGTTCCTCGGTCACCGCCAGTTTTGTCGCGTCAAACCGGTCCCGCTCGAGAGACGGCCGCCACGCCGCCCCTCCTGCCCCATCAAGCCCTGCGACTGAAACTGCTGCACGAGCGCATTGAGGGTGGGAAACGCCTCGCTTGTCATTTCTGGCGCCGCGAGTGTTCCGTCGACATGAATCAGCATGAACTGCCCACTGGCGCCGCCGAGCATCCGCTTCATGGCCGGGAGTTGCGCCTGCGAATCCCCCATGATCGACCGGAACGTGAGATGCGTCGTCGAGTCAAAACCGATTTCACCATTGCCGACCAGACTCACGGCATCACCTGCAAGCTCGACTGAGTCGAGGTAGACGTGAGGCCCCTCGATGCGGAAGTCCGCCACACTCGACTCAAAGGCGGTGCGATCGGGCGCCTTCACGCGGAGCACCTTGAGCAGCGACACGATCAGCGGCAGCTCGTAGAGGTCGGCATCATCAAGCTTCAGGTGCCCTCGACCAGTCAAAGAGTGCCGCGCAGAACGCACCCCTGCGAGTTCGAGGGTGCCTTCGAGTTGGCCACGGTAGGCCGTGGAGGCTCCGCTCAGGTCGGCCACCAGCCGCTCGAGACTCGCAGACTCAAGCCCCATCAGCACACGAAACGCCCCATCAGTGCCCACACCACCGTCGATCGCCAGGTTTCCTTCCGCGAGCTGAGCTGTCAGACGTCGGGCAGGCTGCTCACCTGCTGTGGCAAAGCTGCCAAAACGCACGCCCTGAGGATCCATCACCAGGGGCCCTTGGATCTGCCGCAGCTGCATCCCGCGACAGATCGCGCTATCAACCAAAAGATCTCCCGAGGCAAACCACTGCGTGCCATCACTGCGGCCGACGAGGTGCATCCCTCCATGGACATTCGTCACCTGGAGGCCGGCATCGAGTCCCCCCTGCTCCATGTCGAGCCGCATATTCCAGGCTGCGGCCGCAGGACCATTGGCGGCCTGCCCCGCTCCCCGCGTGGAGTAGACATCGAGGGCTCCGTCGAGCGAGAGCAGCCCGCGTGGACGGATAGCAGCGATCGCTTCGTGCAATCCAGCAGGCAGAGCCTGCAGCAGGTCGTGATCAACCCGAAACCGATCGGCCGCCAGCCGTTCGAAGGAGACATGCCAGCCGCCGTCCGGCGTGAAGCGACAGGCTCCGGCTGCCGACACGGTCGTGCGATCGTGCGAGCCGCGAACATCCCGGAAGGTCAGCACACCGTTGTTCCAGTGCAGCTGCCCTCCCAGCTTCTCGATGCGGTAAGGAAACCAGGCAGGCTCGATCGACACGGTTTGCCCATGCGGATCTGCATGGAGTTCAACGCTCGTGGTACGCGAACGCACCTGGTGACGCACTTCGGCAGTGAGATCGATTGCCCCTCGCGGCGTGATGTCGTCCCAGATGCGTCGCATGCCCGACGGCAGGGCATCACGGAGTTCGTTCTCGAGCACCACCTGCGAACCCGTAAAGGTCAGCGTGAGCTCGCCATCATCTCCCGGCAGAGGAATGAGTTCCCCGGAACACCTCACCACTCCAGTGTCATTCCGACCCACGCAGTCTTGGATGGTCCAGTGGCCATCCTGCATATGCACCTGCCCGGTCACCTTCGAGAGCGGGTAGGGGAAGAGTGCGTATGCGAGCTGACAGTCGGTGAGTCGTATGCCGAGTTGATTGGAATGCCCCTCAGGAAACTCGGGCGACCGTTGATGCCGGAAGGCAAAATCGAAGGTGCCTGCCGCATGCAGCGACCGCACGATATCGGCACTTCGTCGTGGCATCGCTGCAATCAGGGCATCATCCATCCGCAGGCCATCTCCCCGAACCTCAACCATGCCTCGCGCATCGGGACCAGGCGACTGGAAGCTGCCATCGACGTGCACGGCATGCCCACCAGCCTGTCCGGTGAGATGCATCGTCAGCAGGTCTCCATCGAGCACCACCGTCCCCACCGTACGGTCAAGCCGATACGGAAAGCGGTAGTGGGTAATCGAAAGGTTGCGACAGCGGACGGACAGATGCGGCTTGAGCACCCCTTGCTTTCGGACGAGATGGGCACGCAGATCAACATCACCTGCCGGCAGAAGCTTGCGGTAGTGGATCGCCACTTCTTCCGGAAGCACAGGTTCCCAGTGCCGACCAACATGGAGCCGCTCCGCTTCCATCAGCAGTTCGAAGTCAGCAGCTGCGTCCCAGCCGTTGAGGCGAGCATGGCCACGTATCGTCGTTGCCCCGCCGCGTGCGGAAAACGCCTCGCAGACAACACCACGTCGGTCGAGATTGAGCTTGGCTGCAATCTCTGTGAGCGGGAACGGCAGCGACGCATGCTCGATCTGCCCATCGCGAAGGCTTCCGTCAGCCGTAAACTGAATCTGCTCAGGAGCATGCAGTGAGCCAGCGGCCCGAAACGCGACCCCGATCTCTCCCCGGATCGCCTCCGAGAGTTCACCACTGAGGCCACCTTGTTGCGGTAGCTTGGCACGCCATGCATCTGGGATCAGTGTCCAGAGCTGCTTGGAGACCGCAACGGCCGTCACCGTTCCCTCTACGTCGAAGGCGAGGTCCGTCGGACGCACGCGTCCACTCACCTGCAACTGACCAAGTTCATCCGCCGCCGTGGCAACATGCACGGTGACCCAACGGTTAATGGCATCGTCACCCTGATCCGTAGCTGCTGCGGCAGGGTCAAAGCGAAACTCGAGATCGCGGAGGGCGATCTGCTCGGAGCCCCGTGCGACGACGAGCGCGGCGTCTTCAATGACCACCGGCACGATGTCTCCGCCGCCCCCCTGTGGTCTCAGTCGGGCGAGATTCCAGGTGCCATCCTCGAGCATCTCCGCACGCACGAGTGGCCGACGGAGATGAATGCCCCGCAGCGGAAGCTTTCCAGACGCGAGATCCGCCAGGCTTGTGCTGCAGGAGAGCAGCATCTCGTCGACCTCAACGAGGCGACCTGCCTCTCCGCCATGCTGCTTGGCGACGAAGGAGAGCCCACGAACAAGAATGCCCTGCCCCTCGATCAGTTCGGCTTCGTCCACCACGACGTCGACTGCGGGAAACATCTCAGCCAGCCGCATCTCAACACGCTTGGCGACCTCGTCGTCGAGCCGCTCAAGCCCGATGGCTGCAAGCGCGATCAGGGCAGCTACCGTCAGCGGCAGTGCCCAGCGAACGATCGCCCAGAGCAGATCGGCCAGCGAGTTCACAGACTATCCCTTGTTAAACCGCCTCCACATGCAAACCCTCCCCCAGGAGGAGGGCGGGCGACGAATGACCGGTCAGTCGTGCAGGAAAGCGGGTCGGGACGGTATCGAGGGGCCTAGGAACACGTCAAGCCACACGGCAGCCTGGCCAGGCATCCCAGATTCCACAGATCACCTTCGCCTGCTATGCTGCCGCGGTTCGCGGGGGGTGTATTGACGTCCGTACGGTAGCGGTACAGCGGTACGGTCTGTTCCCTGTGATGTCGCCTGCAGTGGCACGGACAACGCTGCAGCGGCCAGAAATCCATACATTTTTGAGCACGGAGAGGTCATGTCTCACGACACAACAGCATCAGGTTCCGCCGGAGGTTCACCCGCGAACGCCCAGCGGCTGCTCTGGGCGGGATTCATGGCGATTCTCGCCGCCGGCGTCGGCTTTTCCATCCGGGCCGGCATCCTGGGGCAGTGGGCCGAGCAGTACGGCTTTACCCAGACCGAACTTGGAGCGATCACCGGCGGCGGCCTTACCGGTTTCGGCATCATCATCCTGCTCTCGAGCCTGATTGCCGACCGTATCGGCTTCGGGCCTCTGATGTTCATCGCCTTTGGCATGCATCTGGTGTCTGCGGCTCTGACGCTGGCCACGGGAGCCGCGTTTGCTGCGGGGGGCAAAGATCTCGCCTTCCAATGCCTGTTCTGGGGCATGTTTTTGTTTGCCATCGGAAATGGCATTGCAGAAGCGGTGGTGAACCCGCTGGTTGCCACGCTCTTTCCGCAGCGGAAGACGCACTACCTGAACATTCTCCACGCAGGCTGGCCGGGCGGCCTGATTGCCGGCGGCTTGGCGAGCTTCTTTATGGCCGGCGGCGGTGAGACCAAGCCGGTCGCCTGGCAGATCCAAATTTCGCTGTTCCTCGTGCCTGTGGTGCTCTACGGCCTGATGATGATCGGCCAACGGTTCCCCCGCAGTGAGGCAAGCGTTTCGGGCGTCAAGTATCGCGACATGCTCGGCGAACTCGGGCTGCTGGGTGCGGCCGTGATCTGCGGCCTGCTGGCCTTGTTCTTCAAGAACGACCTGGGGCTGCAGCCGATCGTTGCTGGTGGCATCTCGGCCGGGCTTCTCATCGCGTTTGGTGCCGTCACCGGTTTCCGCTTTGGTCACCTGCTGCTGGCTTTCCTGCTGCTGGTGCATGCGATGGTCGGCTATGTCGAACTGGGCACCGACTCTTGGATCGCCAAGATCACCGGCACCATCATGGCCAGCGAGGCCAACGGTCTTCTCCTGTTCGTCTACACCTCCGGCCTGATGTTCATTCTGCGATTCTTCGCAGGCCCGATTGTGGAACGGATTTCTCCGCTCGGCTTGCTGGCTGTCTCGGCCATCTTCGGAGCGATTGGCCTCACGCTGCTGGGCAATGCCGAGGGCATTGTGATGTGCGTGGTGGCTGCCACGATCTACGGTATCGGCAAGACCTTCCTCTGGCCGACCATGCTCGGTGTGGTGAGCGAGCAGTTCCCCAAGGGTGGTGCGATCACGATCGGTGCTGTTGGCGGCGTGGGCATGCTCTCTGCTGGCCTGCTTGGCGGTCCTGGGATCGGTTTCCTGCAGGACGAAAACGCCTCTGCCGCACTCCAGCAGGCTGACGCCGACGTCTACGAGCGGTACAAGGCCAGCAGTGCGAACTCCTTCCTCTGGAAGGAGACCGTCGGACTCGATGGTGCCAAGGTCGGTGTCCTTGAAGACGGCGGCCAGGAAGCACAGCGTGCCCTGGAACTCCTGGTCGAGCAGAAGGCTCAGCAGGAGACCATCGACAACCAGAAGGCTCTTGTTGACTGGTGGATCGACACAGCCGCTCCGAATGCCGAGGCAGACAAGCCGCTGGTCGTGGACGCGGGCCTTCAGGGTGGCCGTCAGGCATTGAAGCTGACTGCCTACGTGCCTGGAACGATGGCAATCTGCTACCTGCTGCTGATCGGCGTGTTTGCAGCCAGCGGTGGCTACAAGCAGAAAGGGCTCGACCCTGAACTGTTCACAGGTGGGGCTGAGGGGCCAGGTGAGGCCTAAGCCCTGTTGGACCGAGGCGGACCTGTCCGTTGGCGACAGTGTCCGCCCTCAGTCCCCCCGGCAGATCGAGGCGTGCTGGATTGCCTGCTGAGTTGGCGAGAATGGCAGCGACTGCGGCGTAGTGACGGCTGGTCATGTCCCGCTGCGGCCATCCCTGCTGTCGCCAGAGCGTGGCAACCATGTCGGCAAGCAGCTGTGACGGGAAGGTGGCCAGTGGGCCTGTCTTGAGAAGCACGGTTCCACTCGGCTCTTCGGTTCCATAGGCCTCAAGCAACGCCAGGCAGGCCGCGGTGCTCGTGGCATGAGCGTCTGCTGCCTGGTCGGCAAGTCGCAGCATCGCCTCGCGAACCGCTGGATAAGGGCCGGCAGACATCCTGGGGAGCAGCTCCTGTCGGATCAGGTTGCGGGCATACCGCGTGTCGGCGTTGGTTGCGTCTTCCTGCCACGGCTGTTTCAGTGCACGCAGGTAGTCGCGGGCAGCCTGTGCGGTGAGAGTTAGCATCGGCCTCACAACGACAATCCCCTCCACGAGGCTGCGGACTGGGGCAATCCCCGCAAGGCCAGCGAGCCCAGTGCCCCGGAGCAGGCGATGCAACACGGTTTCGACCTGGTCATCCGCCGAGTGCGCGGTCACCACAAGTCGTGCACCGTAGGCCTCAGCCGTTTCCTGCAGAAAGCCGTAGCGGAGCCGACGAGCCGCAGCTTCGAGCCCTTCCCCCCCCTCAGCCGCCTGACAAACCTTCAGGAAGGCCTCCTCATAAGGCAGGCTGAGGGTCTCTGCCAGTTGCCGCACGAAGGCGGCATCTGAGGCGGCCGGGTCGCCGGGATGTCCCTCACGAAGATCGTGTCGCGCGTGAGCCACCACCAGTCTCTGCGAGCCCGGCACTCCGAGAGCCTGCTCTCCACGCCGACCAGTCTCAGCACTCTGCGGGAAGTCAGCGGCAAGAAGCTGATGCAGGCCTCGCAGGAGGGCCACGCTATCACCTCCACCAGACACCGCCACAACCACAGGGCCTCGCACATGGCGATGAGGAGCCCAGCCTGCCGCAAGGGATTCGAGAAACTGCTGCTGCCTGCCGTCGTTCGCGTCCTGCACCGGCTCATCCCCTCAAGCGAGTGTCTCGCCCCATCTGCCGTATCTTCCGCAGTCACCAACTTCCGACGCTCGCCAGCTCATTGGAGCCTCTCAACGGCGGTGCTGAAGAAGCAGCACGAGCGGACAGAAACGGCATTGAGCCACCTCTGGCAGCACCCTATCGTCTCCTCCCGCGACAATCTATGTAAGCCGTCCTGCGAAACCGGTGCTCCCACGAGCAACTCCGTTTCCCACGCCCGACTTTCTTGAGGTCTTCCATGTCTTCGGTGCGTCTCTCACTGCTGTCTGCGTTCATGTTGACCTCAGCGGTGCTGTTCACCGGCTGTTCCACACTCGGCACGCTGGCGTATTTCGTTAATCCAAACGACATCCCCGCAGAATTCGACGAGCTTTCCGGAAAGAATGTGGCCGTGGTCTGCAATCCGGTCGTCGAGCTGCAGTACAGCGATGCCGGTTCTGCTCGTGAACTCGCCCAACTCGTCGGCATGAACATCGACCGCAACCTTCGTCGTACGGAAGTGATCAGTCAACAGGAAGTCGCCCGCTGGATGGACGAGAATGAACTTCTCGAGTATCCCGAACTCGGCAAGGCGCTCGACGCTGACATCGTGGTCGGAATCGACCTCGAAGACTTCCGGCTCTATGAAGGGTCCACGCTCTACCGAGGCCAGGCCAGCGTCCATGTCCAGGTCTACGACGTGGCCGAAGAGAAACTGCTCTTTGAGAAGCGGCTCGATGACTACGCGTTTCCCAAAGACACCGCGGTCCCCGCCACCGACCAGAGTGAACAGCAGTTCCGCGGCATGTTTATGCAGGTGCTCAGCAGCAAGATTGCTCGCCTCTTTTACGCACACGACAGCCGCACGCATTTCGCCGAAGAGAATCTCTCGTTTTAACTGAGACCACTCCACACGCCTGCAGCGAGGGGGAGCCCGGTGCTGATCCACCGGCGTGGGTCTTCGAGCGAAGCCTGGAAGGCGAAAGCGAGAAACCTCGAGTGAGCGAAGGCAGGGATGCCGAAGCGAACGCCCGGTGGAGCAGCACTGGGCTCCCCCGAGCACACCACCTTAGAGCCGCTTCAGATCACGTCGAGGCTTTGGTGGGGCGAGCATTCGAGCCTTCTCATCAGCCCGCTGCGGGTTGTTATTCCCGTTACCCGCAGATGCCGGCGGATCGTTCACGCCGGTGTGCAGTTCTCGCCAGACATAGCCCAGCGGTATGCGGAGTTCATCTTCAGCCACGAGCGCCCATGGCGTGCCCGGATGCTCATCAACCACCCGCTGCAGATAGACCAGTGCCTCGCCAGCAATCTTTTCGAGTTGTGAGCCCACCTGCGAGATATCTTCGTTGGGCACCAGCTCCCAGGTGTCACTGTCTTCACGCTCGAAGGCCATGCCTCCCTTGGCCTGAGCCAGCATGCGGTTGTAGGCCTCGGTGCGGACCTTCATCGCCATCACACGCCCCATGGCAAGGTCATAGCCGGCCTGCCAACGTTTTTCGGTGAGCTTCCCGCGATCTTTCTCGCCTTCCAGCAGCGTCGCGTACACGAGGTTGATCTTGGGCTCTATCTTGGCTGCCACCTTTTGTGCATCGCCAAGCAGCCGAACGAGATCCCCGTCATTGCGACGCGGGAACTGTGTCACCGGTGCTTCCATCGGCTCGAGTTCGGTTCCGCGAGCTGCGAGCACGAGACTGCGGATGGCCGCATTCTCCGCGAGCTGCCGATCCAGTTCACTGATCGGCAGATACGAAGGGGTGTAGTCCCGCATCACATCGCTGTCGAAGAAGTACCGCAGGTTCGCCGACATAGCCGCGGTTTCACGGTCACTGACGCGGCCCTGGTGCTCGCGGTTGGCATGCACGCAGAAGTAGATGCCGCTGGTTTCACTGCAGAGTCGGGAGAGGGCGTACGGCCCGAAGCCAGAGTCGATCGCCTCATCCGCGTAGCGACCGGAGCGAATGTGCACCACTTCGGGATAGAAGCTCTCAGGCCCTTGCTCAATCTGGGCCCACTGAGGCTCCTGGAAATACTCTGGGTCTGGATCGACAAACTTAAAGCGGACATCCCGCATACCGAAGGGAGCAGGAACGCCCACGCAATACACTGGGATCCCCAGCGTCCGACAGGTCCTCACTGCCTCGTCGACTCGCTGCTGGTCGTTCCCCACCTCATCGGTAAAGACGATCAGCATCACGTTCTGTTGCGGTCGCGCCGTGCGGAACACACGGCTGCGGTTGGCCGCCTCGATGACCGCAGTAAAGGTCAACTCAGCACCCGACTCATCGATTGGAATTGAGCGGATCGCGTCGACAACCTCCTCAGCCTGACCAGTGGGCTTCTCGGTGAACACCGTCACCCGCTCACCGAAGCCCAACACCACATTGGTCAGTGCAGGCTTCTTCGTTGACTGGCGTGTCGCGCCGAGCTCCTCAAATACTGTCTGAATCCGGTCTGCGATCTCACGACGCTGCGATTCCAAGCTCAGTGACTGATCAAACAGCCAGCAGACAACCGTCGGCCGTTGATCGAGCTTGTTGCGAATCTCTGCCGTGATTCGATCGACCGCACCCGAGGCTCCCGTGACTCCCACCCCCACCTGGCCCGGCACCACAATCGACATGTCGAGTTCAGTGGCAGTCGGGATCGCCTCGATCGGCTCAAACGCAACATCGCTGGTCAGATCTGGCAGCGGATCAACCGGAATCGTGGGAATCTCGGCAACCGTCGCTGCCAACGATTGAGCGACGCCCTCCCCTGCCTCACTCGCCGCGCCGGCCTCTGGCGTGGGCTGCTCGGTGACCACAATCTCAGCGGGCGGAACAAACGGATCCTCTTCGAGTTCAGGCGTGGGATCGATCACCGTCACCCGTGGGAGTTCAACGCCAGGGGGATCCAGGACGAGACTCGCCAGCGTCAGCAGCACAGCCACATGCACGATCAAACTGACTGCCCAGGCAGGCACACCTCGACTGTCGGAAACGTGCTCAAAGGCGTGTTCGTCGTGCTCGTTCTCTGGCTGGAGATTGCCCACTTCGCTGACTCCTCACCTTGTCGTCGGCTGCCGCCTGCCCTCCGCGACACTCTTCTCAAGTATACGAACAAGATCTGGCCTCGGGGCGAAGGTTTCCGCCGTAAAACAGTTATTCAAAGCCGACGCGTGGCCGGTTTTCTGGCAGGGAGTCGCCGCTCGTCGATAGACTTAGGAGGCAGGGCGGTGGATGGCATGATGTGCCCCAAACGCCGCAACTGCCCTTCCTTCCTTCATCGTGTTGACCGACGGAGTCTCGATTTGATGGCACGCACACCGAGCATCTCACTCCACCACCCGCACGTTACGACACCACGACACCCCCGCCAGAGGTGGAGGATCCTACGCACCGTGGCGGCGGTACTGACGTTGTGCTTCGCTGGTTCCACGACAGGTCGGTTGGCAGCAACTGCGGTAGCCCAGCCTGCGGCTGAGGCGGGTGGGCAGATGGAGTCTGTCCGCACGAGCGACGGCGTGAACCTCGCCCTCTGGTACTACCCCGCAGCGACTGAGCAGGCCTTGGGCACCGTTGTCTTGGTCCACGACCTCGAGAGCTCCCACGCAGCCCTCGAGCCGCTCGCCCTCGGTCTCCAGGCCGCAGGCATGAGCGTGGTCGCTCCTGACCTCCGAGGCCACGGCGAGAGCACAAACCGAGAGTGGCCAAATGGCCGCACCGACGAACTCGAAGCAGAGCGACTGCGGAAGGGTGACCTGGATGCGATCACGGTCACTCAAGGCGGTCGTGTCCGCGAACAGGCGACACTTCGCGGCGACCTCGAAACGGTCTATGGCTGGATTCGACGGACAGCGAGAGCGGATCAGCGGCTGGCAGCTGATCAGCTCTGCATCGTAGGCTCCGGCCTGGGAGGCACGTTGGCAAGCCTGTGGACCGCCAAGGATGCGGCATGGCCACCACTCGCTTCAGGCCCCCAGGGGAGAAACGTGCAGGCGATCTGTCTGATCAGCCCTGTGTTTGCCCTCAAAGGAGCAACCATCGGCCCAGCCCTTCAGACACAGACCCTCTCACGCGACCTGCCACTGGTGATCCTCGCAGGTGAACGTGATCGCGATGCCACGAGAATCTTCAACCAGCTCAAAGGCAAACGTTCCGACGCCTGGTTTGAACAGAAAGCAGATGGCTCCACCGACAAGGCGAGCGCTGTCGAGAATCCGACGACAGACGCGTCGCTGTTCCTCCTGACCTACGGCACCACGGAAACTGGAGATGCCCTGGCGACCGCAGGAAGCCAGACATTCATTCCCCTGCTCGTCGATTTCTTTAGCAAGCAGCTGGCCAAGTAGGCACTCAGCCCGAACCGGGTGCCGCACCGGGCTCAATCCATCCGCCTGGACGTGTCACCTGCCCCCCCATGCCTTGTGGGGGTGGGAGCTGCAGGGTGAGGCCGATCGGCAAGACATCTGCCGAAGGGAGCCGATCGCGATTGGCCTCAAACACCATCCGGGCTGCTGCAGGATGACCGTAGAACCTGGTAGCAATGCTCGTGAGGTCATCCCCATCCTGCACCACATACGAAGCCACAACCTGCGAGGACGAAGAAATCGGCAGACCTGCGGTGGTGGCGAGATCACTCCCTGGGGTTGCCATCTGAGACTGGCCCTGATGGGAAGCCAGTGATGCCCTTGGCTGCGATTGTCGCCAGGTTGATCCTCCGGCGAGTGGTGGAGGGGCATGGGCATCAAGCAGTGGCGGTGGTGGCAGGTCAAGCGCCGAGCGATACGCCGCTTCCAAAGGAGGCGCATGCTCACATATCTCTGTCGGCACAGCTGGCAGTGGCACAGCAGCCGCAGAAGGGGCGGCCACCAGCGGCGCCAGTGGCGTGAGATCCGTGGCACGCGCTGCCTGCTCCTGCTGAGCCTTCTCGGCAGCCTCAGCATCCGCCACCCCTGAGGCATCCGGAATCAGCCGTGGCATTCGTGACAAAGCGGCTGCCGCTTGAGCGTCCTCGCGAACATTATCTTGAGGAGCTATCGCTGGGGTGCTGCTCTCCTGCGGCCGGCCAACGAATGCCGTGATCAACCAGACCCCACTGGTCAACATCACCACCGACGCCGCAAGTCGCACAAACCGCACCATGAGATCGCACACACGAGAAGAGCTGTCATGCGGCACAGGAGAACCGGACAGGTTCTCCAGGCACCATGTCAACTATGCCCGCTGCTACGACTGCATGAGAAAAAAACGACCACACGCCTCGGCAGGCAGCCTCGGCACATTCGAATCGATCGCGAGACTCTCGCGAGCCCTCACAGTCGATTCGTTGGTCTGGGCCGCTGATTGGTCTGGGCCGCTGATTGAAGTGGGTGGCCCGCTTCGCTGGCTTACGCCCTCTGAGCCGCTCGCCGCTGCAGCAAGAGCACCAACGGCGAGGCAATGTAGATCGTGCTGAACGTACCACTGATGATGCCGATCAGCATCGTAAAGGCAAAAGCGTGGATGCCCTGGCCACCAAAGATGTAGAGGATCAGCGTTGCCAACAACGAGGTACCTGACGTCAGGATCGTTCGACTGAGGGTCTGATTGAGGGCCCGGTCGACCATGACTGGCGTCACAAACGGACTCTTGCCGCGGATCTCACGGAGCCGGTCGAAGATCACGATCGTGTCGTTGATTGAGAAGCCCACAATCGTCAGCAGGGCAGCAATCACGTCGAGGCTGATCTTAAAGTCATCGACCAAGGCCCAGCCAAGGAACGGCGCGAGGAACGTACTCAGAGCAAGACACGACACGGTCACCAGCACGTCGTGAGCCAAGGCCACCACCGCTGCAAGACCGAAGGCCACGTTCTGAAATCGCAGCCAGACATAAAGCACGATGCAGACCAGGCTCGCGACGAGGGCGTAGCCAGCGGTGACCTGTGTGTTGCCCGCAACTTTCCCACCGATCCGATTGGCAGACAGGTAGACCGGGGTTTCGGCAAGCTCTGTCGCCATCCGTTCGGCCACTCGACGCGTTCCTTCAACGTCGAGAGCGGTTGAGAGAGTCCACTCACGATACGGCTTGGCACGAACACCGCTCGTCCCGGAGCCCGGCTCGCCGGCGTCTAGCTGATAGGCCGCATCAGCCGCGGCTTCCGCCTCAAGAGCCCTACCGAGGACCTCTTCAAGGGCAGGCAGGTTAATCCGCTGCGGGAAGTCGAGCACCACCTGGCTTACCAGTACAGCTGTGTCTTCATCGCTCTCCTCGGCAGATTCCTGTTCGGATTGGGTACCACTCGCAGCATCAGCAGCATCATCTGATGGAGCATCATCTGATGGAGCATCGAGCGGTGTCACGTCACCAAACTCCATCGAGTAGGTCGCCAGACGTCCTGGGAATGCCTCCTGGAGAGTCTTCTCAACGAGGTCGGCATCCTTTACGGAGGTGTCAATCTTGTAGCGACTGCCAGCGGCTGAATCCGAGGAGGTCATCGAACTCACCGCCACGTCGTCCAGCGAAGCGACGGCCTCACGCACCTCAGCCACATCCAGTTCTTCGCCTTCCTTAAAGGCCAGTTGCACGCTGGAGCCGCCAGTGAAGTCGATATCGAGGAGGCCTTGCCCACGGTAGAAGACCGCAGCACCACCGATACACAAAAACACCACCGCCCCTGCCACGGCCGGTCGCACGTAAGCCACAAAACCGATGTCTGTCTTCCCGAACAGACGTGACATCGAGAGCCTTGTGATCCAGCGGTTGCGTTCTGCTAGGTCGAACACAACCCGTGAACAAAACACCGCGGTAAACAGATTGAGCGTGAGCCCGAGCACCAACGTGACCGCAAACCCCTTCAGCTGATCGGTCCCGATCGCGTAGAGCACGACGCCGGTGATCAATGTCGTCAGATTGGAGTCGACGATCGTGGAGAAGGCTCGCTGAAAGCCGTTGCGAATTGCCATCCGCATCGCTGCTCCACGATCAAGCTCTTCTCGCATGCGTTCGTAGATGAGCACATTGGCGTCCACCGCCATGCCCACCGAAAGCACGAGGCCAGCCAAGCCTGCCAGCGTGAAGGCGGCCTTGATGCTGATCATGACCGCCACGACGAGCACCACATTGAGCACCACGGCGAGGTCCGCCACCAGGCCCATGAAGCGGTAGTAGGCAAGCATGAACACCAGCACCGCCACGAGGGCGAAGAGCATGGCCTGACTGCCTGATCGAATCGTGTCTGCCCCCAGCTGGGGACTGATGTTCTGCTCACTGACCGGCTCGCTTGAGAGCGCTGCCGGAAGACTGCCGGCATTGAGAACGCCGACGAGAAACTCGACGTCTGCCTGCTTGAAGCTGCCAGTGATCTGACCGTCGCCCGAGATTGCTGTGCGGATCGTGGGAGCCGACAGCAGCACATCGTCGAGAACAATACCGAGTCGGCTCGTCAGACCATTTGCCTGGTCAGGCAGGTTCTGCCCTGTCAGGGTGCCAAACAAGGACGAGCCGGCCGAGTTGAAGGAGAAGTTCACACACGGCTGCAGATTCTGGTCGTAACTCGCAAGCGACCTGGTGAGATAGCCACCGGTCACATTGAAGCGATCGAGCACCACCAGCACTTCAGTGCGGCCGTCCGATGCAGCCCGCGTGACCAGTCCACTTGCCTCACCGACGCCAATTTTGGCGGTGTCGAGCTCGACCCAGCGGCCGATCTGCCGACCTTCCTCTGAGACAATTGTGCCTGGCGTTCGTGAACCCAGTTCGATCACGCGGCGGTGTCGAGGGTCTGAAGAGTTGGCCGTGATCCGGAACTCAAGCACACCTGCGCTCGAGACGATTCGCTTAATCAGATCGACTTCGGCCTGATCAACATCAGGCACAATGACTTCCAGCTGGTCGAGCCCATACTGCCGAACCGTGACCTCTTTTTGTCCGCCTGGATTCACGCGGCGGCTGACGGCAGCCACAAGCTTGTCCATGTCGACCGGTTGAGCACCTCCGGCAACGCTGTAGTCGAGCGTCACAGCCTCAGCGGTCTCTTCACGATCGTCCAAACGGACCTGCACCTCGCCGAAGTCGACCGCGTCGACCGCCGCGACAAACCGTTCCACCGCAGAGGCATCGGCAGTCTCCAGCCGCACAGCGACCGTTCCTTCAGCGGTCCGCGAGGCCACGCCCTTGAGGCCCTCCTCGCGGTTGATGACGTCTTCCATCCGTCGAGCAGCGTCGTCGGCCTGCTCGCCAACACGTTTGGCTGCATCCACCTCGTACACCAGGATCACACCACCCTTGAGGTCGATCCCCAGCCGTGGTGGCCAGCCAGAAGCAACGATCACCACACCACATGTCAGCGCAGTGAGCACGACCGCCATGCGGCCCCACATATCTTTTGCCCGCAGACCGCCGGAAATCAGATAGGCCACAGCGCTTGGGGCAAGAATGCAGGCAGCGGCAATCAGCCACAACACCCAGCCTTCCGTATACCACGGCTGCGGCTCAGCCGCGGCCTGTCCCAGGATCGCCATGCAGCCTCCGAGAAGATGGTTTGCTGCCATCGGTCAACCGGCTCCTTCCGTTCCCTGCGATGCTCCAGATTTCGTGTCGCCCAGCACACGCAGCACGCTGCCGAGGGTCACGTCGAGCTTGATATTGTTTGATTCGTCGACTTTGAGCGTCACGCGATCACCGTCCCGATCGACGGCCGACACCGTGCCATAAAGCCCACCAGCGGTGACCACGCGATCATTCCGCTTCAGGTTGTCACGCAACTTCTCCTGAGCGAGCTGCCGCTGCCTCTCCGGACGGTAGAGCAGCATCCAGGCCAAAAACACAATCGCCACCAGCGGCAGGTACTGCACCAGCAGTTGCACCGACTCCGGGGGCGGGTTGCCTTCGGCGGCCTCAGCCAGGGGGAGCCCCCAGGAGATTCCTGCAGCCAACGGGAAAACGGAAGACCACGACAGGCTCAAAAAACTCACGGACGTGGTTTCCACTCGTTGCGGGCAACAGGACAACGGACCTCTCCCCGATCCGCACCCGCGGCGGGAGAGCTCCTGGTAAGAGCCGGATCATACGAACCGCGATCGGCAGTGGACAAGCCCGTGCCGTTCTGAACCGGCTCTGGATCAGTCCGCCTCGCCCTCGATCGGCCCCCGCAGCTGCTCCGCGACCACGCCGAGACGGCCTGCCAGGACCGCGTCACGGAGCCTCCGCATCAGCCGAGCGTACATCGTCAGGTTGTGCAGTGACACCAAAATCGGCCCGAGCATTTCACCCGCCAGGAACAGATGCCGCAGGTAGCTGCGGCTGTGCCGGCAGGCAGGACAGGGGCAGTCTTCCTCGATCGGGCGACGGTCTTCGATCAGCCGGGCATGCCGCATCTTAAGCACGCCAGAAAAGGTGAACGCCAGCGCCGTCCGCCCGCATCGCGTCGGCAGGACGCAGTCAAACATGTCGATTCCCGCGGTCACGCCGTCAATCAGATCGATCGGCCGTCCCACGCCCATCAGGTAGCGAGGACGGTCAGTGGGCAGATGTGGCATGGTCGCTGAAAGCGTCGCCCGCATCGCCTCTGCACCCTCCCCCACCGAGAGCCCCCCAACAGCAAGGCCGTCGAAGCTCATCCGCGACAGGGCCTCGGCGCTCGCCTGCCGCAGCCCCGGGTCCAGCCCACCCTGCACGATCCCAAACAGAGCCTGATCAGGCCGCGTGTGGGCCTCGAGGCAGCGTTCTGCCCAGGCCAATGACCTCTGCATCGCCTGCTCAACCCGCCGAGGCTCTGCCGGCAGCCCCACGACATCATCGAGCTGCATGGCAATGTCAGCACCGAGACTCTGCTGGATCTGCATCGAGTCCTCGGGAGTCAGCCGGACGGCCGCTCCGTCGACATGCGAACGGAAAGCGGCTCCGTCATCGGTAATCTTGACCTGTTCGGCCAGGCTGAAGATCTGAAAGCCACCCGAGTCCGTCAGTGTGGGGCCCGACCAGCCCATAAAGGCGGCCAGACCTCCGGCCGCCTCGACAATCCGTTCTCCTGGCCGCAGATGCAGGTGGTAGGTATTGCCGAGGACGACCCCCGCTCCTGTCTCCGCAAGCCGCCCAACGTCCACACCCTTGACCGACGCCAGTGTGCCCACCGGCATGAAGGTGGGTGTTTCCACGGCACCATGGGGCGTCGACAGATGCCCGGCCCGCGCTCCGGTTGGATCTGTCGCCTCAACCGAAAACGCAAAGCCAGGTCGCATAGAAGAGTCTGCAGTCCGCGGAGAATCAGAAGATACCGAACGCTTCCAGGCTGAACCGTACCACGAGCCCGGCAGCCACGACACTCACCATACTCATCAGCTTGACGAGAATGTTGAGGCTCGGCCCGCTGGTGTCCTTGAACGGGTCGCCCACGGTGTCGCCGACGACAGCAGCCTTGTGGGCCTCAGTGCCCTTCCCGCCATGCACACCGCTCTCGATGTACTTCTTCGCGTTGTCCCAGGCACCACCAGCGTTGGCCATGAAGACCGCGACGCAGAAGCCGCTCGTCAGCCCTCCCACCAGTAGCCCCATCACACCACCGACGCCCAGCAGCAGGCCCGTGACCACCGGTGTTAGCAAGGCCAGCAACGACGGCAGCACCATTTCTTTCTGGGCGGCTTTTGTGCTAATCGCGACTGGAGTCGCATAGTCTGGCGTCTCCGTGCCCTCCATGATGCCCGGCTTCTCACGGAACTGACGGCGAACCTCCTCCACCATGCCCTTCGCGGCTCGCCCGACCGCCTTCATCGTGAGCGCACAGAAGACAAACGTGCTCATCGCTCCGATAAACAGCCCGACGAGCACCTTCGGATTCATCAGCGTCACATCGTAGAACCGCATGAAGTCCGCCATGCGGGCGTCCGCCACTTTCACGATCTCACCGGAGGCCTCCAACTGCGCGACCCGCGACTCATCGGAGAGCGACTCAACCGGAGCCCGATCTGCCGCATTGGCGTACCCAGCGATGCCCTTCTCGCTGAGAATCAGCCAGGTCTCGTTGCCTGCAGACGTCGCCCCTGCCTGCATGACCACATCCCCCCCCACCTTGACCCAGGTGCCAGGCTCGATGGCCTGCCCGTCAGCCGTCTCCACGACCGCTTCGCCCCAGCGTTCAAAACCGATTCGCACCTCCTCGACATAGGCAGCCAGGAGAGCGAGAGCCGTCAGGGCAGCCGAACCGATTGCAAAACCCTTGCCAGTGGCCGCAGTCGTGTTGCCCAGAGCGTCCAACGCGTCGGTCCGCTCACGTACCACCTCAGGCATGCCTGCCATCTGAGCGTTGCCACCCGCGTTGTCGGCGATCGGTCCATAGGCATCAGTTGCCAGGGTGATGCCGAGCGTCGAGAGCATGCCGACGGCCGCAATGCCGACCCCATAGAGGCCGAGGGCGAAGAGGCCGGGATCGGCAAAGCTGAATCCATTGGCAAACCCAAAGGAGAGCAGCGTGGCCACACCGGTGATCAGCACGGGCGCCCAGACGCTCATCATCCCTTCGGCGACGCCGCCAATGATGATCGTGGCAGGACCAGTCAGCGCCTGATCAGCCAGTTCCTTCGTCGGTGCAAACTCGTTGCTCGTGGAGTATTCAGTCCACTTGCCGATCAGCCAGCCTGCAACCAGGCCAACAATCACACTCACGGCGACACCGATGTGCGGCTTCCCCAGCAGCAGAAAGGTCAGCACAAATGACGCACCAACGATGGCCACCGTGGAGAGGTTGATTCCCTTGGCGAGGGCGGCCAAAAGCGTCTTCTGCGATGAATCCTCCTGTGTCTTCACCTGCCAGATTCCCCAGATCGAGAGGCCAATCCCGATCGCGGCAATCGTCATCGGCAGGAATAGTGCTGCCATCTGCATCTGCGTGCCCTGTGTCTGAAACGCCGCCACACCGAGAGCTGCGGTGGCCAGGATGCTGCCGCAGTAGCTTTCGTAGAGGTCGGCCCCCATGCCGGCGACATCGCCAACATTGTCACCCACGTTGTCTGCAATCGTGGCTGGGTTGCGAGCATCGTCCTCGGGAATGTTCTGTTCAACCTTACCGACCAGGTCTGCCCCAACATCGGCAGCCTTCGTAAAGATGCCGCCGCCAACTCGGGCAAACAGAGCCTGCGAACTCGCCCCCATCCCGAAACAGAGCATCGTGACGGTGATCTCTTCCAGCGAGAGTGGCGTGGCGAACATCGGCACCAGCCAATAGAGGACGAAGAACCAGATCATGATGTCGAGCAGGCCCAGCCCCACGACAGTCAGACCCATCACGGCACCAGATCGAAACGCCACCTGCAGTCCCTCGTTCAGGCTCCGCTCAGCGCCAGCCGCTGTACGGTTGCTCGCCAGGGTGGCGGTCTTCATGCCAAACCAGCCGGCAAGTCCTGAAAACAGCCCCCCCGACAGGAAGGCAAACGGCACCCATGCGCTCTGCACACCAAGGCCAAACGCCATCACCATCAGCAGCACAAAGATCACCGCAAAGAAAACCGCCACCACCTTGTACTGCTGGCGGAGATACGCATCTGCACCGGTGCGGACGTAACCGGCAATCTCTTCGTTCTTCTCTGTGCCGCCCGACTGCGACTCCATCCAGCGATAAAACTGGAGGGCCTGCCAGAGGGCAAGCACCGCCCCCGCCAAGCCCACAAGCCACCAGAAGCCAAACCTGCTGATGAGGCCAATCCGTCCATGCACGTCTGCTTCGCCCGCAGCCGCTTCTGAAGCCGAGGTGGGAACAGCAGAAGAGTCTGCTGGTGGTGCAGCATCTGTCACGGCAGCCTCAGCAGCTGTCTCCGTTTCAGCACTGTCTGAGGCCTCAGCAGCAGCCTCCTGAGCGGCAGCACCTGTCGGGACTCCAGCCAGCAGTACGGCGGCGAGACTCACCGCCAGAAACGCTGACAATGAGACACGAAGGCTCAAGAGACCCGTTGACATGACACGACATGTAGCAGTCACTGCATCACTCCACGAAACGACGACGCGGTGGAAGAAACAAAGAAAAGATGAAGCGAGTCTGTCACTCCCCTCACCCAAAGATCAGCGGAATCTACATCCGGCCGAAAAAGTGTGTCAAACAAACGGCCATCGAAAGAACGCTCTCGGCTCGCTCAACACGGCGTGCACAGCCCCGGCTCATGACACTTCTCACGCAGCATGCGTGCGTGAAAGATGTCAACCGTCGCTTGGCTCGACCACGGGCTGCTTGCCGATGGCGTAATACGTGAAGCCACGGGCCCGCATCTCCTCGGGCTCATAGAGATTACGGCCGTCAAAGATGACGCGTCCGGCCAACGTTTTGGCCAAGGCATCAAAGTCGGGACGGCGATACGCTCCCCACTCGGTGACCACCGCCAGACAGTCCGCCCCGCGAGCCGCATCGAGCGGCCCCTCCGCGTACGAGAGGGCATCGCCAAAGATCGCCTGCACATTGCCCATCGCCTCAGGATCATGCACCCGCACCCGCGCTCCCCCAGAGAGCATCTGGTGGATCAGGTCGATTGCCGGAGCATCACGCACATCGTCGGTGCGAGCCTTGAAAGCGAGCCCCCAGATGGCAACTGTTTTCCCCTCAAGGCTGCCGCCGTAGTGGGCCAGGATCTTTTGGCCCAGCACCTTTTTCTGGGCGAGGTTGGTCTCGTGCACCGCGGTGAGAATCCGCGAGCCAACCCCCTTGTCACGTGCCATGGCGGCCAAGGCCTGCACATCCTTGGGGAAACAGCTTCCGCCGTAGCCAACCCCAGGAAAGAGAAAAGCAAAGCCGATGCGGCTGTCGTGTCCGATGCCACGACGGACATCATCAATGTCCGCCTCCATGCGCTCAGAGAGATTCGCCACCTCGTTGATGAAGCTGATCTTGGTGGCCAGCAGTGCATTGGCCACATACTTGGTCATCTCCGAGCTTTCAGGCGACATCACAAGGAACGGATTCTCCGTGCGGAGAAATGGCCGGTAGAGGTTGTGGAGCACCTTGCCGACAGCCTCCTCCCGAACGCCGACCACCACCCGGTCTGGCTTTTGGAAGTCCTCGATCGCCGCGCCTTCCTTGAGAAACTCCGGATTGCTGGCGACACGGCAGGAACGGCCAAGCCGGTCTCGTAGCCGTCGTTCGATGCCTGCACACGTTCCCACCGGCACGGTGCTCTTCGTGACGACAATGGCGGTTGAAGAGAGATGCTCCGCAACTGTGTCAACGACCTTCCAGAGCGCTGAAAGATCCGCGGATCCATCCGCAGACGGAGGCGTACCGACTGCCAGAAAGATCACCTCTGCATCAGCGATGGCAGTGGCCGTGTCGGTAGTAAAGCGAAGCCGTCCCGCCTCGGCATTCCGCACCACCATCTCTTCCAGACCAGGCTCGTAGATTGGCACCTCGCCAGCCGTCAGCCGTGCCACCTTCGCAGCGTCGATGTCGAGGCAGGTCACCGTGTTGCCGCTATCGGCAAAACAGGTGCCGCTCACGAGTCCGACATAGCCCGTACCAACCACGCCGATCCGCATCGAAGCCCCCTCAACTGAAGTCTGCTGCCTCCAGGCAGGCCAGCAGCGTCACTCCTGACTGCAACCCCGTTTGGCTGTGCCCAACTGAAAGGAAACCTTCGACAGTGACTCAGCAGCCCGTATTCCGCCTTTATTCCTCTCCGGTGACAGGCTCATCCTCATCCTGCTCACCGGGCGGTACATGCACCGCAGCAGCGATCGTATCGCCGTCGTCGAGTCGCATGATCCGAACACCCTGCGTGTTACGGCCGATCGCATTGATCTCGCGGACATTCACCCGCTGCAGTTTGCCGAGCCCGGTCATCAAGAAGACCTGATCGTCTTCACGCACCGAGACAATCGACACCACTTGGCCGTTGCGAGCGGTGGTCTTGATATCGCGGACACCTTTCCCGCCACGATGCTGCGTGCGGTATCGCATGCCGCTCGACGATCCATCGCCCTCGCTGCCCTCGTTGTCAGTGGAATCGGCATCGGTGCCCTCCGTCCCGACTGCCGATTCATCGACGGCCGATTCCTCGGCTACCTCATCGAGGTCGTCTCCCGGGCCGAAGGGCGTGCGTTTGCCGTAGCCGTGCTCACAGACCGTCAGCAGCGTGGCCTCCGGCTCTGCGATCACCATCCCCACAAGATGGTCGCCGCTCCCGAGTTTGATGCCCCGCACACCACTGGTATCGCGGCCTGTGGGCCGCACATCCGATTCAGGGAAGCGAATCGCCATGCCCTTCGAGGTGGCAAGAACCACCTGATCGCCGGGGCGTGACACCACGGCATCGACCAGCTCATCTCCTTCACGGAGTTTGACCGCGATCAGCCCCTTGGTCCGACGACGACGGTACTGCTCTAAGGCCGTCTTCTTGACCATGCCGCTGCGTGTGGCCAGCAGCAGGAACTGATCCTTGTCCTCAAAGCCGGACACCGCCCGACACTCCGCCACCCGTTCGCCTGGCTCGAACTCCAGTAGGTTCACCAGCGCCCGTCCCTTGGCATCGCGTGCCAGCTCGGGAAGCTCAAACACCCGCATCGAAAACACCTTGCCGAGCGTGGTGAATACGAGCAGCCAGTCATGCGTGCTCGCCACAAAGAAATGCTCGACAGGATCGTCTTCGTCACTCTTGGCACCCTTGAGCCCCTTCCCGCCCCGCTTTTGGGCACGGTAGGTGTCGGCCGCCGTTCGCTTGACGTAGCCATCCTTGGTGATCGTGACCACCATCGTGGCCTCGGTGATCAGATCGGCCATGTCGCGGATATCCGCAACCTCGCCGCTGATCTCCGTTCGACGGGGATCAGCATGCTTCGACTCAAGCGTGACGAGCTCCTCACGGATCAGGGCCCGAATGTTTGATTCGCTTGAGAGAATCCGTCGGAACTCCCCAATCTTGCTGAGCAGTTCACGGTGTTCGCCGGAGAGTTTCTCCTGCTCGAGGTTCACCAACTGGCCAAGCGTTAGACGCAGCACGGCATCGGCCTGCACCGGCGAGAGTCCATACTCCTCTTCAACGCCGCGTTCCTCCTGCAGGACCGCAAAGCCTTCACCGCCAAGAGCCCGCTCCAGCAGGGCAGCCGGAGCCTTAATCCCCATCAGCCGCTCCTTCGCCTCCGCCTGTGAAGACGACGACCGGATGATGCGAATCACCTCGTCAATGTTGGCCAGTGCCACCAGCAGCCCTTCGAGGGTGTGCTTGCGGCTGCGGGCCTTCGCCAGCAGGTGCTGCGTGCGACGACGAATCACGGTGGTGCGATGACGCAGGAACTCTTCGAGCAGCTGCTTCAACGACAGGATTCGAGGCTTGCCGTCGACCAGGGCCAGGAAGATCAGTGAGAACGAGGTCTGCAGCGAGGAGTACTGGTAAAGCTGATTGAGCACGACATCGGGATCTGCATCCCGCTTCAGCTCCAAGACCAGCCGCACCGGCTCCTTGAGGTCGCTCTCATTGCGGATCGCAGAAATCCCCTTGATCCGGTCATCGCTGACAAGCTCTGCGATCTTCTCTTCGATCGCATCGCGGGTCTGCTGATACGGAATCTCGGTGACCACAATCCGATTACGATTCTTGCCAAACTCCTCGACGTGCGCTCGGGCTCGCAGGGTGATCGTGCTGCGGCCAGTGAGGTAGCCACGGAGCAGCGCCTCGCGGCCCATCACGATGCCACCTGTGGGGAAGTCAGGGCCCGGGATGATCTCGACCAGTTCTGCCATCGACACGCCTGGTTCGTCGATCAGCCGCACGAGGCCACGGCAGACCTCCCCCAGGTTGTGAGGCGGGATGCTCGTCGCCATGCCGACAGCGATACCGCCAGCACCATTGACGAGTAGGTTGGGGAAACGGCTCGGCAGCACCACCGGTTCGGTGTTTCGCTCGTCGTAGGTCGGAACATAGTCGACGGTGTCGAGCTGAAGGTCGTCGAGCATCAGCGACGCGATAGACGAGAGGCGTGCCTCCGTGTATCGCATGGCAGCAGCAGGCAGGCCGGCGATCGAGCCAAAGTTGCCCTGCTTATCGACGAGGACATGCCGCATGTTCCATTCCTGGGCCATGCGGACAAGCGTGGGATAGATCACGCTTTCACCGTGCGGATGGTAGTTACCGCTGGTGTCGCCGGAGATTTTGGCGCATTTCACTCGCCCGGAGCCCGGCGAGAGGTTGAGGTCGTTCATAGCGACCAGAATTCGCCGCTGTGACGGCTTCAGCCCATCCCGCACGTCTGGCAACGCACGACTGACGATGACGCTCATCGCGTACGTCAGATAACTGTCCTTGAGCTCCTGCTCGATGGGCAGTTCTACGAGCCGGCCGCCGGCTGAATCGGTTCCGCTCGAGGCGTCCGTTCCACCGGGCTGCTGATCTTCCGGCGGATCGCTGTCGTCAGCCAAGGGCGGGCTCCTAATTGAGGTTTTCTCCCGGGAATTCCTGGCCCCCGGCGAAACCTGAAAGATACCCGCCTAGCAGGCAGGGTCAACCGTCAACGCCCTACCCGCAGGCACATGAGACTCCCCTGGCATGGGCGTTTTTCGTAGGGCCCCACACGGGTTGACCCGCTGCGACAGCAGACCTACTCTCCCCGCCCATTTTCACCTCGGTTCTCTGTTGTCAGCAGTTTCTCTCAGGGCCCCCCTGTGTTCCGGTTTTTCACCCGTTTTCCTGCACTGCCCGGTCTCGCAGCCGAGCGGCCGCTTCGCGATGCCTCCTTCGTGATGGCCGCCGCGCTGACGGTGTTGCTGGTCAACCTCGGTGGTCCACCGCTGTTTGACGACGACGAGCCGCGAAATGCCGGCTGCTCGCTGGCGATGCTCGACAACGCCGACTGGGTGGTCCCCACATTCAACGGCGAACTCCGCGTTCACAAGCCTCCACTGGTCAACTGGGTGCAGATGGCGGGCCTGACCGTCGCCGGCCGGAACGAGGTGGGGGCTCGGCTCGGCTCCGCCCTCCTGACCACAGCCAGCTGTCTGGTGACATGGAGAATCGGCTGCCTGCTGTTTTCCCCAGCGGTGGGACTGTTGACCGGACTCACGATGGCCGGCTGCATCTGGACCGCCGTGGGTGGCCGTGCGGCCACCCCGGACGCTCCGCTCGTGTGTGCCACCACCTGCAGTCTCTGGCTCCTCGCCGGCGGCCTGCAGGCAACCGGCCAGCTGCGACTCTCTACCGCACGCGGGATTGCGATCGGAATCACCTCCGGCCTGGCTGTGCTTGCCAAAGGCCCGGTCGGCTTCGTGGTTCCTGCGTCGGCCGCGATGCTGTTTGCCCTCTGGCAGGCCTGCGACCGAGAACCTACGGCAGAGCAGAACTGGCTCACACGAGCCCTCCGTGAGCTGCGTGGTCTGCGACCGGTGTTGGTCACGGCCGTGACCATCGCCGTGGCCCTTCCCTGGTACGTCTGGGTCGGCCTCCGAACCGATTGGGAATGGCCACGTCGCTTCCTGCTGGAACACAACGTCGAACGGTTCACCACTCCCCTGGAAGGCCACTCCGGCTCGATCGCGTACTATCCGCTGATCCTGCTGATCGGCCTTTTCCCCTGGTCGATCGCGTCTCTGGTGGCGGCGAGCCACTGCGTGCGAAACGTTTGGCGGGAGCGTATCCCTACCAGCCGAGCCGCCCAACGCTTGCTCCTGGCATGGACCGTGGCCTGGGTCGGCTTTTTTACGCTTGCTGGCACCAAACTGCCTGGTTACATCTGGCCGGCGTACCCAGCGGCTGCTGGGCTTGCTGCTGCGTTTTGGCATGCCTGGAGCCGAGCGGAAGCCCGCCACGACCGCTGGATGCCCCTTGCCTGGTGCAGCCTGATCACCGCAGGCATCGCATTCGCCATCGGTGGACCGCTGTTTATCAGCCGCAGCCTGCCCACGGAGTCGGAAGCCGCCATCGGCTGGTTCCTCGCCGCCGGCGTACTGACCGCCTCTGGTGGACTGCTGACCTGGCTGATGCAGTTGGAACGATTCGCTCTGCGACGCCAGTGGATTCCCGCCACGCTCGCCGTGATTGGAGTGGGCGGGACCACGCTCCTCGCCACCGCCGCCTCCCACACCTTCGCCCCACTCGGCCCGCGCGACCTCGTGGCTGGGATGCCTATCGACGCAGACATCGCCGTCACCTCCTGGGGATCTCCCAGCGGTGTCTTCTATGCCACTGCCCGCCAGGGAGCCGATCGTGTCGTCAGCCTCAGCGAGCCCGAAGAGATCCTGAGCTATCTCGCAGAGAAGCCCCGAGCCTTCCTGCTGGTCGACCCACGGTTTGCCGAACGCGTGCTTGACCAACTGCCGTCCAACCACGCAGTGCTGGGGAGCACAGCAAGCATGCCGGGGGCCAAACAGCTGATGCTGATCGGCCCGACCGCCAGGCTGGCAGCGGACCGTGAGCCCGACCACGTGACGACCGCCCACCACGCCCCCCCCGTTCGCCCTCTCTAGATGCAGACTGTCGCCGGAGAACGCACCACCATGACCTACCGCCAGGGATTGCTGATCACCCTTGTCACCTCCACGCTGGCGCTGGCGGCAGGCTTCGGCACCGCTCCGTTCTGGGATGAAGACGAAACACGCTTTGTCGCCATCGCCCAGACGATGCTCGACACGGGTGACTGGGTGGTACCGATCTACAACGGCACCCTCGCTGTCGACAAGCCGGTGCTGATGCACTGGAGCATTGCCTCTGCCTTCGCCCTTTTTGGACGTTCGGAGATTGCCGCTCGCATCCCCGCCGCACTGGCCACCCTGCTGACGGCATTGGCTGTGTTTCATGCAGGCAGCCGCTGGTTTAGTCCCCTGGCAGGTGTGTTTGCAGCGATGGCCTATGTGGGCAGTCTGCTAGTGGCCATCGAAGGACATGCCGCAACTCCCGACGCGATCCTCGTCGCCTGCCTGACCTGGGTCACCGTGCTGGCTGCCGAAGGCCTCGCGCCCATGCTGCGGAGCAACGGCGAACTGGAGCCGCATCCGGCGTCGAGCCTCGAACTGCAACGAATGCCTCTGCGACACGCTTTGGCAGTTGGCGGCATCACAGGGCTGGCAGTGCTCTGCAAAGGCCCCGTCGGCTTTGTGGGCCCACTGGCGGTGGTGTTCCTCTGGGCCTGGTGGGCCGACGCCGATGCCCATCTGCTGCGTCGTGGAGTGGCGACGTCACTCGGCGGAATTGCCACAGGGCTCGTGCAGGGCGGGTTTCGCACCGCCTGGCGGATGCGACCGATCGTCCTCACCGTGGCCATGCTGGCCGTGGCAGCGCCGTGGTATCTGGCCGTCTCTGTGCGGACTTCGGGGGCGTGGCCAGAGGGCTTCTTCTTTGTCCATAACCTGCACCGATTTGCTGCTCCAATGGAGAACCACGTCGGTGGTGTGCTCTACCATCCGCTCACGATGCTGGCGGGCTTTTTCCCCTGGTCCTGTTGGCTTCCCCTGGCCATGGTGTTGGCCGGCTGGCGGATCTGGAGCCGCAGTCTTCCAGGCACCACCCGGGCAGCCACGATGCTGTCGATGGCCTGGCTGCTGATCTGGGTGGCCACCTTCTCCGCCGCGGCCACCAAACTCCCCAACTATGTACTTCCCGCGTATCCCGCAGCAGCCCTGATCGTCGGCAGCCTGGCCGCAGAAGTCTGCCGCCGTGAAGCCTGGGTCTCGCCTCGTTGGTTCGCTACCGGCGGCGTCTCGCTCGGTCTTGGCGGTGGCATCCTCGCCGCCATCGTGTTTGCCGCTGTGCCCTTCGGCCTGACCAACGGCGAACCGGTCGCCCTGCTTGGCATCATCCCAGTGATTGCCGCTGTCCTGGTGCTCGGGCCATTTCGCCATCGTCAGCAGGCGGCGGTCACCACCGTGGCCATCACTGGCCTCGTGCTCACCGTGCTTGCCGTCGGCCCCGCTGCGACGCACCTCGGCAAGGCCAATCTGCTGCCAAGCCTGGTGAACACAGCCCGTGATCACTCCGATGGTGAGGTCACGCTTGCCGGCTACCACCAGACCTCGCCGGCGATTGTCTGCTACGCACAGTCGGTCGTGGGCCAGTGGACAACGCCGGAGGAGTGCAGCGTGTTCTGGCAGCAGAATCCAGAAGGTCACCTGCTCGTCGCCGAGGACAAGTTTGCTGAGATTCAAAACTCCCTGCCCGCTCATATCGGCGTGATTGATCAAGCCAGACCGCTGTTTCGCGACCAGGACGTCCTCCTGCTGGGTCCTCAGCAGCCGACACACACAGCCGATCTCAGCACGAGCAACACTTCGGAGAGCTTCCGTCGATGAACATCCGCGACCCCAATGCCCGCCCCCAAACCGGCGGCCTGCTCTCAGTCGTGATTCCCTGCCACAACGAGGCAGAGATCATCCAGGCCACACATCGCAGGCTCAGCAAGCTGCTGCCAACAACTGGCATGGACTACGAGGTGATCTACGTCGACGACGGGAGCCGAGACCGCACGCTGCTGAAACTTGAGACGATCGCCGCGCAGGACCCACATGTCACGGTCGTTGAACTCTCCCGCAACTTCGGCCAACAGGCCGCGATGTCGGTCGGCCTCTCGGAAGCGAGCGGCGATGCCACGGTGATTCTTGATGCAGACCTGCAGGATCCCCCCGAAGTCATCCCGCAGATGATTGACCGCTGGCGGAAAGGAGCTGACGTCGTATACGGTCAGCGTCGCAGCCGAGACGGCGAGACCTTTTTCAAACTCGTCACCGCGAGCCTCTTCCACCGCCTGTTCCGCAAGCTCGTGCCTTATCGAATGCCCGTTGATACGGGTGACTTCAAACTGCTCGATAACGCAGTGGTGCAGGCGATCTGCCAGCTACCCGAGAAGCGTCGCTACATGCGGACACTGGTGGCCTGGAGCGGCTTTCGCCAGGAACCTGTGCTCTACAACCGTGAGGCTCGGTCGGCGGGGGAGACAAAGTACTCCCCGCTGAAGCTGCTCCGGCTGGCAGGTGACGCGATCATGATCTCGTCCGACACGCCTCTCCGCCTGGTGTGGGCGGTCGCAGGTCTCTTGGTCGCTGCAGCAACGGTCACAGGGCTCGCCGCAGCCATCGCCGGCTCAGCCGTCACGGCAGTCATCGCCGCGATTGCGTTTGTGGGCGGTCTGCAGGTCGCCGCGACGGCTCTCGTCGGTGAATACGCCGTGCGTGGCTACCGCGAAGCGCAGGGCCGACCAACCGCAGTCCGACGCCGGACACTGTCGGCACGCGCAGCCGCAACAACGCAGCACGATTGCGACAACTCGCGACATCTGGATGACAACGAGTACACGTCGGTACATCCGATCGGGCACCGGCCTGCCGCCTGAGAAAACTCACAGCGGCAAACCGGTGTCTCCGTTGATGCAGCAGCACGGCATCCTCGCCAGATGCCTGCCGCCACATGCGTCTACTTCTTGGCGAGCTCGTCTTCGATCGCCGACACGAGCTCATCGTCCGCTGGTGCCACTCCTGAACGGAAGCGGCCGGCGATTGACCCATCTCGCCCAATCAGGAACTTCTCGAAGTTCCACTTCACGTCACCTGCCGGGTCTGACTCCGCCGTCAGCGTCTTGTAGAGCGCTGGCGCCTCGGCCCCCTTCACGGTGATCTTCGAGAACATATCGAAGTCGACGCCGTAGGTGCTCTTGCAGAACTCTGCGATCTGCTCGTCACTGCCGGGCTCCTGGGCACCAAAGTCATTCGCCGGGAATCCCAGAATCACCAAACCCTTGTCTTTGTACTTGGCGTAGAGGTTCTGCAGTCCTTCGTACTGCCGGGTGTAGCCACAACGACTGGCCACATTCACGACCAGCACCACCTTACCGTTGTAGCCACCTAGGTCGACCTCGCTGCCGTCGATCTTCTTCATCGAGCCGGTTAACGGCGAGGCCGCCTCAGACCGTGACGTGGCACATGCCATGCCAACACACACGACAGCCATCACCAGTCCACGCATCACCTGTTCCCACATCATCGGCATCAGCCTCCGTCTCTGAACCGTTCTCACGGCATGGAGTCGCACATTACGACCCACTCCTCTGAACGTTCTAGGACGGCTCAGCACAAGAGTCAAAAAGCGGATGTCCGCCGGCCGCGATCGACGCTTCCGCTCCAGAGCCCTTCAGCGTGCCGTTAGGCCTGCGGCCCGGCCGCCACGACATCTGGTCCAGCTGCCTCTGCGTAGGCTGCAAAGTTCTCGCGGAAGCGGCCTGCCAGCCGACGAGCTTCCGCTTCCCAGGCCGCTTCCTGCGACCAGGCCCGCGACGGCACGAGCACTTCAGGAGCCACTCCAGGAACTGCTGAGACCGCTGAAAGCCCGAACACAGGATCCCGCTGGACTGCGGCATCGACGAGCTGCCCGGAGTGGATTGCGTCGATGATCCGCCGCGTCACGCCCAGATCGATCCGTCGTCCAGAGCCGTACCCGCCGCCTGTCCAGCCGGTGTTCACCAGCCAGGCTGATGCCTGATGACGTTCGAGCTTCTCTGCTAAGAGCCGTGCGTAGACCGTCGGATGCCGCACCAGAAATGCAGCGCTAAAACAGGCAGAGAAGGCGAGCTGTGGCTCCACAATCCCCATCTCAGTGCCGGCCACACGAGCGGTATAGCCGGAGAGGAAGTGATACATCGCCTGCTCGCGGGAGAGCCGACTCACCGGCGGCAAAACACCTGAGGCATCACAGGTGAGAAAGATTACATTCGAAGGATGACCTGCCACACAGGGCACACGGGCGTTGGCAATATGCTCAATCGGATACGCGGCCCGCGTGTTCTCCGTCAGCGTGCTCGACTCAAAGTCGACAAGCCGCGTGGCGTTGTCGAACACCACGTTCTCAAGCACAGTCCCGAAACGAATGGCGTCGTAGATCTCGGGTTCACGTGGTCGAGTGAGATGAATGCATTTTGCGTAGCAGCCCCCTTCGATGTTGAAAATGCCGTGATCACTCCAGCCATGTTCGTCATCACCGATCAGCTGCCGAGCGGGATCTGCAGAGAGGGTTGTCTTGCCAGTGCCCGAGAGTCCAAAGAACAAGGCCACATCAGAACCGGCTGGATCGGTCCCCACATTCGCTGAGCAGTGCATCGAAAGCACACCGCGAGCAGGCAGCAGCCAATGCATCACGGTGAAGACGCCCTTCTTCATTTCACCGGCATACTCCGTGCCCAGGATCACCCCTTCCCGTCGCTCAAGTGAGAGGTCGATGCTCGTGCGACCGGTCATCTGATGCGTGAGCGGGTTGGCAGGAAACTGTCCTGCGTTAAACAGGACGTAGTCAGGAGCACCAAACCGTTCCAGCTCATCGAGCGTGGGCCGGATCAGCATGTTCTGCATGAACAATGCGTGGTACGCCCGAGCACAGATCACCCGCACCTTGATACGGCACGCCGGATCCCAGCCGGCATAGCCGTCAACGACATACACCTGATCCCGCGTGTTGAGATAGTCGATCGCACGCTGACGATTGAGCAGAAAGGTGTGCTCCTCGATCGGATGGTTGACCGGCCCCCACCAGACATCTCCCTCACTCTCGGCATGACGCACCACGTGCTTGTCTTTCGGGCTGCGGCCGGTCTTCGCGCCAGATCGGATCGCAATCGCCCCGCTTGCCACGATCGCTGCATGCTCTCGGCTGACAGCATCCTCGTAGAGTCGCCCAGGTGGTGCGTTACGGACCACGACGGGAACATGAATCTCGTGCGGGGAGAGATCAACGTGGACTGGCATGCTCGTATTTCCTCGTGGCGTGCGTCTTCGCAGCGTACTTCATGCTCTCCCAGTACGGACTACAGCAGGCTGTGGGGCCTAAAGCACGCTGTGCAGTTTAGAACAGGCTGGCCACGAATGCTCCTGCGATCAACGCCACCCCCGCACAGAGCAACGCCCCACCGAAGAGCAGATCGGGCTGGACGCTCAAACTGCAAACCGCTGGAGAGAGCCGTCGCCTGACTTCCCCCCAGGCCTCCAGCGGTGGTCGACGCCCCATCGCCACAAGGCTCACCGCCCGCATCCCGCTGCTTCGCTCAAGATGCATCTGCAGACCGCGATTGGGCAAGATGGCTGCCTCACCAGCCCAGCGTGGATGAGGCTCAAGCGAGGCAAGCACTTCAGCCACCAGCGGCCGCACCTGCTCGATCGTCACGTTGTAGATCACCAGCCGCGGTCGTGAAAATAAAATCGCGATGGCCACCGCGGCCAGATAGACGGCAATCAGCCCTCCCTGCTGCCAGGCCTGTGTTGCCAACGACGGCCCCCAGACAAACAGAGGCCCGACTGTGACAAGCCCTGCGAGCGCGATTGCCAACACCGCCGCGTCCACACCACCAGAAATAACAACGGGCCTGCGACGGAGAAAGACGGTTCCAAGTCCGACGAGGTAGAGCCCTGCAGGCACAAAGGCGGCGACAGCAGAAAGGCTCTCCCCCATGCCTGAGACCATCGCACCGGTTACCTCAGCGTCATCCAAAACAAAAACAGAAGCCAGCCAATCTCCACCACCAGTGCGGCCAGAAACATCGGCACACAGCGAGCACACGCCGGCGTTCCCTGAGGCTCAGCACGGTCCACCGCCGCCACTCGATCGCTCATCGCTCGCGGCCTCCGTCACCGCTCCACCAGAAGAGCCACACGGCCCGCTGCCTCAGACTCGCTGCCTTAGACGCACATCTTTAGACGCACCGTACATGCTCAGGCCGTTTCAGCAACGATAAAACTGAATCGATCACGAAACACATCGTCGAAGTCGTAGACGTCGTGGAAGTCTTCTCGTCGGTCTTTGCGTGTTTTCCGCATCTGGCCGATATCGATCATGTTGAACACGATCTCACCAAGATCCCTGGTGCTCGAGACACCCCAGTTCCCCAGCACCATCTGGGCAAGGTAGCCATACTGATCAAGGGCATATCGCCTGGCAGCCTCGCAGAGCTGCTGGCCGGTGAGATGCTGCTCCGCCCGCTTGCGTCGCTTCTTGCTGCGGCTCTCGGATTCCCCCGCAGCCTCGCGTTCGGCATCGCCTGATTCGTCCCCCATGCCCAAGGTTTCCTGGGCAAAGGTCAACGATTCAAGCACAAACAGATACGCGTCGACGGTGTACCGCTTGTCACGCTGCACAAGAAGAAGCAGCGGATGCGTCGGATCAGCCAGTGGCATGGGAAACCTCACAGAAACGGAACCTGCGAGTATACCCATGACACATTCCCCCACAAACGTTTGGCCAGGCCGTCAACGCTGCAGCGGTGCTGATCAGGTGAACCGTCACCGTGGTGCCGGTTGTGCCGTTCCTGCAGCAGGCAGATCTTCCTTCACGAAGGTGTAGCCAAGTGGTGTGATCGGCTTCGAAAAGTCGCGAAGCATGTCGAGGCCTTTGTCGATCAGGCTCGTTTTAGGGTCGAACTGATAGACGTCTCGATCCTGACCACCCGGCTTGTAGATCTGCATCGCGAAGGGCATCAGATCGCGTGCCTGCAGGATCAGCTCAACCCTGGAGAAGTTGGCCGCGTCCGCCTGCCAGCGAGGAATCGCCTCCAGCCATACCTGATCATTGACACCGGGGGGCGTGATGAGCCGCATCGCATACCGCTGTTTTAGGGTCTCTGCCTTGGCACCAAAAACAAAGGGCAACGGCCCATCGCTGATCGCCTTCCCCTGCATCTCAGGCGGGAGCACCGTCTCCTTTAGCTGCCGCTCAGCATGCCGAAACTCGAAGATGCTCGTGCCGTTGCAGACCCAGTGTTCGCCTGCATCACCAGCAATGGACTCATAACGGCGATTCTCAGGATTCCACTGCCTCGATTCACGCACCCGGTAGAGACCTTTATCGGGCGCTGCATACTTCAGTTCACCACTGCTTTCGGAGAATGCGAGCCGATCACCGTTTTCCCCAGCCGGACTCCAGGCGGTGTACTCCCACTTGTAGAAGCGGCAGGTCCAGGTGTTGACAGCACCACTTCGCTGTTCCCAGGCGGCCAGTAAACGATCGAGCGCTGCAGCCTCTGCGGGCGTGAGCGGTGGCCGTCCGGCAGCCTGCTGCGGTGCGGCGGCCACCCGTGGACCTGCAGCCGACTCCTGAGCCTGCAACAGGTGCGGCATCAGGCTCATCGCTACCGTCAGCACACACACGGATGTGGTCTGGGAAATCGCACCTGGCATCGTTCTCTCCGCCACCGGTCAGAGGGCATCGTGGATCCCCTCGCACACCAATCCCAGCGGCGAGGGGCGAGAACTCTAGCAGCCCACGACACCTCCCGCGAGGCCGTTTTTCAGGGTCTTACCGGGGAAACGAGGCCGTTTTCACCCGTCCGAAAGCCCGCCGCACAGTCTCTCCCCGCGGCTGCTGGTGCCGCCGGTGGCGGGCTACACACCGGCGGCCCTGCGGAGGTCGCCCAGTTCACGCTCGAAGCCACCTGAGAGAATCGGAAAACGGCACCAGGTCTTTGGGTCAAGGTTCTCATCGTCGAGATGAAACGAAGGGGCATACCGCTCCCGTTTCCACTGGTTGCGACTCCAGAGCCGGTAGAACCTTTCGATCCAGGCGGCCAGCTGCAGCGGTGACTGCTCAGGTAGTTCCCCACAGAGACGCTTCCAGGCGGCCAACGGCATCTGCTTATCACGGATCGCAAACCGCTCGATCAGGTCGAGGACGGCATACGGCATCAGGTCGGCTTCATCTGTCTGTCCTGCCGATGGGGGTCGCAGTTCTGCTGTCGGCTGCTGCACGTTGACAGACTCGAGCGAAGGAAACGCCCCAACCCCCTGAGGTCCGTGCTGCTGCATCCAGACCAGCCACAGCCGAAGAAACGCTTTGTCGATGCCCGCAATCGGTGCCAAGCCCCCTGACGTGTCGCCATCCATCGTGGCGTAACCCACCGCAGCCTCCGAACGGTTACTGGTTGAGAGCAGAAGCGCCCCGGTCACGTTTGCCAGCATCCACACCCCCGGCGAGCGTGCTCGGGCCTGAATGTTCTGCAGGGCGATGTCGTCTTTCTCCCAGACCAACGGCCGGCCCAGAGCTGACGAAACAAGCTGGGTGTAGCCGGAGACAAGCTGATCCACATCAAACTCGTGAAACGCGGCCCCCAGCCCCTCAGCAAGCGTGCGTGCCGCAGAGCGGGTCACATCACCGGAGTTGGTAGTGGACTGATAGACACACGTCAGCGTCTGCTTCACGATCGCATCGACGGACGCCGCGGGTTCCTGGTCGGCCATCAGCCCAAAGCTACTGGCCACGGCCGCAGCCCCGCGCTCAGCCGCGGCCAGCCTGACGGCCAGAGCCGACAGGCAGGCGACTGCCGAAGAGTCCGCCCCTCCGCTCGCCGACACCACAAAGCCGCGCGAACGGCTCTTGCGGGCGTAGTCAAAAAGCCCCAGTGCCACTGCCCTGGCAAACTCTTCTTCTTTGACATATGGCCCCGACTCCCACGCATCTCGCGCCGCCGACGCTGGCACAACGGAGCCTGAAACTCCCATCCCCGCGTCAGGCAGTCTCATGCTGATCGCAATCGGCTCGTCAGTTGCCGCCGCGTCACCGCTGGAAAGTCGCGCCTGGGCCAAACGCGTCACATCAAGATCGATCACGCAGTCGGTCAGCACGCTCTCGGCAAAGCAAAACCGTCGCCCTTCGGCCACTAATCGGCCTGCTGACGCAATCTGCACACTGCCGTCGTAGATCGCCCGCCCTGCCTCGTTACCCAACAGGTTGGCGTACACGTAGGTAACTCCAAACGCCCGCGATCCCTCAAGCACAAACCGCCGTCGGACCTCTTCTTTCGCAAAGGCGAAGTGGCTCGCAGACGGGTTCAGGATCAAGTCAACCCCGCGGGCAGCAAGATCACTTCCGGGACGAGATGCCGCCCACGCGTCCTCACAGATTTCGAAGCCGATCCGCACCCCCCCGACGTCAAACCGGAGGTCTCCAAAAGGAAACCGCTGCAGACCATCTCCGAGCGTGAGTTCCACGCTGCTCCTGCGGCCGCGTGGCCACGGCCGAAACCAGCGTGGCTCATAGTGGATGCCCTCACCGGCAAGATGCTGCTTCGCCACAAAGCCAGCGACCTGGCCATCGGCAACGAGGCAGACGGTGTCGTAGAGGCTGCTCTCCAGTCGCATCGGGAGCCCAAGCGCCACCACGATCCCCCGTGTCTCCGGCAGGATCTCTGCGAGCACCTCAACCGCCGTTCGCTGGAGCCCAGGAGACTGAAACGCGTCTTCACAGCCATACCCGCTGATGGCCAGCTCCGGCAGGCAGAGCACCGCCACATGCCGCTCGCGAGCAGCTCGGATCGCCGCGATCAGCCGATCGCGATTCCCGTTCCAGTCGAGTGGGGTCTGGTTGAGGGCAGCGCCGCCCACACGGATCAGATGCATAACAGCCGGGAACGCGAGTCACCGCTCCCGCGACTCCTCAAGGTAGGTGTAGCCACCGAGACCTTCTTCGTAGAACCGCAAGAAGCGTCCCGCCTGGCCATCGCCGATACGCCCCTCACGGACAGCCCGCTCGATCGATTCCCGTAGTTTCTGCACCAGTTGATTAGCGTCGAACTCCACGTAGTTGAGCACTTCGCGAACGGTGTCTCCCTTGATGACCGCATCGAGCGTCACGTCCCCCTTCTCATCGAGGCTGACATGCACGGCATTGGTGTCGCCAAACAGGTTATGCAGGTCGCCGAGAATCTCCTGATAGGCTCCCAGCAGGAACGCACCGAGGTAGTAGGGTCCGGCATCGAGCGGATGCACCGGAAGCGTTCGCTTCACATCTCGTCGATCGATGAACTGATCGATCTTTCCGTCTGAGTCGCAGGTGACATCTCCGAGCACTGCCTGGCGGGAGGGGCGTTCGTTGAGTCGATGGATCGGCATGACCGGGAACAGCTGCTTGATCGCCCAGCTGTCAGGCATCGACTGAAACAGGCTGAAGTTGCAGAAGTAGGTGTCGGAGAGCGTCGATGCCAGCCCCTCAAGCTCTTCCGGAACGTACTCCAGTTGTTTGGAGAGTTTCACGATCTTGCGACAGATCGCGAAGTAGAGTCCTTCCACCGCAGACCGCTGGTCAAGTGGAAGGTAGCCCGATGAGAAGAGTGCGATCGCCGTGTCGAGTGCCTGCTGCGCGTCGTGAAAACTCTCCAGCAGGTTTCTGAGGCTGATGTTTTGATAGGTCTCCATCAGGTCGTGCAGCGGCTGCTCGGCATCAGCCGGCGGCTCCACCACCTCGAGATGCCGTCCCTGCTCCGACACGCCGAGCACACTGAAGACAAGCACGCTGTGGTAGGCCACAATCGCCCGACCGCTCTCGGAGATAATCGTTGGATGCGGCACGCCCGCCTCGTCGCAGGCATTCTTCACCTGGTAGACGACGTCGTTGGCATACTCCTGCAGGCTGTAGTTCACACTCGATTCAAAGTTGGTCTGTGAGCCGTCGTAATCGACCCCCAACCCACCGCCGACATCGAGATACTTCAGCCCCGCTCCACGACGGGCCAGTTCGGTGTAGACGCGAGCCGCCTCGTTGAGCGCTGCTTTGATATGCCGAATGTTGGTGATCTGGCTGCCCTGATGGAAATGGAGCAGCTGCAGGCAGTCTTCCATGCCTCGCTCGCGGAGGAGATCGAGTCCGCAGAGGAGTTCGCTCGCCGTCAGCCCAAACTTGCTGCGGAAGCCTCCCGAGCCCTGCCAACGTCCGGCACCACGCGTCGCGAGCTTCGTTCGCATCCCAATCCGTGGCCGCACACCAAGTTTCTCGGCATGATCGAGGATCAGCTGGAGTTCGCTAAACCTCTCGACGACCGGAATGATGTGACGCCCGATCTTGTGCGCCAGCATCATCGTTTCGATGAACTCAGAATCCTTGAAGCCATTGCAGATGATGGGCGTCTCGTTGCCCGCGAGCGCGACCACCGCAAGCAGTTCCGGCTTGCTGCCGGCCTCGAGCCCAAAGTGGTAGGGGCGACCATACTCGAGCACCTCTTCCACCACCTGCCGCTGCTGGTTGACCTTGATCGGATAGACGCAGCAGTAATCACCCTGATATTCGCTTTCACCGATGGCGGTGGAGAACGCCCGATGCAGCTGACCGAGCCGGTCCTGCAGGATGCCACCGAACCGCAGAAGAATCGGCAGGTCGATCCCTCGCATCTCCAGCCGGTCAACGAGCTGTTTGAGGTCGATTGACCTGCTGGCAGTGCGGTCAGGATGCACCAACAGGTTGCCGTCAGACCGAATGGAGAAGTAGCCATTGCCCCACCGAGCGATCTCGTAGAGATCTGCTGCATCGGCAGTGGTCCAGCTTTCAACATCAAGATCGACGGCCATTCGGTGGCTCCCAGGCGGGGTGACTGCAGGCGTCACCCTGAGAAGTCAGTGTAGCCGCGACAGTTCCTGGAACCATACGGCCCTCCACGAGGATCTCCAGGCTAGACACGGGTGCGACTCCAGCCGGGCGAGAGGAACACCAGTGTCAGCACAACACCCCGCAGAAGGAGATCGACCGCCATTGCATACCAGGCCCCGGTCACTCCCAGTCCGAGGCCGGACAACTCCCCAAGCCCAGCGGGGAGCGGAATGATGTCCCAGGCCAGAAACAGTGCCAGCGGCAGTCTCACAAAGATCATCACGGACAGATTGACGATCATCGGCATACGAGTCTGGCCAGCCCCTCGCAGCCCGCCGGAAAACACCATGAAGACCGCCAAGGGTGGCTGGGCAAACGCCACAATCCGCACCAGACCAGCGGTGATCGAAGCCACCTGCTGCTGCCCGTCAGCGAGAAAGAAGGCTGCCAGGCGTTCTGCTTCCAGCCCGAGCACCAGCGCTACTGAACTCATGAGCATCGTGCAGACAATCGCAGCCAGCCACACACTCTCGCGGGCCCGACGTTCATCGCCAGCACCGAGGAACTGCCCTGAGAGCGTTGCCGCAGAGACCTGAAACGCACTGCCAGGCAGAAAAGCAAGCGACTCAATCGTGATGGCCAAGGAGTGGGCCGCCGCATCCACGTCACCGAGCCGGTTCACGATCGAAAGAAATCCGAGTTGGCAGATCGCATGGGCCATGCCGTCCCAGCCTGCTGGCAGGCCCACGGCCACGAGGCGTTTTGCCAACGTCAGATCAGGAAGCCAGTCACGACCCGTCAGCCGTAACTGTCCGCGGCCTTGCACGAGCACAGCGGCCGTCACGAGAGCGCCGCAGCCTGAACTGATGGCCGTCCCCCACGCCAACCCGTGCCAGCCGAGGCGTGGCAGACCTCCCCAGCCGGTCACGAGCGCCGCACTGGCCAGGGCGTTCACGAGATTCACCAGCGTCATGACCACCATGCCGGTGGTCATTTCGCCGGCGCCGCGCAACGCCGCCACGCCGACCTGGGTCACCATCAGCAATGGCAGGGCCGGAAGCGCGATCGCCAGGTAGTCCAGCGTGAGCTGCGACGACGCGTCCGGCAGCCCGAGCATGCCGATGAACGCTCGACCTCCAAACGCAGACATCGCTAGCACAGCGGCAACCACGCTGCCGCCCACAAGCATCGCTTGAGCCGTGGCCCGCGAGGCTGTCTGCAGGTCTCCACCCCCCACCGCCCGGGCGACAATCGCTGTCACCGACACCGAAGCGACCGCAAACACCGCAGGCAGAAAGGCCAGGCAGTAGGCCACGAGGCCCACGGCAGCGAGATACTCCGGACCTGGCAGCAGGTTGCCCGAGAGCCATTTGTCTGTGAAGCCGACCCCAAGGGCTAACGTCTGCTCAATCAGCACCGGGACGGCGAGCACCAGCAGTGGCCGGACGGTGCCTGGTAGTCGAGCGACCCCACCGACGCCGGCACCGACCTCGTCGCCACCCTGATCGAGGCTGCTGCTCGCGACTGACGAGTCCGCCTCAGTTTCCTCTTCCGGAAAAGGCGTGACGACGGGGCTCGGAGACCCTGGTGGAATGGAGGTTGATGCCATGCAGTCTGCCGAAGCAGCACGTGACTGTTCTTGCTGATTAGGCAAAGAGTTCTTGAATCACCCGTCCGGAGTTGGCGATCTTCATCGGACGACCATTTGTTGCCGTGAACGTCGTCTCGAGTGAAATGCCCAGCGACTTCAGCACACTGGCCATCACGTCTTGCGACGAGTAGGGCTCGGTGATGATTTCCTTCCCATCAGAGCTGGTTTCACCAACCGCCACTCCCCGCCGGAAGCCGGCACCACCGACCACCACGCTCCAGCTGCGTGCCCAGTGGTCGCGACCGCCATCGCCATTGATGTTTGGCGTGCGTCCAAACTCACCCATCCAGATCACCGCGGTGTCGTCGTAGATGCCTCGTTGCACGAGGTCTTCCACCAACGCACTCATCGCCTTGTCGAGCTCAGGGAGCTTATTGTCGGCGAGGGTGTTAAAGATCCCCTGGTGGTTATCCCATCCACCAAGATCGACCTCCACGAAGGGCACGCCCTGTTCGACAAGCCGCCGAGCCATCAGGCAGCCGCGTCCAAAGCCGGTCGTGCCATACCGCTCACGGACAGCCTCGGGCTCTTCATCGATCTTGAAGGCCTTCATTTGCTCGCTCGTCATCAGCTTGACAGTGCGGTCGAGCACCTTGGCGTGATCGCGGGCAGACCCGCCACGCTCCTCGCCGATGAACCGCTTTTCGATTGTGGCCAGCATCTCCAGCCGCTGATTCACGCGTGTCTGGTCGATGCCCATGTCGAGATTCCGCACTCGACCACTGGAATCCACCACGAACGGCGCCCAGGTCATCCCGAGGAAACCTGGACCGACGCTCCCGCCACCGACCGACACGAACGGCGGGATCTCCAGATCTGGCACCTGCGAGGCGAGTTCGTGAGCGATCACCGACCCGTAGCTCGGATGCTCCACATTTGGATTGGGCACATAGCCCGTGTGCATGTAGTAGCGACCACGCATATGGTCTGCCTCGCGGGTGCTCATCGACCGCACGATGGCCATCTGGTGCATCTGCTGGGCCATCAGCGGCATGTGCTCACTGATGGCAACCCCGTCAGCGGATGTCGAGATCTGCTTGAACGGGCCACCCGTGGGCGCCCCTGGCTTGAGATCCCAGATATCCATCGTGCTCGGCCCACCTCCCATCCAGAGCAGGATGGCGGCCTTATGACGCTTCCGCATGTCCTGGGCATTCGCCAACAGGGTGTTGGTGAAGGTCGTCGCCGGAGCAGCCAGGGCAGCGGCCCCAGCCAGGTGGCTCATGAAGTGCCGTCGGCTCATGCCGGCGGGAAGGGGCTGCGCCGAATGGGATGCCCAAGACGGGGATGCCAAAGACGCGAATGGTCGTGAAGTGATCGGCATGGGATGCCTCCAGTGAGTGGCGATCGGCCTTGCCCGAGACAGTTTGGGATACTGCCCCATCCGCTCGCCAGCGTGTGAATAGGTTTCTGCTTTTTCGGTATCAGTTTTGGTGTGATGCGTGGAGTGCCGTGGATCAGTGGTTGATGATGAACTCATTCGAGTTCAACACCGCCCACCAGACATCCTGAAGGGCCGCTGTGACATCGCCCTCGCGAGCTCCAATCAGGCTGTTGGCAACGACCAACTCCCGACGGGTTGGTCGGCGGGCGAGTGCTGCCTCGTAGAGCACCTCGATCTTCTTGGCATTCGGCATCGAACTGCTGGCGACTGAATCGAGGAAGCCGCCCTTACCAGTCGCGGTCGCAGCCTTGATCATCGCCCCGTTGAACATCATCAGCACCTGCGGGATCGAACCGTTGAACGTGGTGCTGTCGGCTCCGTCGTCTGTCCCGAAGGCAATCACAAACTGACCGAGCCACTCATCTTTCAGCCGAGCCTGCTCCTCAGAGTTGCCCGTCAGATCTGCCCGGGTGGCCGTCAGCAGCGACTCGTAGAGCTGCTCTGCCGTCATCTGCCGCAGGTAGAAGTGACTAAACATCGGCTGCTCACCCATCGCAGGATCATCAGCACTGTTGCCGCGGGTGGTGCGACTGGAGAGGCCATATGCCTCCGACAGCACAATCCACCGCATCAGTTCCTTCGTGTCGTAGCTCGCCTCAACCAGCGACTCCGCGAGCGAGTCAAGCAGCTGCGGATGCGTGACCGTGTTGTGCTCGCCAAGATCATCGACCGGCTTGGTGAAGCCGTAGCCAAAGAAATGGCCCCAAAGGCGATTCACAATCGCTCGCGAGAGAAGTGGGCTCGCCACCATCATCTCCGCAAGCTCGTGCCGACGATTCACGCCATACGGAGTGCCATCACTCATCGTGCCTGGCAGATAGCCGCTCTTCGAAATCTCTGCACCATCGATGAAGACGGGGTAGGCCACCTTCGTCAGTCCGTTTCGCAGCTCGTAATAGATCTCAGCCTCTTCCGGATCACCTCCCTCACCGGCGAAGTCTTGATCAATCAACTCAACCGAAGAGACGTCATTTCCACCATCGAATCGCCGCAGAGCCCTGGCCTGACGGAAAAACGCGTTGAACTCCCAGAACTGGTTTTGCTTGCCCTTGTTAAATGGATGATTGTGGCACTGCGTGCACTGCACCTGCATCGCCAGAAACACCTGAGCGGTGCGAGCGGCCGCCTGGATGCCGTTGTCCTCCATCTTGCCGGCAAGGAAGTTGGTGGCACCGTTGAAGTTCTCCGCTCCAGGCGTGTTTGAGCCACTCGCGGTGACGAGTTCACGGACGAACTGGTCGTAGGGAAGATTCTTCGACAGGGCACGTCGCAAGAACTGCCGCATGCCTGGGCGGCTGACCATGTCGTTGTCGGTGTCGCGACCGACCAACACGGTGGTCCAGACGTCCGTCCAGGAACGGGCGTATTCATCCACGAACGCATCGCCGAGCAATCGGTCGACCAGCCGCAGCTTCTTATCGGCAGTCGAGTCTTTGGTGAACGCTTCAAGTTCACTGAGGGTGGGGATGCGGCCCACGAGGTCGAGATAGACCCTGCGGCACCACTCCCCGTCGGTGGCGGCACCCGAAGGGGTTAACCGGGCATCCTGCCAGCCCGCCCGCACAGCTTCGTTAATCAGCCGTACCTCGGGGATGCCGTAGTCTTCCGCAGCACGTTCGGCTGCCTGGATGTGTATCGCAGGGGCAAGCATGGCCCCCACGAGAGCCAACAGCATCAAGGAGCGTCCACGAAGCAAAGCCCGCTGTAGCCAGACAGACTTCTCTCCGCCGACATGCCCAACACGGGCATGGAGACCCACACGGGCATGGAGACGCCGTTGGCAGAGCTCTGCTCCCGACTCGCGCATGATCACCATCCTCTACCAGACGCCCCTGAAGCTGCGATTCAGCAGGACATGCCAACAGCCATAAAAGGCTGCAAACATCGCTTGCCTCGTAGTCAAGTATACCGTCGGCAGGAAGGCGGAGCGAAACCCCGTTTGGGGGTCTCATCCCATTCGCCACCGCTGCAGCAGGACGCTTTGGTCGCCAAAGGCTCCGCAGAGGTTTAGGTCGCAGCAGGTTCCACGGCGGGGGCAGGAGCTGCCTCAACGGCAGGCCCGACAAACTCAAGCATTGCACGGGCACCAGCATCACCGAGTCGTGGCGTTGCCAGCTTCAGGATGCGGGTGTATCCACCCGGGCGATCGGCAAATCGCGGAGCCACCTTCTCAAACAGAATCCGTGCGGCCTGCTTATCGCCAAGGAGTGTGGTCACTCGACGACGCGCAGTCACCAGTGGAGCGCGAGCCTGCGACCACTTCTGCCAGGCATCACTCTCACGCCACGCTTTCCAGGCGGCAGTGTTTCGCTCGGCAGGAGCTGCAAACTCATCGGCTGACGCCGAGGCTGCGATCCCACGCTTCGCGATCGTGACACATCGCTCCACGAGCGGACGAACTTCCTTCGCCTTTGCCAAGGTGGTCACGATCCGACCGGGCACCTTCGGAGCGCCGGGCTCGTCCACCTCGAAGGAACCCTCAGTCAGGAACAGCGCCGACGCAAGATTGCGAAGCAGAGCTCGCTGATGCGACGGACTTCTTCCAAGAACACGACCTTTGCGACGATGCCGCATCTCACTGCTCCTCGCGAATCCTCAGGCACCCTGGGAGGCCCACCCGTTGGGGCCTCGAACCAGAACCGCCTCGCCTTACTCTCCGGTATTCATTCCCAAGCTGAGCCCATGCTCAGCAAGCTTGTCTTCAATCTCTTGCACGGTGATCTCTGCAGCATTCCGCAGCTCATGAAGCTGCTCTCGCGTGCGACCGACAAGATCACGCAGGGTGGAGATCCCCTCGGCCTCCAGGCAGTTCACAGCCCGAGTACCAAGCCCAAGGTCGCTGACCAGCTGCCCGAGCCGACTGGACACAGGGGCTTCAATCGCCAACACGTCCACGCCCGCTGCGGGAAGATGCACGCCAGGACCTGGCTCACCGTAGTTAACAAACGGATTGAGGTGCTTCCGCAGAATCTTGGCAGCCTCCACAAGCGCCATCTCTGGGGTGATCGTTCCGTCAGTCCAGATCTCAAGGGTGAGCTTGTCGTAGTTGGTCTTTTGCCCAACTCGCGTCTCTTCCACTTCGTAACGAACACGGGTCACGGGGCTAAACACCGCATCGACAGGAACGATACCGATTTCCTGCGTCTCGGGGCTGTGCTCCGTAGCCGGGACGTAACCACGACCATTCTCGACCACCATCTCGATCTCGAATGGCACGTCATCAGTCAACGTGGCCAGTAAGAGATCCTTATTGATGACCTCAACCGCCTCGTCTGTCTGGATGTCAGCAGCGGTCACCGGGCCCTTCGTGCTCTTCTCAACACGAATCACTCGAGTCGAGTCGCTATGGTTCTTGACGACCAGGCTCTTGATCGCCAGCACGATGTCGGTCACGTCCTCCAAGACGCCCGGGATCGTGGTGAACTCATGGAGGGCGCCGCCCACCTTGATCTGAGTGATCGCACTACCCTCGAGGCTGGAGAGCAGCACGCGGCGGAGGCTGTTGCCCACAGTCGTACCGAAGCCCCTTTCAAAGGGCTCAGCCGTGAAACGACCGTAGGTGTCGGTGAGGGTCGCCTGATCAGCGGCAACGACGCCGGGCAGTTCCAGACCTCTCCAACGAATGTGCATCGAGATACCTCCTGTGAACGATCGGCCAGGGAAGCCGAGGCGGGATGAGCTGTGTAGCGGGAATTGCAGGTGGGATGGACGTTACGCGAATGCTGCAGCACTCACTTCGAGCAGAGCTCAATGATCAAGTTGGCCTGAACGGGGATCGACACATCGTCCGCACCAGGCAGTCGGTCGACACGCCCCTCGGGCACGCCGCCATCAACACGCGTCAGGAAATCAGGCACCTCGCGGCGTCCCTCAGCCAGCACAGAGTGCACCAGCTGCAGGCTCTTCTTCCGGTTCTTGACGCGAACCACATCGCCAGCCTTCACGAGGTAGCTCGGAATGTCCAGCCGACGGCCGTTGATGGTGATGTGGCCATGCTGCACCATCTGACGAGCCGCTGACCGTGAGGCCGCAAAGCCCATGCGATGCACAACATTGTCGAGTCGTCGCTCCAGAAGCGACATCAGGGCCTCACCGGTGTTTGTCTTGCCTCGCTCCGCAGCCGCAAAGTAGTTGCGGAACTGACGCTCCAGGACACCGTAATAGTGCTTAACCTTCTGCTTCTCTCGCAGATGGATACCGTAGTCAGTCTGCTTCGGGCGGCGACGCTGAACCATACCCGGAGGTGTGCTGCGGCGTTCAAACGCACACTTGGGCGTGTCGCACCGACTCCCCTTCAGAAAGAGCTTGAGTCCATCGCGTCGACACAGCCGGCACACCGGCCCAGTGATTCGTCCCATGGTTCCTACCGTACCTCGCCTTGATCCTTTGTGGTCGCTACTCGACCAGCAGCTGACTTAATGTGTTCAAACTCACTCGCCATGAACATGGTCGCACGCGACCATTTCCGCCTCACGACCCACGAGGGCGTGCAGGCTAGCGACACGACTCGCCTCTTGCGAACTCATGCCACCAAGAACACCCGCTAGACGCGACGCTTCTTTGGCGGCCGGCAGCCATTGTGCGGCAGCGGCGTCACATCCTCGATGCTCTTCACATTCATGCCGGCCGCCTGAAGGGCGGTGATGGCACTTTCGCGGCCACTTCCAGGGCCTCGAACTTTGACCTCAAGGTCTTTGACGCCGAACTTCGCGGCCTTTTCCGCAGCCTGCTGAGCTGCCAACTGACCAGCAAACGGGGTGCCCTTCCGACTTCCCTTGAAGCCGCAGGTTCCACCACTCGCCCAGCACAGCGTGTCGCCACGATTGTCAGTGATCGTCACTGTCGTGTTATTGAAGCTCGCCGAGATATAGGCGATGCCCGCCGACACGCTCTTTTTTCTTTGCTTCGACCCTTTGGCCACGAACCATCCTCCAGACTCTATTTATTCAGCTAAGACGCACACCTGCTGCCACGACGCAACAACGGCGGCACCCCCAGGCTACCTGAGATCCTTCACGCCCTTCTTCCCGGCGACGGTCTTCTTCGGACCCTTCCGAGTTCGAGCGTTGGTCTTCGTCCGCTGCCCCCGAACTGGCAGGCCTCGACGATGCCTCAGGCCGCGATACGCCCCAATATCCTTCAATCGGGAAACGTTCTGAGCAACCTGCCGACGCAGCTGCCCCTCACACACGTAGTCTTTGTCGAGCAACGCCGCGAGACGTGCGAGCTCGTCCTCTTGCAGGTCTCGTGCTTTGCCAAGCGGGTCGATCCCAGCTTTGTGGCAGAGCTCCCGCGACACTCTCGGCCCAACGCCGTAGAGGTACTGCAGGGAATAAACCGTCTTCTTCTCCGACGGGATGTCGACTCCGAGAAGGCGTGGCATGTCCGCTCGTTCCAGTGTGGCATTTGGACTTCAGGAAACCCCACAGCAAGCAGCACATGTCAATCATTCCTGCGAATCAAACCGCAGAGATGACCGAAACAGGTGCACGAAACCTACTACAGAGAGACCAACCGGCCCCTAGCCTTGTCGCTGCTTATGACGTGGGTTCTCGCAGACGACGAAGACCACACCGCGCCGACGCACGATCTTGCACTTTTCGCAGATACGTTTGACGCTTGCGCGAACCTTCATCATCAACCGCGGACAACCCACCGCGCCTCACAAGGATCGGGATACAACCGGGAGCCCCGAAGTATAGGAGGGCCCCGGCGTGCTCCACAAGGGGGTAGAACACATTCCGAAAAATACCGCATTCCGGCCTCTGCTGACTCCAGGCCGGCGGCCAAATCAGGCCTCCGACTCAAACGATTCTCCCTCGCGGGGAGCCGATGTCAGCACGACCGGACCGCTCTCGGTAATCGCAATTGTGTGCTCAAAGTGGGCACTTGCCTTGCCATCAACGGTGGACTGCGTCCAGTCGTCTGCAAGCCCACGAACCTTCTTTGAGCCAATATTGACCATCGGCTCGACCGCAATCACGAGCCCAGGCTCAAGAGCAAAGTCGTGATTTCGCCGATACTGCGGGGTGCAGAAGTTGGGCACCTGTGGCTCCTCGTGCATATTTCGCCCGATGCCATGCCCGACGAAGTTCTCCACCACCGAGAATCCGTGGTCGCGAACATACTTTGCCATCTCCGTAGCCACATCGCTCCAACGGCTCCGCTGCCCCATCAGCTCAATCGCCAAGTTGAGCACACCTGAGGTGCAGTCCAGCAGTTTCTGGACCTCGTCATCAATCCTGCCAACTGGGTAGGTCACCGCGGAATCTCCACACCAGCCGCCCACGCGAGCTCCGGTATCGACGCTGACGACATCCCCCTCCTGAAGGACCCGTGACGATGGAATCCCGTGCACGACTTCGTCATTGACGGACATGCAGCACACCGAAGGAAATGCAGGCTTTCCCGGACTGGGATGAGGCACACCCTTAAACAGCGGCTCGGCCCCTTGCTTGACATAAAACTCTTCGATCTGCCGATCGAGGTCCTCGGTGGTGACCCCGGGCCGCACTAAAGACCTGGCTAACTGATGGGCTGCCCAGACAACCAGACCTGCGCGACGCATGGCCGCGATTTCCCTGGGGCTACGAAGATTCACCACGTGCGTTGACTCGACTCTCGTTTGTCAGGGGAAAACTGAGTGTGCGGCCGTTCGCCGCGGGGGACAAGTATACCACTGCCAAGCCTCGGCAGCCCGGCCTCGACACCAGAACGCTATCAGCAGAATGAAACACCAAGGTGACCCACGACATGCCTCCAGGCCCCCACCCTGGAGGCCGTGTCGCTCACGCGGAATCATCCTCTGGCTCATCATGGCGAGCCACAAAACCCTCAACAGCCTCACAGACCCTAGAAAAAATCTCCTCGGCCGAACCAAGGCCATCAATGCTTTTGAGTTTTCCCTGCCTTGCGTAGTAGTCGAGCAGCGGAGCGGTCTGTCGTTGATAACTCTCGATCCGCTTGGAAAAGATCTCCGGATCATCATCCTCCCGCTTCCGCAGGAGCATCCGGCGGACAAGCTCGTCGCGTGGCACAGCGAGTTCGATGACACCATCGAGCGTCATCGCCTGCCGCTCCAGAAACTCATCCAATGTCGCAGCCTGCCGAAGCGTTCGTGGAAAGCCGTCAAGCAGGCAGCCAGCGCGGCAGTCAGGTCGCATCAATCGCTGACTGACCATCCCAACGATCAACTCATCGGGAACAAGCTGGCCGCTCTCCATGTAACTCGCGGCCTGCTGCCCCTCACGAGTCCCCCCAGAGACGGCCTGTCTCAGCATTTCACCTGTGGAGAGATGCGGGACGTCCAGGTACTCCAAGAGCCTTTGGCACTGTGTGCCTTTGCCGGCTCCCGGTGGCCCGATAAGGACAATCCGCATGAGTGATGGACCGCGACCGGCGAGATCACCGGCGGCTCGACAAGGAGGTGGACGAACGCTGACGGTGAGCTGAGCACTCCGATGACGTGCTGCCGGCATCAGCCGGCAAGACCGCTGATCAAGACTTCTCGAGCAGCCCGCTGTAGTTACGCATCACGAGATGACTGTCAATCTTCTGCACGAGGTCAAAGGCCACGCTCACCGCAATGAGCAACCCAGTCCCACCATAGAAACTCGCAATCTGTGCTGGAATCCCCAAGGCACCGGCCACGATCGTCGGAATGATCGCCACCAACGCCAGGAATCCAGCGCCGACGTAGGTGATCCGCTCCATGACCCGTTCCAGGTAGTCCGCAGTCCGCTTACCGGGACGGTATCCAGGAATAAAGGTCCCAAAGTTCTTCAGGTTGTCAGCAATATCCTTCGGGTTGAAGGTGATCGCCGTCCAGAAGTAGCAGAAGAAGTAGATCAGGAGCACATAGAGCAGGTTGTAGATAAACGACTGCCCTCGCGTGAACGAATCGTGCAACGACCCCAGGATCGCACTCCCTGGGCTGGCATTGTGCAGATACTGGAACAGCATCTGCGGAAACAGGAGCAGCGAACTGGCGAAAATGATCGGCATGACGCCGGCCTGATTCACTCGCAATGGCAGATACTGACGCGTCCCACCGTAGACGCGACGTCCACGCACATGCTTGGCACTCTGCGTTGGAATCCGTCGCTGCCCTTGAGTCATGAACACGACACCCGCCACCACGCCGACGAACAACGCCGCCAGCACAATCAGCGTCTCAACTCCCATCTTTCCACCACCGCCACCGAGTTCCCAACTGGTGTCGCTGGTCAGTTCCACAAGAGCACTCGGCATGGCGGCAAGAATGCCTGCCATGATGAGCAGACTGATGCCGTTCCCGATACCAAACTCGTCGATCTGCTCACCGAGCCACATCAAGAAGATGGTCCCGGCAGTCATCGTCATTACCGCCACGAACTGCCACATCAACGGCAGCCGACCATCCACCAAGAATGCGGAATCGATCAACGGCATTTCACCGATGCGAGTCGACGCTAAGAAGGCGACATACGCCCAGCTTTGGACCAGGCAGATCACCACGGTCGCATAGCGGGTGTACTCGTTAATCTTCTTGCGGCCGCTCTCGCCTTCCTTCTGGAGACGCTCCAGAGGTGGCCAAACCGTTCCCAGCAGCTGGAAAATGATGGATGCCGAAATGTACGGCATGATCCCCAGGCCGAAGATCGTTGCCTGCGAGAGCTGGCTCGCCGAGAAAACCGCAACCGTCTTCAGCAGGTCACCAAGACCGCCTGCCTCCTCGGCAAAGGCTGTCATTGCCTGAGGATCGACGATCGGAAGCGGAACCTGCCAGCCGACGCGGTAGATCGCAAGCAATCCCAGGGTCAGCAGAATCTTCTGCCGAAGTTCAGGGATCGTAAAAATGATGCGGAGTTTCTCAAGCACCAGTCCGCTTCCTCCTGAGGCGTAGGGGCAACCCGCGGCGGTCGCCGCATGGGCCGGTCATCTCAGACCGGTCTTCCAGGGACCGATACCCTACTCCGCGGCCGCTGTTTTCTGCGATGGCTTTTTCTGACCTTTGACCACGGCTGCCGGTCCTGGGAGGTCCGTCACCGTGCCGCCGGCTGCAAGAATCTTTTCCCGTGCCTGACGGCTCATCCGATGGGCTGAAACCTTGAGGGCATGCGGAACATCCCCCTGCCCGAGCACCTTCAGTTCGTCCCAGACGCCACGAGCGAGCCCAGCCGCCTTGAGCGTCTCAGGGGTCACTTCGGCTCCAGCGGGGAACGCCTTCGCGATCTCGCCGACGTTCACCGCGAACACCGCGCGAGCAAATCGATTGTGGAAACCACGTTTCGGAATCTGCCGAATGATCGGCATCCGAGCGCCTTCAAATATCGCCGACGCTGACCAGCCTGCGAGCTGCCCTTGGCCCTTGTGACCACGTCCAGATGTCTTGCCACGACCAGATCCCGGACCACGGCCGACCCGCAGCCGCTTACGGTTCTTGTGAATCCCTTTGTTGACATCGTCGAGACGCATGGCACAGAGTCCTTCGCTATTTGAACGAAACGTGTTGGTGGCGAGCAGCAGGCTGTCTCAAAAACGAAACGCCATCCACTCCGCTGCCGGCAGCGGTCCCTGCCGTCCTAAATGGTTAACTGAGGGTGACGCCGCGAAGCCGCTCAACCTCATCGCGTGTCCGCAACTGACGCAGAGCGTCGATCGCAGCCTTCACGAGATTCAGTGGGTTTGTTGAGCCTTGGGCCTTGGTCAGCACGTCCTGAATACCTGCCGACTCGCAGACCGCACGCACCGAAGCGCCAGCGATCACGCCAGTACCAGGGTTGGCCGGGAGCATGATCACTCGGCTGGTGCCGCTAACACCCACGACCCGATGCGGAATGGTACCACCGGCGAGTGGCACCTCGACGAGGTTCTTCATCCCGTCCTTGATGCCCTTCTCAACAGCTGGCGGCACCTCATTGGCCTTGCCATAGCCCCACCCCACCTTGCCCTGGCCGTTTCCGACCACGACGAGGCCGGCAAAGCTAAAACGGCGGCCGCCCTTCACCACAGCGGCACACCGCCGGACCTTGACGACACGCTCGCTGAACTCGCCGCTTCGCTGCTCTCTGCCTGACGACATGTTCCCTTGCTTCCTCGATGAAAAATGGTCTGTTTCGGGGCCCGTTCTGGCCTACGTGGTTACCGTGAGACGCCTTTAGAACTCGAGTCCCGCAGCGCGGGCCGCATCTGCGAGGGCAGCGACTCGCCCGTGATAGCGGAAGCTGCCGCGGTCAAAGCAGACCTGCTTGACGCCAGCGGCCTGAGCTCGCTCTGCAACAGCCTTGCCAATCGCCTCGGCCGCGGTGCGGTTACCACCAAAGCCAAACTGATCACGCAGCGACTTGTCCGCAGTGCTCGCCGAGGCAACCGTGCGGCCACTGGTGTCGTCGACAATCTGTGCATAGATGTGCTTGTGGGAGCGAAACACCGTCAGCCGAGGACGCTCGGCAGTGCCGTTGAGACGCTTCCGCACGCGAAAGCGACGTCGATTCCGCTGGCGAAGGTTCGTTCTTGCGTGGTCCATTGCTCTTCTTCCCGTATTCCGTCGTACTGTCTGTGTGTGCTTGTTGCTGTGTGTGCTTGTTGCTGCGTGCTTGGTGTCGGCTCTCGAGCAGCCGAGGCTTCTAAGCTGGTGCGAACTGTGGCTTCAGATCCGCCCTGTTCGCTGAACTGCCAGCGTGCCTTCCTACGTTACTTGGTGACTGCCTTACCTGCCTTACGCCGCACCTGCTCGTTCTCGTACCGAATGCCCTTCCCCTTATAGGGCTCGGGCTTCCGCAGGGCACGCACCTCGGCCGCGAACTGGCCAACCTGCTGCTTGTCGATGCCTTTGATCGAAATGTGCGTTTGATCGGGGCAGGTCACCGTCAGACCTGTCGGAATCGGCACCTGCAACTCGTTGGCAAAGCCAACACGCAGCTGCAAAACGGCATTCTGGACAGCGGCGATGTAACCGACCCCCACCACCTCAAGCCGTTTCTCGTACCCCTTCTCAACACCCTCAACCATATTCGCAATCAGTGCCCGGGTGAGACCGTGCACACTCCGCGAGATCCGCGTGTCGTCCTGCCGTGTGACCCGAACTTCAGCGTCCTCAACCTCAACGCGGACATTCGGATGCGGGCGCAGCTCAAGCTTCCCAAGCGGACCTTCAACACGAAAGTCGCCATTCTCGAGCGACGCCTTCACGCCCTTGGGAAGCGGAACGGGGGATTTTCCTACTCGCGACATGACTCGATCTCTTCTTTGTTCACCAACGTGTGTTCGGAGATGTATGCAACTCGTAACGCCAGGGCCTGCCGCCCTCTCGCCTCAACGGACTACCACAGCTCAGCGAGGACTTCGCCACCCAGCTTCTTCTGCCGGGCTTCGCGATCACTCAGCACGCCACCAGAGGTCGACACGATCGAGATCCCAAGGCCACCAAGCACCGGGCGGAGTCGAGTCGAGCGGCTGTAGATCCGACGCCCGGGAGAACTCACGCGACGAATGTGCCGAATCACCCGCTCTCCGTTCGGACCATACTTCAGATCAAGCTGAAGCTTTGGCGCCGGGGCTGATTCAACCTCCCGCCAATCCCAGATAAAGCCCTCACGTTTGAGAACGTCCGCCACGCCCCGCTTGACCTTTGAGGTCGGCAGTTCGATCACGGCACGCTCGATCCGAACGGCATTGCGGATCCGCGTGAGCATGTCGGCGATGGGATCGGTCATCATGGTCGGGTCGGCCCTCGTAGAGTCACTG
>JADHNY010000139.1 GCA_016779265.1 Pirellulales bacterium | reverse complement strand
GAAGCGTCTTCTTCGCCAATGCTTGCACACCTCAAACGCAACAGCACGCCACGCACCTGATGATGCGTGACGTGCTGGAAGTATTTCTTTCGGTGAGTCACCGGCACCGCCGAGGAAGCACTGCCGAGGAGACCCAGGCAGGCGGTGTATCGGCATGCGAGCGTGTCGGTCAGGTCGTGCCGGCCGCGATCAGGAGGCAGGAGCCTCCGCGGCATCAGTCTGCCCGCCGAGAATCTCGTCGACCTTGCCGCGTGCGGCCCGGGAGCCATCGACGAGCCCATGCACAAGCGGATTGTTCTGAGGCACCGAGAGCGCGACCAACGCCAACGGGAACACGACGCCGTACGACACCGTGTAGCAGGTGGTGTAGACCAGCCGATTGGCAAACAGGCCGACCGAAGGCAAGGCCTTCGCGGCAGCGTCCTTAGCGGCCGAAGCACCCTCGGTAACGCTCGATGCAGCTGACTGCATTGCATCAGCCACTGCAGAGAGTGGATCGGAGGAAGCGGGGGCATCCGTGGCTGCGGCTTCGGCAGCAGCGGCTTGGGCCTCTGGGGCGGCGGCAGCTTCGGGGGCAGCCTCAGGAGCCGTCTCTGGTGTGGTTTCTTCGTTCATCTCAAAGGCTTCCTTGGCAAAACAGGCAAAACGGGAAGGCAATACCGTCTCTTCGACTCTAGTACCGCCTGAGGACAGTTGCAAATAAATGAAAACGGGATTTTTAGCCCCTTACAGAAAGACTAAGTCGCCGCTGGGGCTGCAAGATCTTCGACGTTCTCCTCATAGGAGTTCTTCACACCGGCGATGAAATGTCGGGCATCTCCCACCGCTCGGTCAGTGCCGTGGCGACAGCCAAGGCTCACGGGAGACTTCCGTCGACCAACCAGCTTCTGAACGAATGCTCCTGGGAACGTCGCGGTGAAGCCCACAACCGCTCCGCTGGTGTAGAGCAGCTGCCCGAGAGCGAGCCCGAACTCCTGCAGGCTGCTGCGGCGATAGACGCCCTCGGCGGGCGGAATGGCCGTGACCAGCCCGTTGTGACGCAGCCAGCGCTCCTGGAAGACGCGATGAGCCGTCTGGTCGACCGACTGCATGAACGTGCAGTCGAAAAGAAAACTCACTGCCGGGCCCACGACTGGCACCAGGTCGAGGGCCTCCTCCGCGATCATGTTGCGGCTGGTGCGAGCGATCAGGTCGGCCTCGCCTTCCAGCGACGACTCACGAGCTGCCGCAGCCTCAAACAGATCTCGTAGCACCGCCTGTCGCTCTGGCGGCTGCTGGACCATGGCGATCTCGAGGATGTCGATAACCACTAGGCGGTCGACAGGTCGTGTGAGTGGATAGCCGTAGCAGTGCCCAATCCGCATGATTGATCGCAGCGAGGCGATCAGCTGCTGTGGGATATGAAACAACGGGCCGCCGAGACCAGCTGCTGTCGATTCCACAACCGCAAACCGTTCGGCACGGGCGCTGAATCGGCTGGCCAGTCGGTCACACTCCTCGAGCGACCGATTCTTCAGGTCGAGCACATCGCTGGCGTTGGCAGCTTCCATCACCTCTTGCTGAGAATCTGCTTTTTCCGCGATCGATTCCATGGAGGTGACAAGCTTGGTCACAACACCCTTGGGGATAAAGTGGCCGACAACCCAGGTCAGTGGGGCGGTGGCGAGGTCGACAAGCTCTGAGAGCCGGCTGGGAGATGTGCTCTTCCATTCAGCGATCTGCCGAACCTGCAGGGCCTCGTAGTCAGTGAGAGGACGGCTGGCTGTTGTGGGCTCGTTGTTGCTCTGGTCCATGGTTCGCGATGGCTCCCGCGTGGCGTGGTGTTCGAGGTCGTCTGCAAGAAAATTTCGCAGAACTGTAAGTCTGTTTAGGGAACTCGCGGGATGCAAGCAGCGGCGGGAGGTGCAACCTGCTGCCGAGACACCGCTATCGTTCTGGCTCCGATGGGTAACGCCGCTCCATGTCATCGAGGTAGCGAATCAGCTGTTCAACGCCATGCTCGTGGGTCTTCGGAAACCGTTTGCGCACCCAGCTGTTGACCGCCCGAAACCCACGCGGCCAGAGCATCAGCCCACCGGCGAGCAGGGCAGGCGTGCCGACGATGCCTGGCAGGGCGACCCCGATCACGCCGATCGACACCATCAACAGGCCAACCTCCCGTGGCATGTCGAGGAGCCGCTCGTTGAGTTCATCGAAGTCGGGCTTCTTACGGCGTGGCTCTGCGGTCACCACGACGGCCTGCTCTGGCGGCAGGGGCTGCGGCGCGTTGGGTAGCTCTGGCGTCGTGGCCGTCGCCGGCGGATTCTCGATCATTTTATGCATGGGCAGGATTCTCGGTGCCTTCAGTGGGAGCGTGCGGTGCGGTGGAGAGCATCGCCTTTGGCAACCCTGGCTTTGGCAGCATCGTGCTGTTGAGCCGAGTCGGGATGCGATGCCGCAGCCAGAAGGAGCGGCGTGTGGCGTGGAGAGACTGCGTCGAAATCGTGTAACTGCCAAAGGTGCCGAGGTTGCTCACAATGGCGACCACGAGGCTTGTGAAGCCAAAGAGGAATGCGCCCGCAACGCAGGCCATGTTTGGCAACAGCGAGATCTTGCGTGAACGAGCCAGCCGTTCATTTCGTTGCTTGGCCGCAATCACGAGGTCCGCGAGGGATGTCGGTTCACCTGCCAATGCCACAATCCCCGCTGGGGATGCGAGCACGTCGACCGCATCACCGCTGAGATCGATCGCGACCGCTGCCGCCTTTGCAGACAGCGGCAACGTTTGGCAGTCAGCAGCCAAAGCGACCTGTTGGCCCGCCGCTCGGCGGCGTTGAATGACGGCGGCGATGGCGGCATCGCTGCGTGCGGTTTCCCAGGTGTCGGCATGCAGGGCCGCGGTCCGCTCGGCAGCCTCGTCGCCACCTCGGTCGGTGACGAGGACGACCCGCATCGGCAGGCGGCCGACATGGTCGCATGCCTCAAGCAGTTGATCGATCGCATCGCTCACGCGAAGACGTGGTCCGGCTGCGAACGCAAGACGAATCAGCGGCTGGTCATCAATCTCAAAGATCAGGTCTGGCAGTGCGGCCGATGCAGGGCGATGTTCGCGAAGCGTCAGTGTGCGGCCACGGAGTTTGGTACTGATGGCCAGGCCGCTGTCGTCTCCAAAACGCTCCGGCAGCATGGTCAGCAGCGGCATTCCACGATCGCGTGCGGCTCTCGCGGCGGCATCGGCTCGGTCGTCGGCAAGGTGTCGCGACAGGCTGGCAGCCCAGCGAACAGCCTCGGCAACGGCGGATTCAGAGCGTTTGGTGTCTTCAGCAAGTGGGACCACCTGGCACTCCAGCCGCCGCTGCCAGAGATCAGGACGGTCGACCAGCAGCAGGGTGTCGGCGGCCGCGAGCTTGTCGAGGTGGCCTGCGGTCTTGAGCACACAGCCACGTTCAATCGCGGTGGAAACCGCATCGAGATCAGACAGCGAGACGGAGACCGCCTCCGCATTGGCGTAGTCAGGTCGCATCACGGCAATCGCTGCGCTGATGTCAGCGGTCATCAGGCCAAAGGCGGCTGTGGCAAGCGTCGGCCCGGCAAAGCCCTCGGCATACTTTTCGGCGCGAGCGGTGGGAGCTTGTCGGCCGGGGAGCAGTTGTGTGGCCCGGCCGATGGCTCGTGCGATACCCGCGATACGGCTGTCATGAGCGTCACGTTGGGCTTTGATCGTGATGCCACCCTCGAGTACGAGCGTGCCCGCAAACACCAGCGATCCCGGACGCACCACGGCAATCCCTGCCCGTCCGGTTGGGAAACGCGCATCGACGATGGCCGAGCCTTCCACCACCTGGCCGTCGAGCGGCACCATCTGCTCAGTGTGAACCTGCAGCAGGCTCCCGCGGTGGGAAGCCTCGACGGGCCTCACATGAATCTGCCCGTGGGCGTCGAGCAGGGCAGAACATTCCGGCAGCGGCGCGACATCTTCGAGCAACAGCCGTCGCTCGCTCTCCACATCACGACGGTGACGTCGTTTCCAGAAGTCATACGACCAGGCCATGATGCCAGAGGCCATGAAACTTCCCGTGGCCAGGGTGCCTAGCAGAATGGCCGTCATCACCGTCGGCATGCCGACACGCCGCCGCAGCGTGTCACCGGCCGCTCGGGAGATCGTGCCCACGTTCTTGCCGACGAGTACCAGCGAGGTCAGCGGTGCGAGTCCCGGCAGGACAAAGTCGGTCGCGGCGGCGAGGCCGAGCGTGGCTGAGGAGGCGAGCATCCCCTTGGTCGATGACACGGCCGGCATAGTGCTGCGGGTGTCGACCATGTGCTGCAGGATTGAGATCAGCGGTGCAGCTTCCAGCACCTCTGGGTCGTGCAGCACCATCACTTCACTTCGCCAGCGTCCCATCCGGGCCTGACGGACACCCGGCATCGCCACAAGCACGCGTTCAACGCTGCGGGCGAGGGCACGATCGCGGCGGAGTTCTGGATGACGAAGCCGCATGCGACCGGGGGCATCCAGGCCGATATGCCAGGTGGAGAGCTGCCCCGCATACCGTGAAATGCTCACCACGCCCCGCCGCAGGCAGTCTTTGGGAAGGCTCTCGGGAGAGAGGCTCGCCCGGTCTCCGCGGATCCCAGCGGACAGTTCCGCGAGGGTGGCTTGGATGCTCCTGCCGGTGGTCGCCGGATCAGAAAGCCGCAGTACAACTTCCCCAATGGCGGTGTTGAGGTCGACCCCATCGACGTCACGGCAGGCGAGCACCCGGCAGAGCAGACGCAGCCGGTCTTCCGGAAGGCCGGGAGCCAGCATCGGCGAGCGGAGACGGATACGTCGTCGCACAGCGTCAACGCGAATCGAGAGGCCGTTGCCTGGGGGAGGGGAAGCGGTCTTCTTCACAGCAGCTCCGACGGTTCAAGGGTGTGTTGGGGAGAACGCTGCCGCTGAGGCAGGGAAGCCGTAGAGGCCTCGGCCGCGGCGTCGACGACCTGCAGTCGAGGAGCTGCGGCAGCTGGTGATGGGGTGAGTTTCGTGCGGCCGTGAGGAAGTGCTGGCCGCGGTGTGGAGCGGGCTCGTTCGGTTGCGATCGCCTTCTGCATTGGGATGAGGCCATTCGCCAAGGCCGCCAATGCGGAGATGTTGTTGAGCACCACGCTCGCCATCACGCCCCAGCCAAGCGTGAACACGCCGGCCACACAGACCGCGTTTGGTACCACCAGCATCCGCCAGCTGCGGCGGACGTTTCGGTCAAGATCGGTCGCGATGTCACGAAGCTCACACAGGCGGCCGAGCCCTTCATCGAGCAACAGGATCTCGGCAGTGTCACTGGCGATGCTCGCGGCGCCACGCAGCGAGATCGAGACGTCAGCCTTCTTCAAGGCCAAGGCGTCATTGATCCCGTCGCCGATAAAGCAGACCTTGTTGCCGGCATGCTGGAGTCGCTCAATGTGGCCTGCCTTCTGCTCCGGTAGCACGTCGGCAAACGCGAGATCCATGCCGAGTTGCTCCGCAAGACGACGGGTCGGGGCCGCCTGGTCACCCGAGAGGATCACCAGGTGCTTGACTCCCCGTGCTCGCAGCCCAGCCATGACGGCTCGCACTTCTGGTCGCACCGCGGCCTCGAGTTCGATCAGGCCAGCGAGCCGGTGGTCAACTGCGACGAACACAACGCTCGTGCCGGCGGTGGCCGCCTGTGTGATCTGGCTTTGAGTCGCTGCATCGAAGCAGATCCCTGCAGATTCCAAGAACCTGCGGCTGCCAATATGCACGGTCCGCTCGCGAACCTGCCGTTCTCCGCTCTTCGCTGCGTCACGCTCTGGATCGAGTGTCTGCGTATCACGAATCTGTACGGTGATACCAAGGCCGACCTGGAGTTCAGTGCTCGCGACCTGTGGAAGCTGGAGGCCACTCGCTTCAGCAGCCTGACGAATCGCTCGCGCGATGGGATGGTGGAACCGCTGCTCGGCCGCGGCGGCATACCGCAGGATGTCATCAGCATGCCAGCCGTCGGCGGCATGAATCGCGCCGACGAGCGGCTGTTCACGGGTGAGGGTGCCAGTCTTGTCGAACACGACCGTGTCGACGTGGGCGAGCCGCTCAAGTGCCTGCCCGTCTTTGACGAGGATGCCCTTGCTGGCACAGAGGGCGATCGAACTGAGCATCGCGGCAGGAGCGGCCAGGCGAATGCCAGTGCCTAGGTCGGCATTGACGACCGCCACAGCAGCAGCGGGTCCCAGGGTGGCGTAGCCCACAGCACCGAGGGCAATCATGGGCGTGGCAGCGTTGTCGGCCAGTCGTTCGCCTGTCTGTTGGCGCTCAAGGCGGTGGCCGGCAGTGTTCTGCAGAATCCGGCCAATCCGCGCGGCGGCCGTGTCGGCGCCTCGGGCTTCCACGGCCACAAACAGCTTGCCTCCCACCACCAGGGTGGCAGCAAAAACGCGGTCGCCCGGGCCTTTCTCGGTAGGGGTGGTCTCGCCGGTGAGCATCTGCTGGTCGATGCTGGCAAGTCCTTCGGCGACGATACCATCGACAGGAATCACCTCTCCGGTGTGCACCACAATCACATCGCCCGGCTCAAGCCGATCGAGTGCCACACGAATCTCGACGCCCTGCCTGACCAGCCAGACAGCCTGAGGCTGTTTGCCGGCGATCGAACGGAGCATTGTCTTGGATCGGTTTTCTGTTTGTTTCACCAGGGTGCGACCGACCGACAGGCACCAGCACAGCACAGCTCCTGGGACAAGCTGCATGGTGGCGATGCACCCCACAACCACCAAGGAGTCGAGCGCATCGCATCCCAGTCGCCTCTGACGGACGAGGGTGCGGAAGGAGCCGGTCAGAAATGGAAGCGACGTGGAGAGTAGGACTGCCGCCGACAGCGGAAGGAGGACCGGAGCCGTGGTGCTGGCAGCGAGTGCCAGAGGCACTGATGCGGTGCAGACCGCCAGCGACATATCGATGGGGTCGCGTTTTGTTGGAATCGTGGCGGCTACGAGGGCACCATCGAGCAGCTCCACAAGCCGTGCGCGGGAAACCTCACGCGGATCATGTTCAACGGTCAGCGTGCCGAGGAGCGGTGTGCTTGAACAACGCGTGATGCCGAGCACCCGCAACAGTTCCCGTTCGATCTCGCGGGCGAGTTCGCTGCGACGAAAGAGGGCGGCGTGGCGGAATGTCGCCCGTCCCACTCGGGCGTTGACCAGTCGCCAGCCCGACACGACCAGGCCATGCCGCTCAAGGTGGGCGATTCCACGGCGGTCACGAGCCAGAGCCTGCGGTGCGGCTGTGCGGAGCCTGCGATGGCCAGCCAGCGACGTCTGACGGGTGTGCGAGTGCGTGGTGCTCGAGGCCTTCAGTTGCGTGGCGAGCCGCTGCAGAACATCGGCAGCAGGTGCTTTACGAGCGTCGTACCAGACGGTGGCCCGCCCACCGGACTGACTGCTGAGGCGGAGCCGTGAGACAGCATCCACGGAAAAGAGTGCGGCCACAAACCGACGGCAGGTCTCGTCATCCCCGCAAAACATCGGATGGTCGATGTCGATCACGCCTCGTTGCGGAAATGTGACGCGGACGTCCATGGCTCTGCCATCCCTGACGACGGCCGAACGACCGTGTGTTTAACGTGTCCTCAACCTTAGGCAGCCTCACCGGCGTGAGCGTCATCAGCTGCGGAGAAAAACTCTGGGCCGACGCCCGCATCCCCAGGCTGCATTGCCTCAGCAGCTTCAGCGGCCCCTTTGATCGCGTCTCCAAAGGCCTGTTGTGCAAACACAAGGGCACCGGCGAGGTACGGGGCGAGCTTCTCTTTGAGTTGTGGGTAGGCGGCGTGGCCAAATGCACCTACGGCAACACCAGCACAGAAGTAGCCAAAGTCCGAACGTCGCATGTGAGCACCCTCCAGATTGTCGATGAGCAGAGGCCGCTGTGATCGCGACGCGAACCTCTGCTTCGACTATGGCACACACGATCGCGCAAGTCGCCGAAATCGTCAGGGACGCTTTCGTTTACCTGAGCGGTTATGTCAGCAAAACCGGATGCGCTATCTGCAACGGTGGTGCCGAGTCTCTCGCGTTGCGGATCGCAGGCATGCCAGTGGCTCAAGCTGCCGTGGGATCAGCCTGACAGAAGATCTGCAGGGTTGGCCCCGTTTCTCTTCAGCCCCGGTATCTCTTCGGACACTTAGGCTTGACCACCTGCGATGGCGAGCGTGGGAGCTGCCTCTTCGACCTGCTCTGCCGCTGCCGCAGTCGTGTAGCCGAGCGTCTGGCGAGCAAGATCGAGGCCGGCAGCACCTCCGTCGATGCAGCCGTAGCCAACAGGGTTGTTCTTGGGCAGCAGCCGACCCACGAGGACTACGGGGAACGTGGTGCCGTATCCGACGGCGTAGCCAGTTGCGTGGATGCCCTTCGAGAGCGCACGTCCAGC